>JBKQTR010000083.1:0-8423 GCA_052143095.1 Allostellaceae bacterium
CGTCCTGGACGGCGCGAGCACGGCGCTACAATCAAAACCACGGGCTGAAGCTTGCGGCGCCGCTGCGGGGTACCAGCCCGCAGATTCTTCTTGTTCATTGGTGGGAAGTCCTCACCCAGCCTCTCCGCCCCAATGGGGCGGAGAGGGGAAGATCAGGGCACGTCCCGGATGATGGGCGCATCCTGCTCGAGATGTGTGCTCACGCTAGCGCAAGCGGGAGAGGGTGCCGAGCGCAGCGAGGCGGGTGAGGGCTATCGGCCGCATCTGCGCACCGTGACAGCGGCGGGCGGAAGCTCTACCTTAGCCGCCATGTTCACGGGGATCATCACCGATGTCGGCCGGGTTCGCGCCATCGTGCCGGGCGGCGATACTGGCTTTGCCATCGCCACCGCCTACGACACGCGCGAGATCGCGCTCGGCGCCTCGATCGCCTGCGCCGGCGCCTGCCTCACCGTGACCGAAACCGGCGAGGGCTGGTTTGCGGTGCAGGCCTCGGCCGAGACGCTCGCCCGCACCACGCTCGGGCAGTGGCGCGAGGGCACGCCGATCAATCTCGAGCGCGCGCTGAGGCTGGGCGACGAGCTCGGCGGCCATATCCTGTCGGGCCATGTCGACGGGGTGGCGGAAATCGTCGCGCGCCGGCCCGAGGGCGACAGCCTGCGCCTCGTCCTCGACGTCCCGGCGCCGTTCGACACGGCGATCGCGTCCAAGGGCTCGGTGGCGCTCGACGGCGTCTCGCTCACCGTCAACGAGGTGACGGGTCGTCGCTTCGGCGTCAACATCATCCCGCACACCCAGGCGAAGACGACGCTCGGCTCGGTCCAGCCCGGCGACCGCGTCAATCTCGAGATCGACGTGCTCGCGCGCTATGTCGCGAGGCTGCTCGGAAAGGATCTGGCATGAGCTTCGTCGAGGTCGTCTCGCCGATCGAGGACATCATCGAGGATGCGCGCAACGGCCGCATGTTCATCCTGGTCGACGATGAGGGCCGCGAGAACGAGGGCGACATCGTCATTCCGGCGCAGATGGCGACGCCCGAGGCGATCAACTTCATGGCCAAGCACGGCCGCGGCCTGATCTGCCTCGCGCTTACCCGCCAGCGCGTCGAGCAGCTGGGATTGCCGCTGATGCCGCAGCTCAACACCTCGCGGCTGCAGACCGCCTTCACAGTGTCGATCGAGGCGCGCGAGGGCGTCACCACCGGCATCTCCGCCCCCGACCGCGCGCGCACCGTCGCGGTGGCCATCGACGCCGGCAAGGGCTCGCAGGACATCGTCACGCCCGGCCACGTCTTTCCGCTGATGGCGCGCGACGGCGGCGTGCTGGTGCGCACCGGCCATACCGAGGCGGGGGTCGACATCGCACGGCTCGCCGGGCTGAACCCGTCCGGCGTCATCTGCGAGATCATGAACGACGACGGTACTATGGCGCGCCGGCCGGAGCTCATCGCGTTTGCCCAGCGCCACGGGCTCAAGATCGCCACCATTGCCGATCTCATCGCCTATCGCCGACGCCATGACCGCATCGTCGAGCGCAAGCTCGAGACGCCGTTCCACTCGCGCTTCGGCGGCGATTTCCGAATGCACGTCTACGCCAACAAGATCAGCAGCGTCGAGCATATCGCGCTGGTCAAGGGCGACATCGCCACGCCCGAGCCGGTGCTGGTGCGCATGCACGCGCTCAACGTGCTCGAGGACGTGCTCGGCCATGACAAGGGCAATCGCGGCGGGTTGCTGCAAGGGGCAATGGAGGCGATCGGGCGCGAAGGCCGCGGCGTCGTCGTGCTGATCCGCGAGCCGGTGTCGAACAGCCTCGCCGAGCGCATGCCGGGCCTGCTGGAGAGCAAGAGGGTCGGCGGCGCGGAGCTGCGCAATTACGGCGTCGGCGCGCAGATCCTGCTCGATCTCGGCATCCGCGACATGATCCTGCTGTCCAATACCGAGCGCACCATCGTCGGGCTCGAGGGCTACGGGCTCGCCGTCGTCGGCCAGCGGCCGATCGAGCGTCCCGGCGGCCACGCGAGCTGACATGGCCGAAACCGCGCACATCATGATCGTCGAGGCGCGCTATTACGCGCATATCGCCGACGAGCTGGCGAAGGGCGCCATCGCCGCCCTCGACGCCGCGGGAGCGAGCTATGAGCGCTTCACCGTGCCGGGCGCCTTCGAGATCCCGGCGGCGATCCGCTTCGCCGTCGAGGCGCAGGCGCGCGGCGCGCGCGAGGCGCGCTTCGACGGCTATCTCGCGCTCGGCTGCGTCATCCGCGGCGAGACCACGCATTACGACTATGTCTGCGCCGAGAGCGCCGGCGGGCTGCAGCGTCTGGCGCTGCAGCACGGCCTCGCCGTCGGCTTCGGCATCCTCACCGTCGAGAACGAGGCGCAGGCGCTGGCGCGCGCGCGCACCGACAAGAAGAACAAGGGCGGCGAGGCGGCCAATGCCTGCCTCGCCATGATCGAGCTGAAGCGCCATTTCGGGCTCCGCGCCACATGAGCGGCGAGCCGCCCGTCCCGCGTCCCGCCACCGGCACGCGCAAGCGCAGCGTCGCCCGTCTCGCCGCGGTGCAGGCGCTCTACCAGATCGACCTCTCCGACGCCAAGCCGGAGACGGTGATCGCCGAATTCCTCAGGCACCGCCTCGGGCGCGAGATCGACGGCGAGCAGTATGGCGAGGCCGATCCCGCGCTCTTCGCCGACATCGTCACCGGCGCGACCGAGCGCCAGGCCGAGCTCGACCGCGCGCTCTCGGGCGTGCTGACGCCGGATTGGCCGCTGGAGCGGCTGGAGACGGTGCTGCGCGCCATCCTGCGCGCCGGCGCCTATGAACTGCTGGCGCGCGCCGACGTGCCGGCACGGGTCGCCATCAGCGAGTATCTCGACATCGCGCATGCGTTCTTCGCCGGCAAGGAGCCGGGGCTGGTCAATGGCGTGCTCGATCGGCTGGCGCATGCGCTGCGGCCGGGCGATCTCGAGGATGGAAGACGTGGCGGCGGCGCCCCCCCTCGGTGAATTCGAGCGCATCGCGCGCTTCTTCGCGCCGCTGGCGGCGCCTGGCGCGCTCGGCCTCGTCGACGACGTCGCGCTGATCGACGGGCCGCCGGGCGAGCAATACGTGCTCACCACCGACGCCATCGTCGAGGGCGTCGATTTCCTGCCGCAGACGCCGCCCGACGCGGTGGCGCAGAAGCTGCTGCGCGTCAATCTCAGCGACCTCGCGGCCAAGGGCGCCACGCCGCTCTTCTACTTGCTGGTGACGGCGCTGCCGCGCCGGCTCGGCGAGGACTGGCTCGAGGGCTTCGCCACCGGCCTCGCCAAGGACCAGGCGAGCTATGGCATCGGGCTGCTCGGCGGCGACATGAGCGCGATCGACGGGCCGATCACGCTCTCGGCGACCCTGATCGGCCGTGTCGCCGCGGGTTGCGCGGTGCTGCGCAGTACCGCGCGGCCGGGCGATCTCGTTTTCGTCAGCGGCACGCTCGGCGACGCCGCGCTCGGCCTCGCGGCGCTCCGCGGCACCTTGGCGCTCGAGGACGGCGCGGCGCGCGCGTTCCTCATCGACCGCTATCACCTGCCGCAGCCGCGGCTCGCGCTGGGGCAGCTTCTCGCCGGGATCGCGCATGCGATGATCGACGTCTCCGACGGGCTGGTTGCCGATCTCGGCCATCTCTGCGCCGCCTCGGGCGTCGGCGCGGTGATCGAGGCGGCGCTGCTGCCGCTGTCGCTGGCGGCGCGGCCGGCGGTGAGCGGCGAGCGGCGCTGGCTCGAGGCGGCGCTGGCGGGCGGCGACGATTACGAGCTGCTGTTCTGCGCGCCGGAAAGCGCGGCCGTGGCGGTCGCGGCAGTCGCCCAGGAGGCCGGCGTGCCGGTCGCCGCCATCGGCCGCATCGAAGCGGGCTTCGGCGTCCGCGTGCTCGACCGCGACGGCGCGCCGCTGTCGATCGAGCAGGCCGGCTACCGCCATTTCTAATTCTTAACCACCTTGTGCTGCAGTGAGGTTTCGCGCTCTCCCGCCAGGAGGGCAGGGCAATCGCATATGCCGTCAAACCGCTCGGTGCGAAAGATGGACCACGGGGACACGGAGAGCACGGAGAAGAAGAAACCGTGGAAACGTCTCCGTCGCCCCGGCGAAAGCCGGGGCTCAGGAGCAACCGCGCGGCGCTCCCCCTGGGTCCCCGCTTGCGCGTTACGGCATGCGCACATCTCTGCCCCTCCCCCCTTGAGGGGGAGGTCGGCAGCACCCGCGCGAGCGCGGAGCGCTCGTCGCGTGCGCTGCTGGGAGGGGGGTGGCTGCAAGCTCCGCGGCATGGGATTCTATTGTTGATGCACGTCGCGTGCACCCCCCACCTGCCCGAGGCCTTCAGCCGCGGGCACCCACCCCCACCAGGGGGGAGGGGCTGCGCAGCAGCTGGAAGTAGTGTGCATGCCGTTGCGTTTGCGCGGGGACGGCGGTGGTTGGCGGGGGTGGGATGCTTGGAACATGCGCCAAGCGCGCGACAGCGCGCCAGTCTCCCCTTCTCCGCGCCCTCCGTGCCTCCGTGGTGACCCCCAACGCGCCGAGGCCGCGTCTCTGGCGGCGCCGCGCCCTGCTCGGAGCGCTGGCGGCGCTCGCGGCGCTGCCGGCCGTGGCGGCCGAGCATGAGGGCGGCGAGGGCGGGGCGCAAGAGAAGCCGCTGCTGCCGGGGGTGCCCGACTTCTTCAACATAGACCCCATCGAGCTGCCGGTGGTGGAGGGCAACAACGTCACCCGCCAGGTCGGCGTGCTGCTGACGCTGGAGCTGGCCGACGGCCATCGCCAAAGCGAGGTGAAGAAGAAAAAGCGCGAGATCACCGACGCCTTCATCACCGAGCTCTACCGCATCTATGGCTGGCGCAGCGGCGACGCCCGCGTCGTCAACGAGGCGCTGATCAAGCGCCGCCTGCAGGCCGCCGCCGACCGCGTGCTCGGCCCGGACGTGGTGCACGCCATCCTGATCCGACAGCTGGTTGAGCAGGAGCGCTAAGGGGCCGCGGCAAGGCTCGCCCCCGCGCCGCGCTGTTTTGTGGCATACTGACGGCATCGCGGCGGCAGGGAACGGGGGCCATGCTGATCTTCCGTCAGCTCGTCGACCTGCAATCCTCGACCTACACCTATCTGCTGGCGGATGGCGCCAGCGGCGAGGCGGTGCTGATCGATCCCGTCTTCGAGCAGATGCGGCGCGACGCGGCGCTGATCGGCGAGCTCGGCCTCACGCTGCGCTGGACGCTCGAGACGCATGTGCATGCCGATCACGTCACCGCCGCCTGGATGCTGAAGCAGCGTCTGGGCAGCGCCATCGCGCTCAGCGCCGGGAGCGGCGCCGAAGGCGCCGACCGCTATCTCCGGCACGGCGACCCAATCGCTTTCGGCCAGCGCCATCTCGCGGTGCGCGCAACGCCCGGGCATACCGCGGGCTGCATCAGCTATGTGCTCGATGACGAGCGCATGGCGTTTACCGGCGATTGCCTGCTGGTGCGCGGCTGCGGCCGGACCGATTTCCAGGGCGGCGATGCGCGCGCGATGTATCGCGCCGTGCATCAGCAGCTCTTCACCTTGCCGGAGGGCTGCCTGCTCTATCCCGCGCATGATTATCGCGGCGTCACCGTCACCACCGTCGGCGAGGAGCGGCGGTTCAACCCGCGGCTCGGCGGCGATCTCAGCGAGGACGATTTCGCCGGCTACATGCAGAATCTGGGCCTGCCGCATCCCAAGCAGATGGCGATCGCCGTTCCCGCCAATCTGCGCTGCGGCCGGCCCGAGCAGAGCGAGGCCGCGGCGGCGGAACCGGGCTGGGGGCCGCTCGCCTTCACCTTTGCCGGCATCTGGGAAATCCAGCCGCAATGGGTCGAGGAGCATCTCCAGGAGCTGCAGCTCTTGGATGTCCGCGAGCCCGAGGAGTTCCGGGGGCCGCTGGGTCATCTCCCGGGCGCGCTGCTGCTGCCGCTGGGCAGGCTCAAGGACGAGACGCAGCGGCTGTCGCCGGAGCGGCCGATCGTGACGGTGTGCCGGGCAGGCGGACGCTCGGCGCAGGCGACGGTGATCCTGCAGCGCGCCGGCTTCACCAAAGTCGCGAATCTGGCCGGCGGCATGCTGCGCTGGCGGGCCCAGGGGCTGACGGTCGAGGGCGGCAGCGAATAGCAGGCGGCGGGACCCCCCGGCGCCCCGGCGCGTCCCCGGGTTGCCTCAGCCGCGGTCTTCTGGCATGGTCCGCGCGCTTTTCGTCGGGGGACGATACCTCACAAACGAATAACCGAAGGGTTCGAACGATGAATGCCTACTTGGTCGTCGTCGCCGGTGGCGTGCTGGCGCTGCTCTATGGCTGGTGGACCAGCCGGCAGGTGCTCGCCGCCGATGCCGGCACGGCGCGGATGCAGGAAATCTCCGGCGCCGTGCAGGAGGGCGCGAAGGCCTATCTCAACCGGCAATACCGCACCATCGCCATCGTCGGGGTCATCATTTTCCTGATCCTGCTGGCAAGCCTCGGCTGGCGCAGCGCGGTGGGCTTCCTGGTGGGCTCGGTGCTGTCGGGGGCCGCCGGCTATATCGGCATGAACGTCTCGGTGCGCGCCAATGTGCGCACGGCGCAGGCGGCGCGCCAGGGGCTGGCCGCCGGCCTTGCCGTCGCCTTCAAGGCGGGCGCGGTCACCGGCATGCTGGTGGTCGGGCTCGGCCTGCTCGGCGTCTCGCTCTACTACTTCTTCCTGCGCTGGTCGCTGCCAGCGGGCGACACCCGCGGCATTCTGGAGGCGCTGGTGGCGCTCTCCTTCGGCGCCTCGCTGATCTCGATCTTCGCGCGGCTGGGCGGCGGCATCTTCACCAAGGGCGCCGATGTCGGCGCCGACCTCGTCGGCAAGGTCGAGGCCGGCATCCCCGAGGACGATCCGCGCAACCCCGCCGTCATCGCCGACAATGTCGGCGACAATGTCGGCGATTGCGCCGGCATGGCGGCCGATCTGTTCGAGACCTATGCCGTCACCATCGTCGCCACCATGCTGCTCGCCAACATCTTCTTCGACGAGCCGATGCGCTCGACGATGATGCTGTTGCCGCTGGTCATCGGCTCCGTGTGCATCCTCGCCTCGGTGATCGGCACCTACTTCGTCCGCCTCGGCGCCGGCGGCGGGATCATGGCGGCGCTCTACAAGGGGCTGATCGTCTCGGGCGTGATCTCGGCGGCGCTGATCGCCGGGGTGTTCTACCATCTCGTCGGCTTCGACACTGTGGTAACGATGAAGGGCGGCGTCGCCAGCACCACCGGGGCGGGCCTGTTCGGCTGCTCCGTCGTCGGGCTGCTGGTCACGGGCCTGCTGGTCTGGATCACCGAATACTACACCTCGACCGAATACCGCCCGGTGCGCAGCGTGGCGCAAGCCTCGATCACCGGCCACGGCACCAACGTCATCCAGGGCCTGGCGGTGTCGATGGAATCGACGGCGCTGCCGGTCGTCGTCATCTGCGCCGGTATCATCGTGGCCTATCTCATCGCCGGCCTCTTCGGCATCGCGGTGGCGGCGACCACCATGCTGGCGCTGGCCGGCATGATCGTGGCGCTCGACGCCTATGGCCCGGTCACCGACAATGCCGGCGGCATCGCCGAGATGGCGGATCTGCCCAAGGAGGTGCGCAAGACCACCGACGCGCTCGACGCCGTCGGCAACACCACCAAGGCGGTCACCAAGGGCTATGCCATCGGCTCCGCCGGGCTCGCCTCGCTGGTGCTGTTCGCCGCCTATACCAACGACCTCACCTACTACTTCCCGAACGTGCCGGTCAGCTTCGTGCTGCAGAGCCCCTACGTCGTCGTCGGCCTATTGATCGGCGGGCTGCTGCCCTATCTCTTCGGCGCGATGGGCATGACCGCGGTCGGCCGCGCCGCCGGCTCGGTGGTGATCGAGGTGCGCCGCCAGTTCAAGGAGATCAAGGGCATCATGGAAGGCACGGCGAAGCCCGATTACAGCCGTGCCGTCGACCTGCTGACGCGGGCGGCGATCAAGGAGATGATCGTGCCCTCGCTGCTGCCGGTGCTGGCGCCGGTGGTGCTCTATTTCGTCATCGACGCGATCGGCGGCCAAGGGGCGGCGTTCAGCGCGGTGGGCGCGATGCTGCTCGGCACCATCGTCACCGGCCTCTTCGTCGCGATCTCGATGACGTCGGGCGGCGGCGCCTGGGACAATGCCAAGAAATACATCGAGGAAGGCCATCACGGCGGCAAGGGCTCAGACGCGCACAAGGCGGCGGTCACCGGCGACACCGTCGGCGATCCCTACAAGGACACCGCCGGCCCGGCCGTCAACCCGATGATCAAGATCACCAACATCGTGGCGATCCTGCTGCTGGCGATCCTCGCGGCGCTGCATTGAGCGCAAACGCAGAAGACCCCGGGGGCGCCTGCGGGGTCTGGTGGCGCC
>JBKQTR010000084.1:0-17174 GCA_052143095.1 Allostellaceae bacterium
AGGAGCGCCGTTGAGGTCTGCAGGGCGTACCCTGAACGCGGAAATCGCCCGTGATTCTCGTCGTTCTGCTCCGCGCATCGCACTATCATCTACATTCTGTCCGGGGGGCAAAAATTTCCGCCGCGGCGCTGCAATTCCGTTCGTGCGTCCTTCGAGACGCGGCGCTGCGCGCCGCTCCTCAGGATGAGGTGAGATCCAAACCGGCATCATCGGTCGATGCCGTTTTCCATGCTTCCTCATCCTGAGGAGGCCGCGTTAGCGGCCGTCTCGAAGGACGCACGGGCGCGGATGCAGCACGTCATTCCCCGAGAGATCCTGCCGTGCCAGCCGCCGCGTCCGCCGTCATGCCTTCGCCGCGTCCTGCTTCAGCGCGGCGTCCAGCCGGTCGAGCAGCCCGCTCGTGCCGCGCTCGCGCGCGCCGGCATCGTCGTAGCCGTCGAGAAACACGCCCTGCTCGGTGAGGATCAGCCGCGTGCCGGCGCCGGCCGGCTTGAACTCCACGGTGGCCAGCGAGACCGAGATGTGCCTATCGCCAAGATGCATGTCGTAGGCGTAGACGATGCGCTGGTTCGGCACGATGTCGTGGTAGCGGCTGTCGAAGCGCGAGATCGTGCCGTTGCGCCAGGCGCCGCTGGCGTGCTCGCGGCCGCCGATGCGGAAGTCGAAGGCGCGCTCGATCAGCGTCCACTCGTCGCCGCCGCTGAACCAGCTCGCCTTGGCATCCGCCGTCGCCCAGGCGGCGAACACGCGGGCGGGGGAGGCGTTATAGATCCGCTCGAGGGAAAATGTCGCGTGCGTGGCGGATGGCTCGGTCATGGCTTCCTCCGGGGGTTCGGGGTTTCGGCGGCTGCGGCGAGGTAATCGCCCAGCCGGTCGAGATTGCGCTCCCAACCGGTGCGGCGCGCGCTGATCCATTGCTCGGCCTGGCTCAGCGCCACCGGCTCCATCCGGCAGGTGCGCACGCGGCCGGCCTTCTGCGACCGGACAAGGCCGCTCGCCTCGAGCATCCGCAGGTGCTGCATCACCGCCGGCATCGACATGGCGAGCGGCCGCGCCAACTCGCTGACCGAGGCCGGGCCGCGGCTCAGCCGCTCCACCATCGCCCGCCGGGTCGGATCGGCGAGCGCCTGGAACATGAGGTCGAGCGCGGCTTGTTGGTTAAGCATCTGCTTAACTATAACAGCGCGCGCCGCAACGTCAAGAATTAGTTTGGCAAATGCTTAAGTGTCGGGGCCGCCGCGCGGCGGACGCCTCGACTATGAGCCCTCGCGCAGCCGACGGGGCGTGCGGCCCAACCGGCGCGACAGCGTCGCAGTCAAATGCTGTTGGGATGAAAAACCGCAAGCGCAGGCGATCTCGGCGATCGAAACCGTCGAATGCCGCAACAGGCTGCGGGCGCGCTCGATCCGCTTCTCGATGACCAGGTTGTAAGGCGACCGTCCGGTGCGGAGCTTCACGCCGTCATAGACGGCGCGCAGCGGCAGGTTCACCGCCCGGCTCAAGCCGGCGCAGGTCAGCTTGCCGTCGAGATTTTCCTCTATGTAGTCGCAAAGCCTGGCGAATTCCTGATCGGAGAGCGTGCCCCGGCGCGCCGCAACGACGGTGTCGAGCTGGCGCATGGTCTCGATATAGATGCCGAAAGCGAGAAACTGAAGCTCGAGCGGCCGTAGCGGCTCAGGCCTCTGCAGCCGCTCTCTGACGTGGCGGGCAAGGAAGGTGATGGTGTTGTTGCGCAGGTTGTTGCGACTTCCGGCCCGACGCAGGCCCGCGATGTTGCGATCGTCAAGAAGACCCTGGAAGTCTTGCGCGTAGCTGAAGGCAATGAAGCCGTGACGCACCTCATCCGCGCGCACCCGGACGTTGCCGCTGCGCGGGTGGAAGGCGCTGGACTCGCCGAGAAAGACCAGCGGCTTCTCGTGGTCATCCTCGAATTTGGTGCGACTGTTGATGTCGCCCAACAGCAAACAGATGACATCGGCGGTGTTGGAGAACTCAAGCGCGTAGGGCTTGGCCCCGGCAATGCAATAGCCGATGCCGTCCGTGTCACCACGACGTTGAAACTGCTCAAGACCATGAAACCGAGTGGGGTCCGGCCGCTCCTCGGCGGACAGCACCATCGTTTGCCTCCCCGGCCATCGCCACAGCATCAAAAGATGCACGGCGCGACAACCCGCTCCGCCTGGGATTCTGGTGACCCCCGTAGCCTCTGGAGCTCAGGCGATCCAATCACACAATGCTGATCCTGACAATGCAATTCGCACAATCGCCCGCCTATCGCCGGTGACGCGCCCAGCTCGTCCTTTCAGGATTCGATAAAATACGAAAGCTGAAAGACCGGGAGCCCTTGACCGCGGCACGCTCCCCAGAATCCATGGGAGGGCATTGCTTGGCTACCATCGCTCGTAAATCTTCGGCGCCCGCCGCCGCCCGGGGCAGGTTCGACGGCGAGGTCGACATCATCGCGGTCGGCAGTGGCGTCGCGGGCTTGGCGACGGCGCTGTTCAGCCGCTGGCTCGGCAACAAGGTCCTGGTCCTCGAAAAGGCGCCGGAACTGGGCGGCACGACGCGCAAGGCGGCCTTTTGGTACTGGGTGCCAAACAACGCGGCGATGAGAGCCGCGGGCACCGAAGACCCGAAGAAGGATTGCCTTCGCTATATGGCGCGGCTCTCGCGGCCGGAGATCTACAATCCCAGCGCGCCTCGCTTCGGCATGTCGCTTTGGGAATATGCACAGTACGAAGCGATCTACGACAACGCGTCGACCGCTACGGAATTGTTGCGGGAAAAGGGCGCGCTTCCCTACCGCCACTGTGATTTCGTGCCCGATTACTGGGCGGAACTTCCCGAGGACAAGGCGCCGAAAGGTCGTGTGCTGCTTCCCAAGGACGCGCGCGAGAGCATGTCCGACGGCGGTGAAGTGGCGATCCGCACCATGTCAGCGGTTGCCAAGCGCGACGGCGTGGATATCCGTTCCGGCTATCGCGTGCAGCGCCTGATCAGGAACACGGCGGGCGAGGTCGTGGGCGTCGAGGCCGATACCGACACGGGGCGAAGCTTACGCTTCTTCGCGCGCAAAGCCGTCGTGTTCTGCACGGGAGGCTTCACGCACGATGTCGAACTGCGCAAGAACTATCTCAGCGTGCCGGTCTATGGCGGATGCGCCGCCAAAAGCAACGAAGGCGATTTCATCTACGTTGCCAGCGCCGTCGGCGCACAACTGCGCAATATGAATTACGCCTGGATGTGCCCGATCGTCTTCGAGAAGGCCATCGCCGGCGATCCCGGCCTGATCGGTACATTCTCGCCCTCCGGCGATTCCATGATCTATGTCAACAAGGAGGGACGCCGCGTCGCCAACGAGAAACTCGCCTATAACGAAATGGCGCAGGTGTTCTTCCAATGGGACGGGGCTCGGGGCGAGTATCCGAACCTGTTGCTGATCGCGGTCTGGGATCAACGCAGCCAGGATCATTGCGCCAGCGACGAGTACGGACGCTTCATCGTTCCCCCCGGCGAGGACGACGCCCATGTGATCAAGGGCGCCACGCTCGCCGCGTTGAGCAAGGCGATCGGCGAGCGATTGGCGGGCTATGAGGGCGTCACCGGCGGGTTGAAACTCGCATCCGACTTCGACAAGACGCTGGCGGCGACGATGCAACGCTTCAACGGCTTCGCGGCAAGCGGCAAGGATCTCGACTTCAAGCGCGGCGAGCGTCAGGTCGAGCTGTTGTTCAATGGTGCGGTGGCGCCGTCGCCGTCGGCGCCGAACCCGACCATGTATCCCCTCTCCGACCAGGGGCCGTACTACGCCGCACTGCTGACGGGCGGCAATCTCGATACCAAAGGCGGCCCGAAGACCAACGTCTCGGGTCAAGTCGTCGACGATCAGGAGAGACCCATCGTCGGGCTCTACGGCGTCGGCAATTGCGTCGCCTCGGCCTCGGCCCGGGCTTATTGGGCAGGCGGCGCCACGATTGGGCCGATTTTGGCGTTTGCCTATTTGGCCGCCGCCGCAGCCCACAAGGAACATCAAAAATTTGCCCAATAGGCAGGAGATGGGCGACGGCGACCAAAGCCGTGAGCCTAAGCGATCGATCTCGTTCGATGGAGGAAACCGATGGCGCTATCAACGCTAGTTATGACCGACGAGCAACGGAAATCCGTGGTGATCGAATACCTGAAGGCCTTCGACAAGGGGGGTGTCACCTCGACGGGCGGAAGCATCCTCGATCTCTTTGCCGATGATGCCCAAGTCTACTTCCCAAAGTGGGGAGTGGCGTCGGGCAAGGAACAAGTGGGCAAGCTGTTCACCGAAGTCGGGGGCACGATTAAATCGATCGAGCATCATTACGCCAGTTTCAACTTCATTTTCTCGGGCAGCGACTATATCGTCTGTGAGGGGACCAGCCACGGTGAGCATCGGGATGGTCCGTGGCGCGCCGGCGTACCCGAGCACGGCGCCGGTCGCTGGTGCGACGTGTTCGAGATTCGGGATTGGAAGATCCAGCGCTGCTTCATTTATCTCGATCCCGACTACGCTGGAAGGGACACGGACCGGTATCCGTGGCTAAGGAATAAATAAACAGCGGCGGCAGGACCGGCTCACGTCGCTGAAACAGGTTGAGCCAAGGGAGGGCGACAATGAAGAACCATGTTAGGGGAATGCGTCACTGTGCCGTGCCGATTGCGGCAGCGGTCCTGTCGGTGTTGGCGCCCGCGTCATCTCAGGGGCGCGACGCCAACGAGCTGATGATGAAGGCCGTCGGAACGACCGAGAATGTCTCTCCGGTCATCGTCGAAGCCATCAAGCACGCGGCGATGGATTTGACGCCGGAGCAGCGCAAGCTGGCGCTCGAGTGTTGGAAGAACAATGTCTGCGAGACCGGGCACGGGACGCTCACCGTCGCCTATGCCGATGGCTTCGGCGAGAACGTTTGGCGCCAGGTCACCAAGATGGAATTCATCGAGCAGGCGCTGACCTATCCGGACATCAAGAAGATCGTCTACACCTCGGCCGGCGGCGATGCCGCCAAGGCGGTCTCCGACATGCGGGCCTATGTCGCGCAGAAAGTCGATGTCATCGTCACCTTCGCCGATGCCGGACCGGCATTGCTTCCGACCGTCAAGGAGGCCTCCGAAGCCGGCATCCTCGTTGTCTTGCACAATGGAACCTATATCGGCGGCAAAGCCGGCACGGATTTTGTGGCGACCGTGGCGGAAAACATCTGCACCCTCGGTGCCGATTTCATCAAGATCGCCGCAGAAAATTCCAAGAAAGATCCGACGACGGTGGTTGAGCTCGGCGGCACGCCGGGCAATCCGCTGAGCGCCGGTTGGCAAAAATGCTCCGACGAGGAGATCGCCAAGCACAAAAGTTTGAAGCTCCTCGGCAAGGCCGACACCAACTGGACACAGGAGGGGACGTTTCAGGCCATGTCGGGCTTCCTGTCCCAGAATGACAGCGTCGACGCCGTCGTCTACGAATATGCCGATGGCTTTCGCGGCGGCCTCAGGGCCTATCAGGAGGCAAAAAAACGGCCCGCGGTGATCGTGGCGTTGCGCACCGACGAGCAGGGACTCTTTTGCGATTGGGAGAAAATCAACGATCCCGACTTCAAGATATTCTTCTCCAGCGGTCAGAATGACCAGTCCCGCTTTGCCTTGACCGCGGCGATGATGAAGAAGGCAGGCCAGGCGGTTCCTCCCACCGTCGACGTGCCCTTCAAAATGAAGCAAGTCGTCAAAGGCATGTGCAACCACGATCTGCCCGAGGATGCGTCCGTCTCGACGCTGGTGGACAATGACATGATGAAGGCGATGTTCGCCAAGAAGTAGGTCGCGGCTGATCCGGTTTGACCGGCGGGGCTCGCTCTGTCGCGCCCTCTCTTGCGCCGATGCCGGCGTGAGAGCAGGGAGCCCGCGCCGATTTTTTCCTCCGACGCTGCGCTGAAAGAATGGGTATTCGGCTCCGGGAAATGGGTTGATGGTCGCTGCCTCGCTCGAGCTTTCCGGCATTTCGAAGCGCTATCCCGGCGTCCAGGCGCTCTACCGCGTCGATTTCGCCTGCCGTCCCGGCGAAATCCACGCTGTGCTCGGCGAAAACGGCTCGGGCAAGAGCACGCTGTTGGGCATTGCCGGCGGTGCGGTCGTCGCCGATGAAGGTCGCGTGACGATCATGGGCGAGGTGCTCGCCACCGCCGATCCGCTGCTCGCCCGGCGGCGGGGCCTTGCCACCGTCTATCAAGACGACTCATTGGTGCGCGAGCTTACCGTCGCGGAAAACCTCCTTCTCGGGGCCGTGGACGATCTCGCCACGGTCGGGCGAAGGCGCGAGCGGGCCGCCCTGCAGCTTGCGCCTTACGATCTCGGGATCTCGCCCGATATGCTCGTCGGGCATATGACCCCCGCCCAGCGCCAGTTCCTTGAGATCGTCAAGGCGTTGGCCGCCGAGCCGAAGGTCCTGCTCCTGGATGAGCCGACCTCGAGCCTCGACTATTCGGGTGTCGAAAAGCTGAGCGGCATCATCCGGCGTGCCGTCGCCCGGGGCACCGCGGTGGTCTATGTCAGCCATCGATTGCCGGAAATCCTCGCCCTTGCCGACCGTGTCACCATCCTGCGCGACGGCGAGGGCCAGGGCACCTACGAGGTCAATGACCGGCTCTCCGAGAATGACCTCATCGCCATGATGGTCGGCCGTCCGATCGAAGCGGAATATCCGCGGAGGATGGCGGGCGGGTCGACCGAGGTCGTGCTGAAGGTCGACGAGATCAGCGGCGCGCGCTTCCGCGATGTGGGTTTTCAGGTCCGTCGCGGCGAGATTCTCGGCTTTGCCGGCGCCGAAGGCAACGGCCAGCGCGAGGTCTTGCGCGCCCTTGGCGGCATCGAGGAAACGCGGGGGCAGGTGGCGTGCGACGGCAAGCCGGTCGGCGCCGGAAGGCCACGCGACGCGCTCGACGCCGGCATTCTGTCGCTGAGCGGCGACCGGGCCGCCGAATCGATTTTTCCGGCTCTCGGCGTGCGCGAGAACATGACCGTGCAGGTGCTCCACTCTTTCGCCTCGGGCGGGCTGATCTCGGCGTCGAAGGAACGGGCGCACGCCTGTTCCCTGGTCGAAGAGCTGAACATCGTCGCGGCGGCTCTCGACCAGCCGATCAGCGGCCTCTCCGGCGGCAATCAGCAGAAGGCGGTCCTGGCCCGCAGCTTCCTCTACAGCGCGAAACTTGTGCTGATCGACGAGCCCACCCAGGGCGTCGACGCCAATGCCCGATTCGATATCTACCGCGCGATCCGCGCCAAGGCGGATCAGGGCATCGCCTGCGTGATCAATTCTTCCGACGCGATGGAACTCGCCGGTCTCTGCGACCGCGTGCTGGTCTTCTCGCGCGGCCGCATCATCGGCGAATTGGCGGGCGCTGAGCTCTCCGAGGAGAGCATCGTCTCCTCGTTCCTGCGCTCCAAGGAGGTCGCGACCGGCGCCAAACCCGAGGCAGTCGAGGGGGATCGTGCCGATTGGGCTTCTGTCGCCGGCCTGCGCAAGATCATCGCCGGCGGCGGAAACCGCTGGTGGACGCCGCTGCTGTTTCTCCTCCTGTTGACGCTCGTCGTCGGCGGCTACGCGTCGTTGCGCAGCGACGTCTTCCTGACCCAGCTCAACATCCGGCATATTCTCTTTGCGACCGCGCCGCTTGCTCTCGCCACCATGGCGCAGTTCAACGTGCTGCTGGTAAGAGGGTTCGATATTTCGGTCGGCTCGGTGATGAGCCTCACCGTGGTCGTCGCCTCCTTCCTGATCGGCGAAGAGATGGCGTTGGCGCCGGTCCTTTTCGGCGCGGTTTTCTGTCTGGCGATCGGCGTCGTGGTCGGGTTGGCCAACGGCGTGATGGTTCGGTTCGCCGGCATCAATTCAGTGATCACCACCATTGCCATGCTGAGCGTCGTGCAAGGCATCGCGCTCTATCTGCGGCCATCGCCGCTCGGCGTGATCAACCAGGATTTCATCGATTTTTTCAAAATCCGTGTCGGCTTCATACCGCTCTCCTTCTTCGTGATCCTGGCTGCCGCGATCGCCGGTGATTTCTGGCTCTATCACACGCGCAGCGGGCTCAGGCTTCGCGCCGTCGGCTTTCGCGAGGAAGCCGCCAAGCGCAACGGCGTGCGGATCAACGCCGTCCATCTGCGCGCCTATCTCCTCTCCGGGATCATTGCCGTCCTGGCCGGTTTCTTTCTCGCCTCCGAGGTCGGCGTCGGCCATCCCGTCATCGGCTCCGGCTACGCGCTGACCAGCATCGCGGCGGCGGTCCTCGGCGGCGCGGCACTCACCGGCGGGCGCGGCTCCTTCGTCGGCGCGGTGCTCGGGGCGCTGTTTTTCGCGCTGACCGTCAACATCATCGCCCTCCTCGGGCTCAATACGGGCGCCGGCATCATCACCAGCGGCGTGCTGACGCTCTTCGCCGTGTTTCTCTATTCCGGCTGGCAGCCTGTCCGGCGCCTTTGGGCGGCGATGCGCGGCGCGTTTCGCCGGCCGGCCGGTGCCGCCGGGGCGTCATGAGCGTTCCTGCCGTTATCGCAGCCATCGCTACCAGGCGGTCGCCTGCACCGCCCACCTGCGGCTCCGGCCCGCTTGCTCAGATGCGCTTTCTGGCGATCTGGCTCGCCCTGCTGGCGCTTATCCTGGTCGGCGCCATCGTCGTGCCGCGGAGCCTGCTGCCCTCGACGTTTCTTGCGGTGATTCCGCTTGCCGCGTTCCTCGCCATCACCGCTTCCGGCGAGGCGCTGGTGCTCATGGCGCGCGGCATCGACCTGTCGATTCCGGCGACCATCACCCTGTCCAGCACGATCATTCTCGACGTCTCTAGGGGCCGCGATGACGCGCTCTGGCTGGCGATCGCCGGGGCGCTGTGCTTTGCCACCGCGATCGGGCTGGTCAACGGGTTCCTCGTCGCGGTAGTCAAGCTGAACGCCTTGATCGTGACGCTGGCCGTCGGCGCGATCACCGCCGGGGCGACGCTGTGGTACCGTCAGTCGCTGCCCGCGGAATCGCGGGTGCCGCCGCGCATGGCGGAATGGGGCGATACGCGGCTCATCGGCCTCAACATCTCGGTCTGGGTTGCGGCGGCACTGGTGGTCGTGCTGACAATCATCCTGCGCAAGACCACGATCGGCCGGCGTTTCTCGGCGGTCGGCGCCAATCCGCGCGCCGCCTGGATCGCCGGCGTCAACGTGACCGCTTACCAGATCGCCTCCTTCACCGTTGCCGGCCTGCTCTACGGCATCGCCGGAAGCCTGCTGTCGGCGTTCATCCGCAACCCCACGCTCAAGGTCGGCGATCCCTATCTGCTGGCGCCGATTGCGGCGGCGGTTCTCGGCGGGACCGCGATGTCGGGCGGCATCGGCAGCCTGGTCGCCGTCGCCGGCGCGGCGCTGTTCCTCACCCAGCTCGATCAAATGATGAAAATGCTGGGCCTCTCCTCGGCCTTTCAATTCGTCATCCAGGGGGTTGCGATCGCGCTGGGGATGAGCCTGGCGCGCATCAATGTCGCGCAGCTGGTTGCGCTCGTAGCCGGCCCCCGCAAGCGCGCAAAAGAGGACTCTTGACCGGCGCTTCCGGCTATTGCTGGCCGGACGCCGAGGCCGACGGCGGCGGACCCTTATGCGACCGCGGCCTCAGGCCGCGCGGACGTTCGACAGGAACTGATCGACCTCGCCGCTGAGCTCGGTCGAGCGGGAAGACAGATCGCTCGCCGCCGAAAGCACGACCCCTGCCGCTTCGCCAGTGCTGCCGGCCGCCTTCATCACGCCCGCGATCTCGGTGGCGATGTTGGCGGTGCCGGCGGCTGCCTGCTGCACGTTGCGCGATATCTCCTGCGTTGCCGCGCCTTGCTCGCTCACCGCCGAAGCGATCGAGGTGGCAATCTCGTTGATCTCGCCGACGGTGCCGGCGATGCCCTGGATCGCGGCGACCGCATCACGGGTAGCGGTTTGAATCTGGCCGATCTGGCTCGAGATATCTTCCGTCGCTTTGGCGGTCTGGGTCGCGAGCGCCTTCACCTCCGAGGCGACCACCGCGAAGCCCTTGCCGGCCTCGCCGGCGCGCGCCGCCTCGATCGTGGCATTGAGCGCCAGCAGGTTGGTCTGGGAGGCAATGCTGTTGATGAGCGATATCACGTCGCCGATGCGGGTCGCCGCCTCGGCAAGACCCTGCACGCGGCCATTGATCTCGCTTGCGTCCTGCGCTGCCTTGCCGGCGATCTGCGTCGACTGCGCCACCTGCCGGCCGATCTCGTCGATCGAGCCGGCGAGCTGCTCGGCTGCCGCGGCGACGGTGTGAATGTTGGCCGACGCCTGCTCGAAGGTCGCCGAGATTGCGGTCGAGCGGCGCCTCGAGTCTTCGGCGATGGCCGCCATGGACTGGGCCGAGACGCGCATGTCGCTGCCGGCGGCGGTAACCTTCTCGACCAGGCCTTTGACGCTGAGGTCGAAGCAGTCGGCCAGCGCTCGCATCTCGGCGCGGCGCTGCTCCTCGGACTTGCGCCCCATGGCCTCCTGCTCGGCGCGCAGGCGATCGGCTTCGGCCAGCCCTTCCTTGAACACCTCGACGGCGCGGGCCATGGTGCCGATCTCGTCGCGGCGCTCGGTGCCGGCAACGGCGAGCGCGTGATCGCCTTCGGCCAGGCGCTGCATCAGCCGGGTCATCATGTTGAGCGGCCTGGTGATGCCGCGGCCGATGATCCAGGCGAGCGCGCCGCCGAGCAGCAGGCCCACAGCCACCACCAGCGCGCCCATGGCCTCGAGCGTGCCCAGCGCGCCGCGCATGCGCTCGCCGAGCGTGCTCTCCTCGCGCGCCGCCGCCGAGCGCACCGCCTCCGCCTCGGTCGTTATCTCGGCGCCGCCGCGCTCCAGCACCTGGACGTTGAGCGCATCGCGCTCTTTCACGGCGGCGACCATCGCGGCGAGATTTGTCTCGTAGCCCGGCAGCTGCCGCAGCATCACCCCGGCCGCCGCCAGCTCGTCCCGGTCGTTGAGCTTGGAGACGAGATCGGTGGCGGTGCGGTAGAGATCCTGGATCGTCTGGTTGGCCGCCTTGACCATCGCCTCGTCGCTGGTGTCGAGGAAGCGGCTCACCTGCGCGCGCAAGGTCGAGAGCCGCTCCTGCACCACGCCGGCGTAGTAGGCGTTCTCGAAATCGCCTGAGGCCGAGCTCGCCTGGTTGATCTCGACGAGCTTCGCCCGCATCGTGTCGAGGGCGGGGTTGAGCCGTTGCGCCACGACGTCGTCGCGCGTCTTGGTCAGCGCCACGATCTTGCCGAAACCCTGATGATAGGCCTCAACCGCGACGGCGATGCGCTTGAACGCCGCGGCGCGATCGGCGGAAGCCGCCACGGCGCCGGTTTCCTGCTGGATCGCCGCGTGCAAGCTGTCGATCTCGCCGAGCAGCTCCGGCCGGCCGGTGGCCAGGAACTCGCGCACCTTGCGCTGCAGCGTCGCCATCTGGCCGTCGATGCGGCTCACCAGCTCGACGTCGCCGGCCATCGTCTCGAACGAGCCGATGCGCCCGGCAAGGTCGCGCAAGCCCAGGCTGGCGCCGCCGGCGAGCACGCCGAGCAGCAGCAGCATGCAGCCGAAGCCGAGGGCGATGCGCTGCGCGATGCTGAGCGAGCGCAACAGGCCGGATCGCGGTTCAGCACTCATGGCGGCCCCCTTGGGCGAAGCGAAAGGGCGGCCGGCGGCCGCCGACGGCGCGATCCATCATTGCGTGAACGAAGTATCGGGTAGCGACTTCACGATGCCGACCGGGCTTTTCAGCCCGCGTGCCTCGAGCACCTCGCGCGCGACGCCGTCGGCGACGGCGTCCTGGCGCAGGGTCGGTCCCGGCACGCGCTTCAAGTCGAAGAGGAAGGCGTTGGCACTGTCGAGCTGCGTCTTGATCCTGGGGGTCACGACGAAATCGAGTGCGAGCCGGTCCGGGCTGCCGCCGATCGCCGAGGGATAGTCGCCGTAAAGCGCGGTCCACAGCGCCTTCTTGGCAAAGCCGCTCGTCTCGGGGAGCACGAGCGCGGCGATCTCCGCGGCGTTCTTGGGATCGGCGAGGAAGAGCTGGGCATCGAGCTCCGCCTCGAGCCACGCCTTCTCGACATCCGGCCGCGCCGCCATGAAGTCCTGGCGCATGACCATGAAGGCCGCGTCGGAGTCGTTGAAATTGACGCCGCTCGCGACGCGGCGCGCCACGCCGTCCTCGAGGAAGCGGGCGGTGTAGGGCTCCCACAGCACCCCGCCGTCGATCTTTCCGGCCTTGAAGCTCTCCGCCATCTGGTCGGCGCCCTGGTTGAAGTACTTCGCGGGCTTCACGCCGAGCTTCTGGAAGACCTTGCGCGCGAAGCGATCGGTGCAGCTGCCTTGCGGCGTGGCGACGATCTTGCCGTCGAGCCACTTGACGGCGTCTTCCGCGGATTTGAACTCGGGCGCGTCCTTGCGCACCAGGAAGAGGGTGCATTGCTGCTGCGAGGTGCTGGCCACGGCGACGATGCGGATGTCGGCGACCTCGGGCTTGGTGCTCGCGATGATCGAGGGCATGTCGCCCAGGTAGCCGATCTGCAGCTTGCCGGCCATCATCTTGCCGACCAGCACACTGCCTTGGATGCCGAGCTCGAAGGTCACCTCGGAGCCGGCGGGAAGATGCTGCTTCCAGAACGCCTTCGCCTTCATCACCACCCCCGACCAGGCCTCGGTGAAGTAAGGCTGGTAGCCGACGGTGAGCTTCACCGGCTCGCCCGGCTTGCCGTAGGGCGCGGCATCGTCGGCGAAAGCGGAGGAGGCGGCGGTGGTCAGCGCCACGACCGTGACGGCCGCGCGCAGCGTCTTGCCAAACGTAATCATAGCCATGGCTTCAGCGTCCTTCTCGATCGGCGGAGAAAGGCGCATCGACGGATGCGCGCGTGTCACGCAGGCAACAGGCGCTTCGCCTCCCATCGCGTCCTGGCCGGGCTTGGCCCGGCCCTGGCATGGCGGCGAGGGCCAAACACATGTCAGGCCAAGAGGCTAGGTCCCCCCTATTAAATTTCTCTAAATAGCGGTAGGGCGAGTTTCCCACACTATTACCGGGGATCGGCACTGCCTGGGGCAGCGTGCGGATCGTGCCCCTCACCCACAGGGTGCTCGCAGCGTTGTCGCGATAACCGCCGCAGAGCACGGAGAAGCGAAGAATGACGCGCCTCGCGCGTCCAACACGACTTCTCCGTGCCATGCACAAGGGGATCGGCTTCGTCTGGATCGGGCTGATGCTGCCGGGCTGGCACATCCATCTGGAGCGGTTGGGAAGCCTGCTGTCGGGTCAGGCCCAGCCCGACTCCATGCCGCGGTGGCGCGAGCTGCAGGCGATCTATCTCGACCGCTACGCGCTCGAGGGCGTGATGATCGATCCGCCGGCGCGACACGAGGGGTGAGCGGCGCTCACCCGAGTGGTTTGATCATCGCGCGCGTCCGATCGGGTCCGATCTTGATCACAGGGCGTTTGATGCGCTTATCGGCCGGGACTGAGCGGATGACCGGCGACGGGCACAGGCGTCGGCCGACGCCGAGCCTCGCGAGACTCATCGCTATTCGCAAATAGTCTATTCGCTGCCGCCGCAGTTAACCTTCATCGATCTGTCATTTAGCTTCGCCGCATCAGATGCGGCCCCTCCGGCCGCAGCTCCCTGCATGGAGTGTACACGTCATGCCCACGTCGGCACCGCCCGGCGCTTTCGGCCATTGCGGTGGATGGATGGCGGCGGCGACGGTTGCTGCCGTTGGCTGCCCAAAGTATCGCGATGCCCGATCAGCAGAAGCGCGTCGCTAGGCTGCGCGAATTGGCGACTGAGTTTCGCCGGATCATGAAACAGTGCACTATATTTGATAATCACCTCGCCGAGAGGTTACGCGAGGTTATTGTCGACCTCGAGGACGAGGCCGACAGCTTAGAGCGCGATCAGTCCAAGGGGTGACGGGGCGCGATGCATCGCGGCAACGCGCATGCCTCAAGGGAGGGTACCATGGAGCTCAAGCGGCAGTCCTGGACGGCAAAACGTGCCACGCTTCTCGCGTCGACGGCGATCATCGCCTTGCTGAGTGCCTGCCAATCTTCCGGCGGTGGCGGCTCCTCGACCGCCCAGACCACGTCCAGCAGCGGCGACGACATACGCTACAACTACGGCGTCATGTATTAAAGTAGCGCCGACTCCATAGCGCGCGGTGTGCCAGCTCAGCGCACCGTCACTTCATACCGAGAGCCGGCACGGTGCGGCTCTCGCGATTGCTGCGCAATCGCTGCCGCCGCCGCGGACAAACTCGCTTCGCGAGTTTGCCTGGACCTCATCCTAAATCCTTCTCCGCCCTGACCTGCCTGCGCGAAGCCGAAGCGGCTTCGCTTCGGCGAAGGCAGGAGGGCGGAGAAGGACTTGCCGCTGCGGCATTGAGACAGACATTTCTAGTCAACTTGCGAAATGGTATCCGATATAATAATTATTGCTCATAGCCATTGGGCGAGGAGGCGGGCATGGTGGATCGTTCGCGGGGGCTGACCTATCGCTACGACGACATCTGGCTGCTCGACGGCGTGCGCACCGGCTTTGCCGATTATTGCGGCGCGCTTGCAGGCGTGTCGCCGATCGATCTCGGCATCAAGGCGGCCCGCGCCGTCTTCGCGCGCGCCGGCGTGGCGCCCGAGCATGTCGGCCAGGTGATCGCCGGCAACATGGCGCAGGCGAGCTTCGACGCCTATATGCTGCCGCGCCATATCGGGCTTTATTCCGGCGTGCCGATCGAGACGCCGGCGATCCTGGTGCAGCGCGTCTGCGGCACCGGCTTCGAGCTCATCGCGCAGGCCGCCGACGTCATCACGCTGGGCAAGAGCGATCTCGTGCTCTGCGTCGGCGCGGAATCGATGACGCGCAACCCGGTTGCCGCCTATACGCACCGCACCGGCTTCCGCCTCGGCCAGGTCGACTTCAAAGATTTCCTGTGGGAGGCGCTGCTCGACCCCGCCGCCGGCTGCACCATGGGCGAGACCGCGGAAAACCTCGCGCGCAAATACGAGATATCGCGCGCCGATGTCGACGCGTTTGCCGCCGCGAGCTTCGCGCGCGCGCTGGCGGCGCAGCAGGACGGCTTCCTCGCCGGCGAGATCGTGCCGGTGGTCTCCGAGAGCTTCGAGCTTAGAGGCTACCGCCCGCGTGGCATCAAGCTCGACCGCGCGGTGAAGGAGTTCGCCCTCGACAGTCATATCCGGCCGACCTCGCTCGAGGCGCTGGGCAAGATCAAGCCCGCCTTCGGCGGCGTGCAGACCGGCGGCAACAGCTCCGCCATCGTCGACGGCGCCGCGGCGACGCTGGTGGCGTCGGGCGGCTATGCGCGCGCCAACGGCAAGCCGCCGCTGGCGCGGCTGGTCGCTGCGGCGGCGGTCGGCGTGCCGCCGGAGATCATGGGCATCGGTCCCGTGCCGGCGATCAAGCGGGCGGTCGAGACCGCCGGCCTCACGCTTGCCGATATCGATCGCTTCGAGATCAACGAGGCCTTCGGCGCGCAATGCCTTGCGGTCGAGCGCGCGCTAGGCCTCGACCACGACAAGGTCAATGTCAATGGCGGCGCCATCGCCATCGGCCACCCGCTGGCCGCGACCGGTGTCCGCCTCACCGTGACGGCGGCGCGCGAGCTGCGCCGGCGCGGGTTGCGCTATGGCGTCTCCTCGGCCTGCGTCGGCGGCGGCCAGGGCATCGCCCTCGTCGTCGAGAACCCGGATGTCGCGCGGAAGTCCGGCTGAGCGGAAGGGCAGGGGCAGGGCAGCGGCGCGGGCGAGAGAATCCGCCGGCCTTGCCGAGCGCCGCGTGGCCGGCGGCGACGCGGCGGCGATCGATTACGGATCGCTGCCGGAGCATCTCGGCTATGTCCTCCGGCGCGCGCAGCTGCTGATCTTCCAGGATTTCATCAAGTCGATGGACGGGCTTGCGCTGCGCCCGGCGCAGTTCTCGCTGCTGATGGTGATCGGCCACAACCCCGGCCTGACGCAAGCCCGGCTCGGCGGCGCGCTTCGCATCAAAAGCGCGAATGTGGTGGCGCTTATCGACGCGCTCGTCGGCCGCGGCCTGGCGCGGCGGAGCCCGGCGCCGCGTGACCGGCGCTCGCATGCGCTTTCGCTCACGCGCAAGGGCGAGGCGCTGCTGCGCCAGGCGAGCGCGCTCGCCCGCGAGCACGAGCGCCGCATCGCGCGCGGCATCGGCAGCGCCGGCAGGGCGCAGCTCCTGGCGCTGTTGAACGCGCTCGCGGCCGGGCTCTAGGAGCCTGTCTGGCGAAGCCGGATGGTCGCCGGCCAGCGGCTTGAAAATCGTCGCGATCGATGCAAGTCTGAGATATGGCCCATCGCTTTCGCCAAGGCCGGCGCAACGGTGGTCGCGGTCGGGCGTCGCGCGCGCGAAGGGCAAGAAACGCTCGACCTCATCCGCCGGGCCGGCGGCGAGGCGACGTTCCGCGCGGTCGATGTCGGCATCGAGGCTGACGTCGCGGCGGTCATCGCCGAGATCGTCTCCCGCCATGACCGCCTCGACTGCGCCGCCAACTGCGCCGGCATCGACGCCATCGCCGCGCTCACTGACTACACCGCTGCCGATTACGAGCGGGTCTTCGGTGCCAACGTCAAGGGTCTCTTCTTCTGCCTCAAGCACGAGATAATCGCCATGCGCGCCGGCGGCGGCGGGGCGATCGTCAATGTCGGCTCGATCGCCGGCGAGAAAGTGATCCGCGGCAACGGCATCTACAATGCCAGCAAGAGCGCGGCCAACATGCTGACGCGCACCGCCGCGCTCGAGGCGGCCGAGCACGGCATCCGGGTCAACGAGGTGGCGCCCGGGCCGATCGAGACGGCGATGCTGCGCGAGTTCATCGCGCACGCCGCTGCCGCCGGCTCGACGCTGAGCGAAACCGACATCATCGCCGCCGCGCCGCTCAAGCGGATCGGCGTACCCGAGGACGTCGCCGCCGCCATCCTCTTCCTTTGCTCGGCTGAAGCCGGCTACGTCACCGGCGCCTCGCTCGCCGTCGATGGAGCGTTTCGCCTCACCTGAGACGCGATCAGAGATAAATGCACCGTTCGCCCGGTGCGCTCCGCTCTCTTCTCCTCTCCGCCCCATTGGGGCGGAGAGGCCGGG
>JBKQTR010000085.1:0-16314 GCA_052143095.1 Allostellaceae bacterium
CGCCGCCCGGCTCGCCCTGCGGCTGGTGCGGGCGCTGCGGCTCGCCGCCCTGCCGCTCGGGCTCGCCCTCCGGCTCGAAGCCCTCGTCATCGGCGAGGTCGCCCATCGGCGCGGTCACGTCCTGCAGCGGCGGCGGCATCATCGGCATGCCGTCGCGCGGCCCGCCGGCACGGGCGGCACCGGGCTGCGGCCAGTTCTCCTGCGGCCTGCCTTCCGGCGGTCCGGCCTCCGGCGGCCGGCCGTCGCGGCCGTCCTCGCGCCGGCCGCGGCGCCGGCGCCGGCGGCGACGGCGGCCATGGCCGTCCTCGCCCTCGGCGCGCTCCGGCCGCGGCGGCTCGCTGTCGCCTGCCGCGGCAGGCTCGGCGTGGCTTTCCGGCGCCGCCGCCACGGTTTCGCCGTCCTCGACCTCCTCGACCTCCTCGACCTGGTCGTCCTCGTTCTCCTCCGGCTCCATCGGCGGCGCCACCGGCGTCGGCAGGGCCGCGATCTCGGCCGGGGTCAGCGCGCGCAGCCTTTCCAGCCGGAAGGCCGGCGGGACCAGCGTGTCGTCGCTGTCGATGGCGACGCGGAAGCCGTAGCGCTGCTCGGAGCGCACCAGCGCCTCGCGCTTGTGGTTGAGGATGTAGAGCGCCACCGCCGTCGGCACGGCGACGCTGATCTCGGCCGAGCGCCGGCGCATGCCTTCCTCCTCGATGGCGCGCAGCACATGCAGCGCGGTCGATTCGGTCGAGCGGATGTGGCCGGTGCCGTTGCAATGCGGGCAGGGCTGGGTCGAAGCCTCGAGTAGCGACGGCCGCAGGCGCTGTCGCGACATCTCGAGCAGGCCGAAGGGGCTGATCCGGCCGAGCTGGATGCGCGCGCGGTCGTGGCGCATCGCGTCCTTCAGCTTGCGCTCGACCGTCGCCTGATTGCGGTGCTCCTCCATGTCGATGAAGTCGATGACGATGAGCCCGGCAAGGTCCCTGAGGCGAAGCTGGCGGGCGATTTCCTCGGCCGCCTCGACGTTGGTCTTGAGCGCCGTCTCCTCGATGTTGCGCTCGCGCGTCGAGCGGCCCGAATTGACGTCGATCGATACCAGCGCCTCGGTCGGGTTGATGACGATGTAGCCGCCCGAGCGCAGCTGCACCACCGGCGAATGGATGGCGTCGATCTGCGCCTCGACCTGGAAGCGGTGGAACAGCGGCACCGTCGGGTCGCGATAAGGCTTGATGCGCTTGGTATGGCTCGGCATCAGCATCTTCATGAAGGCCTTGGCGGTGTGATAGCCTTCCTCGCCGTCGATCAGCACCTCCTCGATGTCGCGGGTGTAGAGGTCGCGGATCGAGCGCTTGATCAAATTGCCTTCCTCATAGATCAGCGCCGGCGCCGTCGATTTGAGGGTGAGGTCGCGGATCTCGTCCCAGAGCCGCAGCAGGTACTCGAAATCGCGCTTGATCTCGGCCTTGGAGCGCTCGCTGCCGGCGGTGCGCACGATCACGCCCATGCCATCGGGCACGTCGAGATCGCTCATGAGATCCTTGAGCCGGCGCCGGTCGGTGGAGCTGGTGATCTTGCGCGACACGCCGCCGCCGCGCGGCGTGTTCGGCATCAGCACGCAATAGCGGCCGGCGAGCGACAGGAAGGTGGTGAGCGCCGCGCCCTTGTTGCCGCGCTCTTCCTTGGTGACCTGGACCAGCATGATCTGCCGGCGCTTGATCACCTCTTGGATCTTGTAGTGGCGGAACGGCCGGACGCGCTGGCGCGGCGCTTCCTCGGCCTCGTCGCCGCCCACCGTCTCGATCGCCTCGACCGCGGCGCGGCCCTCTTCCGTCACCGGGGCGTGCTCGGCGGCGGGATAGGCCTCGGCCGGCTCGGGGGCCATCGCCTCGTGCTCCGGCCTCGGCGCCTCCGCATCCGGCAGCGGCAAGCCGGCGCGCTCGTCCTCGCCGTTCGGGTCGTCCTCGCCGGCATGGGTGTCGTAAAGCACGTCCGGGCTCGCGGCGCCGGCCGGCAGCGCCGCGCCCGACTCGGCCGCGAAGCCGTTGCCCTCGGCGGCATCGGGCGGCAGGTCCAGCGCCTGCGGCGACCCTTCCGGCATCTCGGCCGGGACCTCCTCCGGCGCGTATTCGGCGGGCTCGCCCGCCTCGGCGCGGCGGGCATCCTCGACCAGCTCGCGCTGGCGCGCATCGCGCGCCTCTTGCGCGCGCCGGTCGCCCACCGGAATGCGGTAATAGTCGGGGTGGATCTCGTTGAAGGCGAGGAACCCGTGGCGGTTGCCGCCGTATTCAACGAATGCCGCCTGTAGGGACGGCTCTACCCGCGTGATCTTGGCAAGGTAGATATTGCCTTTTATCTGCTTCTTGGTTGATGTCTCGAAGTCGAATTCTTCGAGACGGTGGCCGCTAAGCACGACGACCCGGGTCTCCTCCGGGTGCGCCGCATCGATGAGCATACGCTTTGCCATTCCGGCGGTACTCCAAGGAACGCCGCGTCGCCCGTGCGAAAAACGGGCGGCGGCGCGATCCTGGTTGGGGCGAAGCCGGCGGCGCCTCCGGTCACTCCGTCGAACGGCACGAATAGCAGGGCCATGGCGGAACTCGTCTAAGGCAGCCGCGCCCCGGCACGGGCCGGGGTTGGCTTCGGGTTTCATCCTGACCGCGTGATCTAAAGCGCCAAACGGCGGGAAGCAGCGACGCCGCCCTGGCGTCCGCCTCGGAATTCCCACCGCGGCACCCCCACCCCGGCCTCGAGGGCCGGAGCGGCAGATTGCGGTATTTCGCACCAGTAAGGATACATAGGCGGGGCAGCCTCGACAACCGCCTCGTGAAGCGGGGGGTGAAGGCACCCCTCTTCCGGCGCCAGGGCTTGGAAACCTGCCTTGAAGCCGCCATAAAGCCTTAACACCTTAAGGACACGCTTCCGCACCATCCGGCGTTACTGGCCGGAGCGAAGCGACGGCTGGCGTTATATGCGGTTCATCAAGTTCGTCATCAAGTTCCTGTTCGGCCTCGGTCTCAGCCTGGTCCTGATCGGCGGCGGCATCGCCGCGCTGGCCGTGTGGTATTTCGGCCGGGACCTGCCGGACTATCAGCAGCTGGTCGATTACCAGCCGCCGATCGTCAGCCGCGTCCATGCCGGCGACGGGCGGCTGCTGGCGGAATATGCCACCGAGAAGCGCGTCTTCGTGCCGGTGAAGGAGGTCCCGCCGCGGGTGATCCAGGCCTTCCTCGCCGCCGAGGATCGCAACTTCTACAGCCATATGGGCATCGACCCCGTGGCGATGGCGCGCGCCGGCGCCACCGACGTCATGCGCGTCCTCACCCACCGCCGCCCGATCGGCGCGTCGACCATCACCCAGCAGGTGGCGAAGAACTTCCTGGTCGGCAGCGAACTCTCCTATCAGCGCAAGATCAAGGAGGCGCTGGTCGCGCTCAAGATGGAGAAGGCGCTCGGCAAGGACCGTATCCTGGAGCTCTATCTCAACGAGATCTATCTCGGCGCCGGCGCCTATGGCGCGGCCGCCGCGGCGCTGACCTATTTCGACAAGTCGCTCGACGAGCTGAGCGTACCCGAAGCCGCCTTCCTCGCGGCGCTGCCCAAGGCGCCCAACAACTACAACCCGCTGCGCTACCCCGAGGCCGCCAAGACGCGGCGCGATTGGGTGATCGACCGCATGGTCGAGGCTGGCTTCATCGCGCCCGAGGACGGCGCCAAAGCGCAGGCGACGCCGATCAAGCTCAGGCATCGCGACGAGACCGAGGTGGTCACCGCCAACTATTTCTCGGAGGAGGTGCGGCGCGAGCTGCTCGCCCGCTATGGCGAGAAGGCGCTCTACCAGTCCGGCCTCTCCGTGCGCACCAGCCTCGATCCCAATCTCCAGGCGATCGCCGACCGGTCGCTGCGCGCCGGCCTCGTCGCCTATGACCGGCGCCACGGCTATCGCGGCCCGCTGACGCATATCACCGCCGCCGGCGACTGGCGCGCCCGCCTCGACGCGGTGCCGGTTCCGGCCGGCACCGGCGATGCCGGCTGGCAGCTCGCGCTCGTGCTCGCCACCGGCGCGGAAAGCGCCACGGTCGGGCTTGCCGACGGCGCCGCCGGGGTCATTCCCTTCGATGAGATGCGCTGGGCGCGCAAGGTGATCGACGACGATCATCTGGGAGCGGTGCCGACGCGGCCGGCCGAGGTGGTGAGCGCGGGCGATGTCGTACTGGTGGAGGCGCTCGCGAACCAGACCCCGGGCGCCAAGGAGCGGCACTATACGCTGCGGCAGGTCCCGGCGGTCTCCGGCGCGCTCGCCGCCATCGACCCGCATACCGGCCGCGTGCTCGCGCTCAGCGGCGGCTTCAGCTACGAGATGAGCCAGTTCGACCGCGCGACCCAGGCCAAGCGCCAGACGGGATCGGCGATCAAGCCCTTCGTCTATCTCGCCGCGCTCGACCACGGCTACACGCCGTCGACCCTGGTGCTCGATGCCCCGGTGGTGATCGATCAAGGGCCCGGCCTGCCGAAATGGCGGCCCAACAATTACGAGCACCGCTATTTCGGCCCGACGACGCTGCGCGTCGGGCTCGAGCAGTCGCACGATCTCATGACCGTGCGCATGGGCGCGGATATCGGCCTCGACGCGGTGGCGCATTATGTCGAGGGCTTCGGCATCATGGACCACATGCCGCGCCAATATGCCATGCTGATCGGCGCCGAGGAGACCACGCCGCTGCGCCTCACCGCCGCCTATGCCATGCTGGTGAACGGCGGCAAGAAGATCACGCCGACGCTCATCGACCGCATCCAGGATCGCAACGGCGTCACCATCTACCGTGCCGACGCCCGGCCTTGCGAGGGCTGCGCGGATGTCGATTGGGACAACCAGCCGCCGCCGGACCTGCCCGACAACCGCGAGCAGATCGTCGATCCCCGCAGCGCCTATCAGGTCGTCTCGATGATGCAGGGCGTGGTCGAGCGCGGCACCGGCCGCGTCGTAGCATCGCTCGGCCGGCCGCTCGCCGGCAAGACCGGGACGACGAACGAGTCCAACGACACCTGGTTCGTGGGCTTCTCGCCCGATCTCGCCGTCGGCGTCTTCGTCGGCTACGACCAGCCGAAGGGCCTCGGCCGGCACGAGACCGGCGGCGTGGTGGCGGCGCCGGTGTTCCGCGACTTCATGGCGGGGGCGCTTAAGGACCAGCCGCCGATCCCCTTCCGCATCCCGCCGGGGATCGAGCTGGTGCGCGTCAACGCGACCAGCGGGCAGCTCGCCCGCGCCGGCGACAAGAGCGTGATCTACGAGGCCTTCAAGCCCGGCACCGAGCCCAACGGCGAGGCGCCGGTGGTGGTGAGCGGCGCCTCGGCGCTGACCGACGACGAGGACGCCGCCTCGATGGGCGAGACGGCCGGCGAGGCGCCGGACACCGAGACCTCGGCCGTCGGCGCGCCGCCGGCGATCACCGCCGCGCCGACGCCCACGCCGACGCCGACCACCACCAGCGCGCCGCGCACCGTTCCCGCCACCGGCACCGGCGGGCTATATTAGTCCTCACAGATGCTGGTATGACGGTTCCAGGAAACTGCTTTTAGCGGTCGGGATTGATGATGGTGGTCACCACGGAGGCACGGAGAACACGGAGAAGAGAAGGTGAGTCTTTCTCATGGCGGTGTCCTGAGCGAGCGTATCATCAAGATGGCGATCGATGTGCATCGGCAGCTTGGGCCGGGGTTGCTCGAATCCGCTTACGAGCAATGCCTGTGCTACGAGATGGAGCAGGGCGCAATCGCCTATGCACGGCAAGTACCGCTCGCCATCGTCTACAAGACGGTACGGTTGGATTGCGGCTATCGGATGGACGTCGTCGCCGAGGGAGAACTCCTCATCGAGGTCAAAGCGGTCGAACGGCTCATGCCGATCCACGAGGCTCAGATACTTACCTATCTCCGCTTGAGCGGACTCAAGGTAGGCCTGTTGATGAACTTCAACAGCGTCGTGCTCAAGGACGGGCTGCGCCGCTTCGTGCTCTGAACCAGCTGCCTCCTCTCCGTGACCTCCGTGCCTCCGTGGTGGAAACGACTACGGCGCAACGGGTCGGTTCTCTGGAAACAACGCACTAGGGGATTATGCGATGCGCGCAGAGATCATAGCCGCGGCCGACGAGATCAGACGCTCGTTGTCGCTGCTGAGGAGGCACCTTTGACTGGGATAACGCGACGCGGCGCCTGGCCGAGCTGAACGCGCTGGTCGAGAATCCCAAGCTTTGGGACGACCCCACCCACGCGCAATCGCTGATGCGCGAGCGCACCCGGCTCGAGCGCGGCGTCAACGGCACGCTCACGATCGAGCGCGAGCTGCAGGAGACGCTGGATCTCATCGAGCTGGCCGAGGCGGAGGGCGACCGCGCGATGGTCGCCGAGGCCGAGCGCGTGCTGGCACGCCTCAAGCAGGAGGCGGGCCAGCGCGAGCTCGAGAGCCTGCTCTCCGGCGAGGCCGACGCCAACGACGCCTATCTCGAGATCCATGCGGGTGCCGGCGGCACCGAGGCGCAGGATTGGGCGGAGATGCTGCTGCGCATGTATACGCGCTGGGCCGAGCAGCACGGCTACAAGGTCGAGTGGTTCGAGGAGAGCCCGGGCGAGGAGGCCGGCATCAAATCGGCGACCATCCGCGTCCTCGGCGAGAACGCCTATGGCTGGCTCAAGACCGAGAGCGGCGTGCACCGCCTGGTGCGCATCTCGCCCTTCGACAGCAACGCGCGCCGCCACACCAGCTTCGCCTCGATCTGGGTCTATCCCGTGGTCGACGACAAGATCGAGGTCGAGGTCGAGGACAAGTACCTGCGCGTCGACACCTACCGCTCTTCCGGCGCCGGCGGCCAGCACGTCAACAAGACCGACAGCGCCGTGCGCATGACCTACCTGCCGCCGGGGTTCGAGACGCCGGTGGTCGTCGCCTGCCAGAGCGAGCGCTCGCAGCATCAGAACCGCGCCAAGGCCATGGCCATGCTGAAGGCGCGGCTCTACGAGATCGAGCTCCAGCGCCGCGAGGCGGCGGTCGACGCGATGAACGCCACCAAATCCGACATCGGCTGGGGCCATCAGATCCGCTCCTACGTGCTGCAGCCCTACCAGCAGGTGAAGGATCTCCGCACCGGCGTCACCATCGGCAACGCCCAGTCGGTGCTGGACGGTGATCTCGACCGCTTCCTCCAGGCCTCGCTCGCCCAGCGCATCACCGGCGCCGATGCCGTGACGAACCAGACCGCCGACGAGGATTAGGCACGTGGTCACCGCGTATCCCACGACCGCCGGCGGCGGCGGGCGGGCGGCCGAGCCGGATTCCCGCTACGCCTGGCTGCGGCTCGGCATCACGCTGCTGCTCAGCACCATCGGCGGCGTCGGCATGTGGTCGGTCGTCGTGGCATTGCCGGCGATCCAGGCGGAGTTCGGCGTCGACCGCGCCCAGGCGTCGCTGCCCTATACGCTGACCATGCTCGGCTTCGGCGTCGGCGGCATTCTCATCGGCCGGCTGGTCGACCGCTTCGGCGTCGTGCGGCCGGTCCTCGTCGCGGTGCTCGCGCTCGGCCTCGGCTACCTCGCTGCCGCCAGCGCCACCAGCCTGTGGCAGTTCACGCTCGCCTACGGGCTGCTGATCGGCGTCGGCAGCGCCGCCACCTTCGGCCCGCTCATCGCCGATATCTCGCACTGGTTCCTGCGCCGGCGCGGCATAGCCGTCGCCATCTGCGCCTCGGGAAACTATTTCGCCGGCACGATCTGGCCGCCGGTGGTGCAGCACTTCATCGCCACGGAGGGCTGGCGCGCCACCCATATCGGCGTCGGCCTGTTCTGCGTCGCAACGATGCTGCCGCTGGCGCTGGCCTTGCGCCGCGCCGCGCCGGCGCCGCGGCAACTGCCGGCGCCCGCGGATGCGGTGACGCCGCAAGGCACGCTCGGCCTCTCGCCCGGCGCGCTGCAGGCGTTGCTCGCTATCGCCGGTGTCGGCTGCTGCGCCGCGATGGCGATGCCGCAGGCGCATATCGTCGCCTATTGCGGCGATCTCGGCTATGGCGTCGCGCGCGGCGCGGCGATGCTGTCGCTGATGCTGGGCTTCGGCATCGTCAGCCGCATCGGCTCCGGCTGGATCGCCGACCGGCTTGGCGGGCTGGCGACGCTGCTGCTGGGCTCGGCGCTGCAGGGCGTGGCGCTGCTGCTCTATCTGGGATTCAACGGCCTGACCTCGCTTTACGTGATCTCGGCGCTGTTCGGCCTGTTCCAGGGCGGCATCGTGCCAAGCTACGCCATCATCATCCGCGAGTATTTCTCGCCCGAAGAGGCCGGTACGCGCGTCGGCATCGTGCTGATGGCGACGCTGGTCGGCATGGCGCTCGGCGGCTGGATGTCCGGCGAGATCTTCGATCTCACCGGCTCCTACCGCGCCGCCTTCGCCAACGGCGTCGCCTGGAACGTGCTCAATGGCTCGATCGTGGTCTGGCTGCTGCTGCGCCGCCGGCGCCTGGCGCCGGCCTGATCACGGGCCGTTCTCCCCCGCCGTCGCGCGGTCGCGGTCGACTTCATTCTTGAGCTGCTCGACCCCGGCGCAGTTTGGCCACGGCGACGGCGTCGGGCGCATCCGCGAGCGGCAGCGTGGAAGCGCGTCTGGCCCCCGGTATCGAGGAGGTGCGGGGCTTCATCGCGGTTGGCCTTTCAAGAGCGGCGCAGCGCCGGCTCTACGCCGCCGGTGTACACCATCGACAAAAATTCCGCCTGCGCCGATGACGTAGCGTCGCCGCAGATCGGCTCGAGACCAATGCTAAGACCACCCCCCTCAGCCGCCAAGGCTCACCTTGGACCGCATGCCATCGCGCTGACGGCGCTTGCGGATCGTCAGGATTACGGCGGCTTCGACGCGGCCCGAGTGTCCTGTCCCGCCCCATCCGGCCGCGGTTGATCACCGCTGTCCGTGTAGTCCAGTGGCCCGAACGGCAGCACTCCATCCTCGGTCGGCAGATCCGCGGCGCTCCAGCCCCCTCCCAGCGCGCGGATGAGGGTCACCGCCGCCTGCAGACGACTCGCCTGCACCTGAACTTCAACGATGCGGGCGGTCAGCGCCGTCTCCTGCGCCACCACGACGTCGAGATAGTTGGTCAGGCCACCGACGTAGAGTTGCAGGGTCAGAGCCTGGGCCTTCTCGGTCTCTGCAACCGCCGTTGCTTGCTGCTGCGCCTGCTCCTGCAGGTGCACGGTCAAGGTCAAGCCGTCCTCGACCTCCTGAAACGCGCTCAGCACGGTCGAACGATAACTGTCGCGCGCCTGTGCATACTGGGACCAGCTGCGCTGCAGCTCGGCGCGCCGGAGGCCGCCCTCGAAAAGCGGCAGCGCCGCGCCGGCGCCGATCGTCCACAGGGCGTTCGGCAGGCTTGCGAGGTTGAACCCGGTATCCTGGAAGCCTGCGACGGCGCTGAGGGTGATGTTCGGGTAGAAGGCGGCGCGCGAGACGCCGATCCCCGCGTTGGCCGCTGCCATCTGCCGCTCGGCACCGGCGACGTCCGGTCGGCGCTCGAGCAGCTGGGAGGGCATCCCCACCGGTACCGCCGGGACAGCCAGCCGTAACTCATCCGCAACCGAGATCGAGAAGCTGCTCGGGTTGGCGCCCACAAGGACCGCGATGGCGTGCTCGAGCAAGCCACGACTGGCGAGAGTGCTGCTCTGCAGCGCCTCCGTCGACGCCAGCTGTCCTTGGGAGCGCGCCACGTCGAGGGCGGAGGCGATGCGGTCCGTAAGGCGTTGCGTCGTGATCTGGACCGCCTTCTGGTAGTAGGTGATCGACGCGCGGTAGATGGCCTCCTGCGTGTCAAGGCCGCGCAAGGCGATGTAGTCGCTTGCCAACTCGGCCTGCAGACTGAGCCTCGCCAATGCCAGCGCTGCGGCGCTGGCCTGGGCGAGACGCTTCTGGACCCGCGTGCTGTTGCGGATCGCGCCCCAGAAATCGGGCTCCCAAGACGCCGCCGCCAGGATCTCGTTGCTGGGTTCCTCCAGGGGCGCCGTGCTGTTCGGGCTGCGGTAGAGCCTGTGCCGCGATTCCCTGTTGTCGGAAAGCAGCCCGTTGACGCCGAGCTGCGGGAACAATTGGGAGCGCGCCTCGGCGGCAAGGTCGCGGGCCTGGGTGTACTGCTCAGCGAGCGCGGCCAGGTCGGGATTGTCCGCTGCCAGTTGCCGCTCGAGCTGGTTGAGAAGGGCGTCGCCGAACCGTTCCCACCATGGGCCGCGCGGCAGGGTGTCTCGTGGATGGGCGATCGTGAACGGCCCGGACCCCTTGTAGTCGGCGGGCAGGACGTAGTGCGGCGGCGCGTAAGCCGGGGCGAGGTCGCAACCGCAAAGGCCGAACAACGTCGCCAACGCGAGATAGGCGGGGCGTCGTGCGGCAAGCCCCCGGATGCGCGCCCTCACTGCAGGGTTCCGGCTCAGGGCGCCGCCTGGGCCGCGCTGCGGACCGGAGAGGCGGCGGTTGCGGTGGGTTCGATCGTAGGGAGCGGCGGCGGCGGGACACCGCCTGACTCTGTCTGATAGCCCTCTACCGGTTGCACGATCTTGACCTGCTGACCGTCAAGCAGGCCGAGTGACGGGTTGCCGACGATTTTGTCGGTCGGCTTCAGCCCAGAGACGATCTGGACATCGGTATTGAGATTGCGTCCCAAGACGACGCCCTGCAGGTGAACCCGGTTCTGGCTGTCGAGGACCGCCACCTGCAATCCCTGAGCGCGGAACAGCAGCGCCTGCTCAGGCACGATCAGTATGTTCGGGTCGCTGGGAAAGTCGAAGTGGACGCTCGCGTAGGTGCCTGGCCACAGTTCCCCCTTGGCATTGTCGACGGTAAATTCCGTGACAATGGTGCGTGTTGGCGTGTTGACGGCATTTGCCGTGGTCAGGAACTGTGCCGGGATCGGATTGCCCGGGTTCTGCGGTAGCGTCAGCGTCGCGGTCAGGCCTGGTTCGAGGGCATGTGCATAATCCTGCGGCACGGACACGAAGACGCGCATCTTATGAATGTCTGCAACGCTGAACAGCGCGGCGGAGGCGGTGCGGACCGTCGAATCCCCGCCCGTGGCGTTGACGTAGTCGCCGACATTGGTGCGCCGGGCGGTCACGACGCCGTCGAACGGGGCGACCAGATTCTTGAACGCGACCATCGCCTGAAATTGCGCGACGGTCTGCTCGGCGGCGGCTACCTCTGCCTTCTGCTCGGCGGCATCCGCCGCCTTCACGTCGACATCCTGTTGCGCCACCGCTTGCGTCCCCGCGAGCGCAGCCCAGCGTCTGGCGGTGATGACGGCCAGCTTGTAACGGGCCTGTGCCACCGCGAGCTTCGCCTTGGAGGCTGCAAACTGCGCATCCAGGCTGGGCGTGTCGATGGTCGCCAGGACGTCGCCGGCCTTCACCGGCGCGCCGTAATCCTTGAACCAGTGGGCCACATAGCCGCTGACCTGGGCGTAGATCGGCGCCTCGTACCAGGCAGCTATGTTGCCCGGCAGGGTCAGCGTGCGGTGCGGCGGCCCTGGCCTGGGCGACACCACCTGGACGCGGGGGATCGCCGCATCGTCCGCCTCCTGCTTCAGGCTCGCGACCGTATCGCTGCGCGACCAGATGCCGAAGGCGGCGAGCCCTCCGGCCACCACCACGCCGATGAGCGCCAGCGCACGGCCCCGATGTCCGGATGGCGCAAATGCCGCGTTGCTGTTGGTCATACGAGTTCTCCCTCGTGTGCCGGCGTGTGCTTGCTCGACTTGCCCCCATGCAGAATGGCGAAGACGCACGGCACGAACACCAGGGTCGTGACCGTCGCGACAAGCAGCCCGCCGATCACCGCGCGGCCGAGCGGGGCGTTCTGGGTGTTGCTGAACGACATCGGCAGCATGCCGACGATCATGGCCAGGGCGGTCATCAGGACGGGCCGGATGCGCGCATATCCAGCCTCGATCGCCGCCCGCACCGAGTCGCCATGCTCGTCGAGACGCTCCCGCGCGAAGGCAACCACAAGGATGGTGTTGGCGGTCGCCGTTCCCATGCACATGATCGCCCCGGTCAGGGCGGGAACCGACAGCGTCGTGTGCGTCAGGAACAGGCTCCAGGCGATCCCGCCCAACGCTGCGGGTAGCGCCGTGATGATGATGAAGGGGTCGAGCCAGGACTGGAAGTTGACGACGATCACCAGGTAGATCAGCAGGATCGACAGGGCCAGTCCGGCGAGCAACTCGACATAGGCGGAGTGCATGGTCGCCGATTGGCCCCGGACGGTGACGGTCGCGCCGCGCGGCAGGCTTGGCTGCATGTCCTTGATGATCCGCGCGACCTCGTCGCTGACCGCGCCAAGATCGCGCACCGCGACGTTGGCATAGATGTCGATCACCGGCAGGATCGCGTAATGCGAGACCAGACCCGGCGTGCCCGTCTGCCGGATTTGCGAAACGCCGCCGACGATCTGCGGCTGGACATTGCTCGGGTTGTCATCGCCCTTGTCGATCGGAATGGTTTCGAGGTCGTTGATGCTGGTCAACTGGCTCTGCGGCGTCTGGACGTTGACCAGATGCGAGATGCCGTTCGAGGTGTCGAGCCAGTAGGTTGGTGCGACCTGGCCGCTTCCCGACAGGGTAGTGAGGGCGCTGCCGGCGATGTCCGCCTCCGTCAGGCCGGTCCCCAGCGCGAAGGTGCGCCGGGACGCGAGCAGCAGAGTCGGCTGGCCCATGACCTGCTGGATGCGGACGTCGACGATGCCGGCAATCTGCTTCAGTCGCGCCGCCAGCGCGGTGGCGTAGGCGAAATTGGTATCGAGATCGCGGCCACCGACCTGAACGTCGATCGGCGAGGGCAGGCCGAAATTCAGGATCTTCGCGGTGATGTCGCCCGGCAGGAAGCTGAAGTCGGTGCCGGGAAAGCGTTCCGTCAGGCCCGCACGCAGGACCCGACGATAGCTGTCGACGGGAGCGGCCTGATTGTCGAGCGAGATCGTGATGTCGCAATCCTGGGCGCCGACGGTGCCGGTGTTGCTGTAGGCCTGATTGATGCCGCTGATCGGCAGGCCGCAGTTCACCAGGGTGCCCACCACGTGGCCGGGCAGGAGATTGCGGATCTGCTGCTCCGCCAGCACCGCGATCTTGCCCGCTTCCTCGATCCGCGTGCCGACGGGCGCGCGCATATGCAGATCGATCTCGCCCGATTTGACGCCAGGGAAGAAATCGTCGCCGACGAAGATCAGCAACAGCAGCGACGCCAGGGCGCCGCCGAGGTAGAGCGCCACGAACCGCCGGCGGCGTGCGGCAAGCCCGACGAGCGCCGCGCGGTAGCGGTCGCGGAACCGGCTGAAGCCGGCATCGAACCGCGTCTGGAACCGTGTGAAGATACCCGGGCGCTTCGTCGCCTGCGCGGGGTTGTCGCGGGCCGCCACCTGGCCGCGCAGCAGCCAGGCCGCCATCGTCGGCGTCAAGGTGCGCGACAGGATGAAGGAGGCGATCATCGCGAAGATGATGGCCTCCGCGAGAGGCAGGAACAGGTAGCCGGCAACGCCGCCGAGCTCGAACAGCGGCAGCCAGACGATACAAATGCACAGGGTGGAGACGAAGGTCGGCACGACGATCTGGTTTGCCGCGTCGATGATTGAGTCCTCCAGCCCTTCGTGGCTGCCGTCCGCGCCTGCGTCCTCCAGGTGGGTGTTGATGTTCTCGATCATGACCGTTGCGTCGTCGACGAGGATGCCGACGGCGAGGGCGAGGCCGCCCAGCGTCATGACGTTGATCGTCTGGCCAAGCCAGGACAGCATCAGGATCGAGCTCAGGATGGAGAGCGGGATGGAGGTGGCGACGATCAGGGTCGAGCGCCAGCTGCCGACGAACAGCAGGACGGTGATGCCGGCAAGGAACGCGGCGATCACCATCTCCTGCACCACGTCATCGATCGAGGCGCGCACAAAGCTGGATGCGTCGTTGAGTGGCGTAATCGTGATGCCGGGTGGCAGCGTCTTGAGCAATTCGGGAAGCATTGCCTGCACGCCGCTGACCACCGCCAAGGTGGAGGCATCGCCGGTCTTGAGGACCTGCAGCAGGATGGATTGCTGCCCTTTCACCAGCACGACATTCTGCTGCGGCGGACCGCCGCGATGGACGAAGGCCACGTCCCGCAAGTAGATCACGGCGTTGCCGACCTGCTTGATCGGAAGGTTGTTGAAGGCGTCGATGGCGAGCGGCGACGCGTTTGTCGCCACCATGTAATCGATGGCGCCGATCTTCTGATCACCGGCCGGCAGCACGATGTTCTGGGTTGCGAGTGCGCGACCCACGTCGGTGGCGGACAGCCCGTGCTCCAGCAGCTTGGTCTGGTCGAGATCGACCTCGACATCCTGCGGTTCGCCGCCGTAAGGCCCCGGTATGGCCACACCCGGGACCGACACCAGCGCGGGCCGGATCAGATTGGACGCCACGTTGTAGATGTCGGAGGGCGTCATGTTGTCCGCGGCGATCTGCAGGTCCAGCACCGGCACGGAGGACGCGTCGAACACCAGCACCTGCGGTGGCGTGATTCCTGCAGGAAGTTGCTTGAGCACGGTCTGAGAGGTGGCGGTGACCTGCGCCTGCGCGGCCGCCACGTCCGTTCCCGGCTGGAAGTATATCTTGACGATGCCGTAGCCGTAAAGCGACTGGCTCTCGATGTGCTCGATGTTGCCGACCGTCGTGGTCAGGGCCCGCTCGTAGTAATAGACGACCCGGCCGGACATGTCGGACGGCAAGAGCCCGTTGTAGGTCCAGACCGCCGCCACGACAGGGACCTTGATGGGAGGAAAGACGTCGGTGGGGGTCTTGAACACGGCCATCCCGCCGAACAACAGGATCAGCATTGCGAGCACGACGAAGGTATAGGGCCGCTTCAGCGCGACGAGGACGATGGCGTTCATCCTGGCCCCGCAACCCGTTCGTTCATGCAGTTCTGGCGGTGACACCCGGTGAGTTCAGGTGCTCCGATCCGCGAGAGGAGAAGTGCGCGGGGAGACCGAAGCAGGTCCTGCTGTCTTTGGCTTGTCATTTGGACAGGGCCTGACGCAACTTCGCGTTGGGCAGCACGATGGCGTTGCGGGCGGTTGGCGTATCGCTCAGTCCGTTCATTGTGACGAAGTCATGAATGGCCCCGAGATAGCGGACCGCGGTAGTGGTCACACCGGACAACGCGAGCTTACGAGCATACGCCTTTTCCTTCATCGCGGAGTACGTCGTTCTCACACGTAATGATCAAGGGCGGGTGTTCGACCTTCGAGTTGTTCACGTGAGGCCTGGAGCGGTGAGGCGTGCGGGTCCTGTCGCTCCGCCGCATTGGGCATCGGAAAGGCAGGGAACGCGCACCCCCCCTTTTAAGGTAATCGTCATACCGGTAATAACTTGTACGATCTTGCTGTCGTCGGTTCGGTCTTGCGTCAAACGTGTCTATGCCGGCTATCAAGGGGCGCTCCATGTTGCGACAGGAGCCGTTGTCGCCTCAAATATTCGTTCGTCGATCGGTTGACCGAGACAGGATGATCTCGCGAGCCGTCGGACATAGCTGAGGCGACGCGTTCTTCCTCGCCGAACTCGACGATCAAGCCAACGCGCTTAAAGCCAAAGGAAGCGGCGAACCCGGCACCCGGGCCGCCGGCGCACCGCTCGCTGACGCGAGCGACAAAGCCTGCGGAGCACGTATCCGGGCGACCACGAACGAAGGATGAGAAAGATGCGGATCGGATTCATCGGATTGGGACTTATGGGCGCCGGCATGGCAGCGAACCTGATCAAGGCCGGACACGAGGTTTCGGTTCCCGCGCGGCGTATTCTTCAAGAGGCGCCGGCGACGTGCACTGCCGGGCGGCACCAAGGACGGGCTCAGAATGCTGCCCGAGTTCACCTACGCGATGAAGTGATCGGCGCTGCGTTCTCGCGGCCGATGAGGAGAATTGACGTGATCAGGTCCAGTCGGGGGGTTCCGTCGACGCGACTTCCTACGGTGCGGGGCAAATACACGCTGCTTGCCGCTGTCGCCGCGCTTGTCCTGGCGGCATCCTCGCCGCTCCTGGCTCAGCAGACCGACCCGACCTCTGCCGCCGGTGCACCACCACCACCAGCGCGCGAAGGCAACATCTGGGATCACTAGGATCATCAACCGACGGAAGCCGACGTCAACCGCGGGACCCATTATTCACGTTGGACTTGAACGAGAGCGCCGTGGTTATCGGGGGTGCCAGGAAGTATCACCAGGTATCGACGTGGGTTCTTGTCGTCGCCACGCACTAACTGGCGGATTGGTCCGATTGCATTAACGATGGCTGCCCCCGCGGGG
>JBKQTR010000086.1:0-6398 GCA_052143095.1 Allostellaceae bacterium
GCCAGCGCGGGGGCGCTTCCCGCCCCGCGCGAGCCGCTCTCCTGGCAGGCGATGATGACCGGACGCACGCCCGAGCCGCTCGAGCTGCGCCGCTTCATCCTGACCCAGCCCAAGCTCGACTACGACGACGTCGAGCCTGGCGCGCCCGCCACCGCGGCGATCCACGAGGCGGCGCGCCAGCTCGGCCTCACGCCGGAGAACGGCGTGCGCGTGCGCGTCACCGGCCCGGTGGCGCTCTCGGACGCCGAATTCTCGACGCTGACCAACGGCGCCGGCTTCTCGGCCGCGCTGTCGATCGGCCTGCTGTGCCTGTGGCTCATGCTGGCGCTGCGCTCGCTGCGCCTCTTCGTCGCCATCGTCACCACGCTCATCGTCGGCCTCGTCGCCTGCGGCGTCTTCGCCATCGGCGTGGTCGGGCCGCTCAACCCGATCTCCATCGCGTTTGCCGTGCTGTTCGTCGGCATCGCCGTTGATTTCGGCATCCAGTTCAGCGTGCGCTACCGCGATGAGCGCTTCCGCGCCGACAACTTCACCGCGGCGCTGCGCAGCACTGCCACCAGCATCGGCGGGCCGCTGGCGGTCGCGGCACTCGCCGCCGCGGTGGGCTTCTTCGCCTTCGTGCCGACCGATTATACCGGCGTCTCCGAGCTCGGCCTCATCGCCGGCGTCGGCATGCTACTGGCGCTGCTGCTGAACCTGACCTTGCTGCCGGCGCTGCTCACCATCCTGCGGCCGCGCGGCGAGCGGCGGCCGGTCGGCTTCGCCCGCGCCGCGCCGCTCGACCGTTTCCTGGTCGTGCGTCGCCGCCCCGTGATCGCGATCGCCGCGGTGCTGGTGCTGGCGTGCCTGGCGGTGCTGCCGCACCTGCGCTTCGACTTCAATCCGCTGCATCTGCAGAACCCGCATGAGGAGGCGGTGTCGACGCTGTTCGACCTGATGTCGGATCCAACCACCACCCCCTATACCATCGACATCCTGACGCCCGGGATCGCCGACGCCGCCGCGCTCGCGGAGCGGCTCGAGAAGGTGCCGGAAGTCGCGCAGGCGATGACCGCCGAGAGCTACGTGCCCGGCGACCAGAAGGAGAAGCTCGTCATCATCGCGGATGCGGCGCAGCTGCTGGGGCCGACGCTGACGCCGGCGCGGGTGAAGCCGGCCCCCAGCGACCAGGAGGTGCTGGCGGCGATCGCGACCTGTGCCGCCGACATGAAGCAGGTGGCGTCGCGCGGCAGCCAGCCGGCGGCGGCGCTTGCCCAGGCGCTCGACGGCGTCCTGGCGCGGGGCGCGGCAGGGCTGCCCGCACTCGCCGCCAATGTCGCGCCGGGCATCGAGCACCGGCTCGACGATCTTCGCCTGTCGCTGCAGGCGGCGCCGGTGACGCTCGACAGCCTGCCGGCGTCGCTTAGGAGCGAATGGATCGCCGCCGACGGGCGGGCGCGCGTCGAGGTCTTCCCCAAGGGCGACGCGCGCGACAACGAGGTGCTGCGCCACTTCGCGGCCGCGGTCGAGCGGATCGCGCCCGATGCCACGGGCACGCCGGTGACGATCCAGGAATCGGCGCGCACGGTGACGCACGCCTTCATTCTCGCCGGCATCATCGCGCTTGCCGCCATCTCGGCGCTGCTGGCGCTGGTGCTGCGACGGCTGTGGGACGTGTTGCTGGTGCTGGCGCCGCTGCTGCTGGCGGGCCTTCTGACCTTGGCGACCAGCGTGCTGGCGGGGCTGCCGCTCAATTTTGCCAACATCATCGCCCTGCCGCTGCTGCTCGGCGTCGGCGTCGCCTTCGACATCTATTTCGTCATGCGCTGGCGCGCCGGCCACAGCGATCTGCTGCAATCGAGCACGGCACGGGCAATCCTGTTCAGCGCGCTCACCACCGGCACCGCCTTCGGCAGCCTGGCGCTGTCGAACCATCCCGGGACCTCCGAGATGGGCACGCTGCTGACCCTGTCGCTGTTCTACACGCTGCTCTGCACGTTCTTCGTCCTGCCGGCGCTGCTCGGCCGGGTCAAGCAGCGCTAGCGGCGACGGAAGCGGCTGGCGACAGATCGGCGTAGCTGACGAGTTCGATATCCTGCGCCTCGATCAGCGCCCGCAGCCTGGGACTGACCAGCGCCGCCAGCTCCTCGACCGGGCGGTAGCTCGGCATACTGCGCCGCAGCAGCGGCGTCTGCGCCACGGCAGGATGGCAGTAGAGCTCGGTGGCGCCCGGCGGCAGCACCGCGACGAGGCGGAGCATGCGCTCCTCGGTCATGCCGCCGCTCCAGGCGATGCCGAAGAGCTGATCGTTGAGCGCGAGGCCGGCGCGCCGCAGCCGCCGGCGCAGCAAGGCGATCCACGGCGCGTAAAGCGGCCGATGCACGCGGCCGCCCTCGGCCGCGGCGGCGCGGCGCAGCGGTGCGAAAGGCTCGTCGGGAACCCGCATGGCGCGCAGGCCGAATTCGCGCCCGATGCGCAGCATGAGCCCCGCCACCGTCGGATGGACGTGCATGTGGCAATGCGCGTTGACGTGATCGAGCGTGAGGCCGGTGACGCGGAAGGCGACGAATTGCGCGCGGATCTCGGCGGCGAGCTGGCGGCGCGCCCGCGGGCTGAAGAAGAAGCGGCAGCCGGCCCGCGCCATGTTGTCGTCGAATCTGCCGGCGCCATCGACGAGATCGGGCACCGCCTCCGGCGGCAGCACCGGCACCCCGTCCACCAGGGTGACGTGAAGCCCGACGCGCAGCCGCGGCAGGCGCCGCGCCAGCGCCACCGCCCCGGCGGCGGCGGGCGCGCCGACCATCAGGCTGGCGCAGGTGAGGATCCCGTCCCGGCTCGCTTGCTCGACCGCGGCGTTGACGGCGTCATCGAGCCCGAAATCGTCGGCGCAGACGATCAGCCGCCGCCTCAGTGCGCCATCTCCCGCTCGCGCAGGAACTGGAAGAACTCGACGCCCTCGCGCAGCCGGCGCACCATCATCTCCGGGCTGAGCACCATCTCGCCGACGATCGAGGCGATCTTGCCGGCGCGGAAATAGAAGCGCTTGTAGAACAGCTCGACCGACTCGAAGATTTCTTCGTGCGAGAGGTGCGGATAGTGCAGCGGCGCGATCTGGATGCCGTGCTCGTCGACGAGGTCGGCATGATCGGCGTCGAACCAGCCGTTCTCCACCGCCTGCTTGTGCAGGAAGGTGCCGGGATAGGGCGCGGCGAGCGAGACCTGGATGGTGTGCGGATTGATCTCGTTGGCGAAGCGGATGGTCTCCTCGATCGTCGCCTGGGTCTCGCCCGGCAGCCCCAGGATGAAGGTGCCGTGGATAGTGACGCCGAGCTCGTGGCAATCCTTGGTGAAGCGGCGCGCCACGTCGACCAGCATGCCCTTCTTGATGTTGTGCAGGATCTGCTGATTGCCGCTCTCATAGCCGACCAGCAGCAGCCGCAGCCCGTTGTCGCGCAGCACCTTGAGCGTGTCGCGCGGCACGTTGGCCTTGGCGTTGCACGACCAGGTGACCCCGAGCTTGCCGAGCTCGCGCGCGATCGCCTCGGCGCGCGGCAGATTGTCGGTGAAGGTATCGTCGTCGAAGAAGAATTCCTTCACCTGCGGGAAATAATGCTTGGCGAGGCGGATCTCCTCGACGACATGCGCCACGCTGCGCACGCGATAGCGATGCCCGCCCACCGTCTGCGGCCAGAGGCAGTAGGTGCAGCGCGTCTTGCAGCCGCGGCCGGTGTAGAGCGAGAGATAGGGATGCTTGAGGTAGCCGATGAAATAGTTCTCGATTTTGAGGTCGCGCTTGTAGACCTCGGTGACGAAGGGCAGCCGGTCCATGTCCTCGAGGATGGCGCGCTCGCGGTTGTGGACGATCCCGCCTGCGGCGTTGCGGTAGCTGAGCCCGTCGATGTCGGCGAAAGGCTTCCCCTCCGCGACCTCCTTGACGGTGAAGTCGAACTCGTTGCGGGCGACGAAGTCGACGGCGGCCGACGCCTTCAGGCTCTCCTCGGGCTGTACCGCGACGCGCGCGCCGACGAAGCCGACCTTCAGGTTCGGGTTCACGTCGCGCAACGCCTCGGCCACCTTGACGTCGGAGGCGAAGGACGGGGTCGAGGTGTGCAGCACGACGAGGTCGTACTCGCGCGCGAGCGGCAGCACCTGATTGAGCGAGATCCGCGCCGGCGGCGCGTCGACGAGACGGCTGCCGGGCACCAGCGCAGCAGGCTGAGCGAGCCATGTCGGATACCAGAACGAGCGGATCTCCCGCCGCGCCTGGTAGCGCGATCCGGCACCGCCGTCGAATCCCTCGTATGACGGCGGGTGCAGGAACAGGGTCTTCATCATGCCGGCCTATCTCCGTCAAGGATCAACCGACCGTTGCGGCCGATGCGGAAGGTTCGGTTGCGCCAGGCAACCGTCCGCGTGAAGAAACTAGCGACAAAAACCGCGAACGACAACAGATCGCGGCCCGGCAGCAGCCAGAGCGGCGTCGGCGGCAGCTTGAGCGCGCGGTCGACCATCCGCACCATGACGCCGCGGCAGGCAAGCGCCGCCAGCAACATCGCCGGCGCCGCCACCGGCTGGCCACCCAGCGCCACTGCCGCCAGCGCCAGCGCCATTGGCTGCGTCACCACCGAGCCGAGGAAGCCCGCCGGCGCGATCGCCCGGATGGTGCGCGCCCAGCGCAGCTCGTGCCGGAACAGCGCGCCGAAGCTGGGCTCGGCGATGATGTCGTCGACGATATAGGGTGAGAGCACGATCGCGCGGCCGAGGCGGCGGACCGCGGCGCCGAGCGCGTGGTCATCGGCGAGCGTATCGGCGATCGCGCCGAAGCCGCCGATCGCCGCCAGCGTGTCGCGGCGGAGCGCAATGGTGGCGCCGAAGCAGCCGCCGCTCGCCCCGAGCCTGTCCGCCACCAGCGCCTGCGGCAGAAAGCCGTGATTGACGTGGAGCGCGGCGAGCCTCGACCAGACGCCGCCGCGCGGCACGCCGCGATAGAGGCAGGTGACGAGGCCGGTCGCGGGATCGAGCAGCGGCGCCGTCACCGCGGCGAGATAGCCGGGCGACACCCGCATGTCGCTGTCGGCGATGACGATGAGCTCGTGCCGCGCCGCCGGCAGCATGTTCTGCAGGTTGGCGACCTTGAGGTTGCCGCGCCCTCGCCCACTCTCGATCACCAGTTTCAGATCCGCCTGCGGGAACTCGGCGATCAGCCGCCGAACCACGGCAATGGCGGGATCAGCAGGATCCTGGACGCCGAAGACGATTTGCCATGCCGGATAGTCCTGCCGGCAAAACGAGGCAAGATTTGCATAGAGGTCAGGATCCTCGCCGCAGAGCGGCTTGAGCAGGCTCGCCGGCGGAGCGTCGGCAGGACGCGCCGGCCTGCGCGCGGCGAAGCTGCGCGCAGCAAAGCCGGCATAGAGCAGATAAAGACAGCCCGCAGCGTTGCCGATAAGCAACAGCCATCCAAGAAATCTTAACGAATCTAGGTACATACTGCGGTCTCGATATTGATTTTGATCACGGTGGGACGCGGGGGGCCGGGGGCATGGTTAAGATTGCTGTTGCATTCGGTCGCCGCATTGTCAACGATGCCGCGGCTTGGGGGGGAAGCCCGACGCTCTGGAAATCAATAACATGAAGTTCTTTCAATTCGTTTCCGTCAGCTATCGCAAGGCTGCGCTCCTCCTCCTGGCTGGTACGTTGGCGCTCGCCGCCTGCGCGACGCCGCCCAGCGATCCCGCCGCCCGTGCCGAGTTCGACAAGACGAATGATCCGTTCGAGCCCGTCAACCGCGAGATCTTCGACTTCAACCTGTTCGTCGACCGCGTTGCGCTGAAGCCGATCGCGCAGGGTTACGTCGCGGTTATCCCCGAACTCGGCCGCGATGCGATCCGCCACTTCCTCGACAATCTCGGCGAGCCCATCGTCTTCGCCAACAATCTCCTCCAGGGTCAATTCAAGCGGGCCCATGACACGTTCGCCCGTTTCCTGATGAATAGCACGTTCGGGCTGGGCGGGGTGATGGATCTCGCGAGCAAGGACGGGCTGGAGAAGCAGAGCGGCGATTTTGGCCAGACGCTCTACAGCTGGGGCGTACCGGACGGGCCTTATCTCGTGCTGCCGATCCTCGGGCCCTCCAACCCGCGGGACGGCATCGGCCTGGGCGTCGACGGCTATGCCGATCCCTGGGACCGCATCGCCTGGAACTACCACTATTGGTATATGGGCTTGGTGCGCGCCGGCATCGACGGCATCGACCAGCGGGCGCGCAACCTCGACACCTTCGACGAGCTGCAGCGCAACGCCATCGATTTCTACGCCGAGCTCCGGAGCCTGTGGCGCCAGCACCGCGCGTCGGAGCTGCGGCATGGCGAGCCGGCGCCGATCCCCGATCTCGACTCGCTGTACCGCGATCCCGCGCC
>JBKQTR010000087.1:0-2853 GCA_052143095.1 Allostellaceae bacterium
TGCGAAAATGTGCGCGGCCGCGCAGGTGATGGACGAGGCGCGCCACGTCGAAGGCTTCCGCAAGTACATCACCAAGCTCGACAAGATTTATCCGATCGATCCCACGCTGGATCGGCTGCTCAGCGGAATCATCGAGCACGAGCGATGGGAGCCCAAATACGTCGGGATGCAGATCGTCGCCGAGGGCCTGGCGCTCGCGGCCTTTCGCTTCATGCACAGCGAGACCAAGGATCCGCTGCTGAAGGAGCTGCTCGAATACATCATGAAGGACGAGTCGCGCCATGTCGGGTTCGGGATGCTCGCGCTGCGCGACGCGTGCCGCAAGCTCAACGGCAAGGAGAAAAAGGACCTCGAGGAATTCACGTTCGCCGCCTGCGACATGATGGTGACCAAGGTCGTTGACGGCGTGCCGCACGACGGGTTCCTCTCGGGCGTCACGGTCTTCGACGAGGTCGGCATCTCGATGAAGGACATCGAGGATCAGCTCCGTCGCGATCCCAACTGGCACAAGGCCGAGAACGAGCTCGAGCAGCGCTTCAACTCGTTCCTGTTCGTCGACACGATCATTCCATGTCTGCGCCAGATCGATTTGATCAACGAACGCACCGAGCCCTGGTATCGCCAGCTCGGTGTGATGCAGATGGCGGCGGCATAACCAACCGCAACAGCGCCTGCTTCCTCTTTCCGACCTGAGAGAGGGTCAAGGCGGGGCACCAAGGGCCGGCTTTCGAGCCGGCCCCTGTTCATTAGGACACTACCGGCTTTTCGCAGGACATTGACAACCGCGGTCGTCTCGGGGCATGCAAGAAACAGTCGAGAGGGTATTCATGAAGCGTCGCGAGCAACTGACAGCAATCATCGAGCGCGAAAGCACGGGCTACGTCTCGTTGTGCCCCGAGCTCGACATTGCCAGCCAGGGAGCCACGGTGGAGGAAGCCCGCGCCAATTTGCGTGAAGCCGTCGAGTTGTTCTTCGAGGCTGCGGACCCCTCCGAGGTGGAGCGCCGGGTACACTCGGAAGTCTACGTCACCCGCCTGGAAATCGTGCGTGAATAAGCTGCGCGTCCTTTCTGGGCGCGGGCGGCGTCGCGCTTGCCCTGGCGGTGCCGGAGCCGCGCCTCTGGAGCGGGCCCGGCCGCCGCAGGTGCCAGTTCAGGTGAAGCGGCGGGCGGAGGCGCCGCAGGCTCGCCGAGAGATGCGCCGCAATTGCCGCAGAACTTCGCATGGGGCTTCAGCTCCGACCACAGCCGGGACACTGGCGCGCCAGCTTCGCTCCGCACAACTCGCAGAAGCGCAACCCGGCGTCGTTGTCCGCCTGGCACTGCCGACACCGCGTTGTGGCCCCGGTCTATCACGAGGCTGTCAGGGTTGCGAGCAGCGCCTTCCTTGACTGCGGTTCGAGGCGGCTCTTATAGTGGGCCTGAAAGCGGGCGATTCTCCGCGCGGTTCTTCCAGAGCGCGAGAAAACTCAACTCGCACAAGGCTTTCGCGGCAATCTTGCGATGAAACGACTTGAGCAAATGACCCTTTCGGAGCGGCTCTATCTGCCCGAGATCCTGAAAGGATTGCTCGTGACGAATTACCACTTCTGCCGCAACCTCGCACTGCACGTCGCGCACTTGATGGGGCTGGCGAAGAACCGCCGCGCCGCGACCACCACCCAGTATCCCGAAGAGCGCAAGCGCTACTCCGACGGCTACCGCGGCAGCCATCGTCTGACGCTCAAGCCGGACGGCTCAGTGCGATGCACCTCGTGCTTTCTGTGCGCCACCGCCTGCCCCGCGCAATGCATCTATATCGAGGCCGGAGAGCATCCCGATCCCCATATCGAGAAGTTCCCGCTGCGCTACGAGATCGACACGCTGCGATGCATCTACTGCGGGATGTGCGTCGAGGCCTGCCCGTGCGACGCGATCAGGATGGATACCTACGTCCACCCGCGCATCTGGGGGTTCGATCGCAAGGACTTCATCGAGCCCAAGGAAGTCCTGATGCATCGCTCGCAGGTGCTCGAGCAAAAGGGACGCGACGGCAACATGCGCGAGATGCTCGATTGGTACGACGAGCAGGCGCGGCAGGTCTATAACCCGCTCCGGCCCGAACTGAAGATCTACACCGAGCGCGACCAGCCGGAGCCGTGGAACAAGCCGCCGGAAGCGCGCGCGATCCCGGCAATCGACCGCCATCACCTGCACAACGGCGGCAGCCTCGAGCCGGCAAGCAATAAGCCCGGCAAGTAGCCGGCCGGCCAGTCAGTCGAGTAATTCAGCGATGACGCGGGTCACGATCGGGCTCACTATCATCGGCCTGCTGGTATTGGGCGTCGCCTACGCCAAGGGCGTGAGCATCATCCACGGTGGCGATGTACTGAGCCATATGTACTGGGCAACCGGTGCGATGCTGCTGGTCGCGCTGGCCAACTTTATCGCGGTGGCGCATCTGGCTCGCGCGGAGCGGATGCTCCAGCGGCTGCGCGCCCTATGCGAAGAGCATGGCATCTCATACGAGGGGCTGGAGTAATATAGTCAGAGAGGAATGGCAGGCCGGCATCGCCGGTTACTGGCCGGTCCCATCTCATATCCGATTCGAGGGGCTCAGATGACTCAAATTGAAGCGGCACGCAAAGGAATCGTTACGCAGCAGATGCTCGAAGTCGCGGAGGACGAGGGTCTCAAGCCCGAGGAAATCCGCGAGCTGATCGCGACCGGCGAGGTCGTCATTCCTCGCAACGTCCATCACGACTTCCGTGCGATCGGTGTCGGCAAGCGGCTGCGCACCAAGGTCAACGCCAATATCGGCGCCTCGAACTTCCATCACCTTATCGAGGAAGAGGTCGAGAAGCTTTACACCGCGG
>JBKQTR010000088.1:0-4107 GCA_052143095.1 Allostellaceae bacterium
GAGCCGCCGTGCAGCAGCACCATGTCGGGATGCTTGGCGTGGACCTTGTCGAGCCGGTCCCAGATCAGGCGATGATCGTTGAAGTCGAGGCCGCCGGTGACGGCGATCTTCGGCCCGGGCGGCAGAAGCAGTTCGTTTTCGGCGCGCTTCTTCGCCGCGAGGAAATCGCGGCTGTCGATCAAGGCCGACGTTAGCGCCCGATGGCTGACCTTCGATCTCGAGCGCGGCCGCCAGGCGGAGCCGAGGTGGCGTTCGAACTGGTCGGCGGCTTGGTCGCGAAAGAGCTCCATGCTGTTTCTGCGCTCGATCAGCGTCTGCCCCTCGGCCGTCAGGCGCTCCAGTTCGACCGAGCGGATCTCGGAGCCATCCTGTTCCTTCTGGCTGCGCCGCTGCGCCTGTTCGTTGTCGTCGAGGTCGCGCTCGATCCGGTCGACAGCCCGGTGGAACAGATTGACGGCCGACCAGAGCAAGTCTGCGAGGTCGGGTTCGAGCCGGGTGTCGCTCAGTGTCGAGACCAGGGCGTCGAAGATGTCAACCACCGCGCCTGCGACGGCGTCGGCTTCGGGAAGAGGCCTTGGATCGGGCTCGTCGTGGAAGGGGCGGTAGCCGTAGAGCTGAAGCTCGCTGAGGACGCGATCGGTCGGGGACGAGGCGTGCGGCGGTTCGAACTCGGCGTCGTCGTGATCGGTCGTCATCGGTGGAGGTCCTTCGCTGGATCGGCCGCGCCCATCGCAGCCTTCGTGGCGATCAAAAGACGGCGGGCGGAACGGACCAGAACCCGAAGCGAAGCGGAGGGCCGGAGCGTCGAGCGGAGGATGGCGAAGCCCGGCTATTTTGCTTCGCGATGCAAAGGCCCGCAGGCCGGCGGAAAATAGCCGGGAGCAGCCATTGCCGGCCCGGGCCGCCTGCCGTTCGATCGCCCTCTAGAAGGCCAAGGGCGCGACTCTTTCCGGCAGCATGGGCCTCGCCCGACCGGGGCCATGACGGTGCTCGAACCGCCGGCACTCACCCCGTCTCGGCCCTCGCCCAGAGCATGAAGCGCACGACGTCCTGCGGCGCGAGCTGGATGCGCAAGGCCGCGCGAAGCTCGTCGACGCCGAAGGCGCGCAGATCCTCGTCGAAGTCGCCAAGCCGGGGCGACAGCGTGATCGTCTCGATGCCGTCCGCATCGGCGCGCTCGGTCAAAGCAGTCGCCGCCGCGTCGCCGGCCGGGTCAGCGTCGGGCGCGACATAGAGACGGCGCAGCGACGGCGGCAGCAGCAGCGCGGCGAGGTGGTTGGCGGAGAGCGCCGCCGCCATCGGCATGGTCGGCAGCGCTGAGCGCAGCGACAGCATGGTCTCGATTCCTTCGCCGGCTGCGAGCACGTCGTTTGCCACGCCGAACCGCACCGCGTTGCCGAGGAGGTCGCCCATCGCCCGCCGCGGCGTGTCGATCGGCGCCTTGCCGAGACGGATGAGGTCGAATCCGTCGGGATCGATCCAGGTGCGATGGGCTCCCGTGATCCGGCCATCGAGATCGGTGACGCGGGCGACCATCGCCGGCCAGGTCTCGGTCGGCGCGTCCTCGTCAGGACGATAGTAGCAGCGCGGGTGGAAGCGCAGGCTGCCCGCATCGTGCAAAGCCGTGATGCCGCGATTGCGCAAATACGCTTCCACGAGAGTCCGGGCGATCGGCTGCGACATGGCGAAGAGCCGCCGCGCCGCCTCGGGCGATCCCGCCTGGACAGGCGACCGATTGGATTTCCGCGCCGGCTCCGGGTCAGAGCGTGGCAGGCTCCGGAAGTGTCGTGCTTCGTCGGTGACGGCGTGGAAGTCGAGAAGGCCGCAGCTTTCGCGGACGACGTCGAGCAAATCTCCATGCTCGCCCGTGGCGGCGTCGGTCCATTTGCCAACGGCCCCGCGGCCAGATTCCGGCCCCTTGAGGTGCACGAACATCGAGCGCCCAGGCGTGTTGCGCACGTCGCCGACGAGCCAGTATCGGCCCTCTCGCCGTCCGTTGGAGAGATAGTGGCGGCACACCGCCTCGGCCTCTCGCGCGAGACGGTGCGCCAGTTCGGAAGCGTCGCGCGACATCATGCGGCCTCCCGTTCGGCGATGCGTTCGAGCGGATAGCGCTCCAGCACCTTGGCGAGGACATCGACGCCGCTGGCGTCGGCGGGCACGAACATGCGCAGCTTCCACGAGATGATCTCGTGGAAGAGGCCGTAGGCGCTGAGCCGCTCTCGCATCGTGTCGGTGAAGCCCAACAGCTCGATGCGGTTCGCAGTCATGACGCGGACGCGGCGGAGCCGGAGGCCCTCGGCGAGATCGAGGACGGTGCGCCCATCCATCAGCGCCACAAAGGCGCTCTCCGGCGTCAGCGTCGGTGCGCCTGTCGCCAGCGCCGTTGCGACCCAGGCGGGCGACACCTTCCGTCCGATGACGCGCTCTCCCGCGTCGGTCTGAAGCCGATAGACGCGTGTCGACTCGCTCGGTAGGCGCTTCCAGATTGGCAAGAGCAATCCAGCGACAATGTGGATCGTGCTGTCGGTGAACTCGGGCACCTCGGCAAGCTCACGTTGCCAAGCTGTGGCGAAGGTATCGCGATCCGCTTCGACCCAGTGGCTCTCGGCCATCATCTTCAGGGGAAGGCTGTGGCTCTCCATCGGGCGAACCAGCCGCACGCGTCGTTCGATTTCGCCATCATCGAGCATGAGGCTCGGCGCTGGGACCTGCACGGCCGCGCGGCCGGAGCGCTCGTTGACCAGGAGCACGGCGCGAGGATCGGAGAGGCGATCCAGGGCCTCGTCCAGCGTCACCGGGCGATTACGCTCGCGCTGGGTGACGATGAGCAGGCGGGTCTCCGCGCCGGTGCCGGGATGGGTGTAGATCGTGCGCCGATCGGTGACCACGAAGCTCTCGGCGCGGAGCGTCTCCAGCCCGACGTCATAGGTCCCTGACGCGATGGCGCCTTCGATGCGGGCCGTGAGCAACTGCTCGAAGGCCGTGAACAGCACGTTCTGCAGGTCGATTGTCAGCGCGAGCAGCCGATTGAGAAAGGTGGTGATCGGCGGCAGCTCGTCCTTGATGCCGTTGGCGTCCATCAGCTTCAGGCCGGTCGCGTCCTCGAAGGTCTGAAGCGAGCAGCCTTCGACCTTGCCGCGGACCAGCAGCATGTAGAGTTGGCGCAGCGCATCGCGCCCATAGTGGCTCTCCAGATTGTCCTCTGGCCGGAACAGGCCTTGGCCCCCGGTCTGGCGCTGCCCGCGGGTGATCGCGCCAAGCGTGTCGAGCCGTCGCGCGATCGTGCTGAGAAATCGCTTTTCGGCCTTCACGTCGGTCGCGATCGGCCGAAACAGCGGAGGCTGCGCCTGGTTGGTGCGGTTGGTGCGGCCGAGGCCCTGGATCGCCGCATCGGCCTTCCATCCGGGTTCCAAAAGATAGTGGACGCGCAGCCGCCGATTCCGCGCTGACAGCTCGGCGTGGTAGCTGCGTCCGGTGCCGCCCGCGTCCGAGAAGACAAGGATGCGTTTCTTGTCGTCCATGAAGCTTTGTGTTTCAGCCAGATTGGCGGAGCCGGGACGGTTTTCGACGGCGAGACGCGCCGCACCGTCGGCGGCTTTCCTGACGATGCGGCGGTTGCGGCCCGTCACTTCGGCGACCTGGTCCGTGCCGAAGTGGTGCAGGATCTGGTCGAGCGCGGTCTGCACCGGCGGCAATGACGCCAGCTTCTCGATCAGCCGGTCGCGGATTTCCTCGGCCTCGCGCGACGGCACGGGCTGGCCGTCGACCACGACGGGACGCGAGAGGATGTTGCCGTTCTCGTCGGTATAGCGTTCGTAAAGCTGTGTCGGAAAGCCCTTGGCGAGATAGTCCAATACATACTCGCGCGGCGTGACGTCGATCGAAAGATCGGCCCATTCTTCAACCGGAATCTCGGCAAGGCGGCGTTCCATGAGGCTCTCGCCGGTCGAGACGAGCTGCACGACCGCGGCGTCGCCGCGCTCGAGGTCGGCGGCGATCGAGCTGAGCAGCGTCGGCGTCTTCATCGCCGTGATGAGGTGATTGAAGAAACGCTGCTTGTTGCTCTCGAAGGCGCTTTTGGCGGCGGCTTTGGCCTGGCCGTTC
>JBKQTR010000089.1:0-11445 GCA_052143095.1 Allostellaceae bacterium
GGCTCAAAGAGCTGCACGCGCTGCAGCTGGAGGATCAGCGGCACGGCTACGCCCCGCTCGCGGAGATCCAGCGCGCGGCGGAAGGCGCCGGCGGCAGCGATCTGTTCGAGACCTTGGTGGTGGTCGAGAACTATCCGCTGGCAGCCGCTCTGGTCGATGGCAGCGGCGTGGACAGCGCCGGCTTCCGCCTCACCGCAGCATCGGCGCATGAGCGCACGCATTATCCCCTGACGCTGATCGCCTTGCCGCGGCATTCGCTCGAATTCCGCCTCAGCTTCGACTGTGCCCGGGTCGACGAAGCGGGCGTCGCCCGCCTCATGGGCCATCTGGAGCGGGTATTGCGCTTCCTGGCGGGTTCGCCCGAGGCGCTTCTGTCGGAGCTGTCGCTGCTGTCGGCCGAGGAGCGGCGGACGATCACGCTGGGCTGGAACGCGACGGCGGCGGCGGTGCCCGAGGCGACGCTGCCGGAGCTCTTCGCGCGCCAGGCGGCGCGCACGCCGGAGGCGGTGGCGGTGTCGTGCGGCGGGGAGCGGCTGAGCTACGCCGAGCTGGAGGCGCGGTCGAACCGGCTGGCGCGGCGGCTGATCGGGCTGGGGGTCGGCCCCGAGACGGTGGTGGGGCTGGCGCTGGAGCGCTCGGTCGAGCTGGTGGTGGCGGTGCTGGCGGTGCTGAAGGCGGGCGGCGGCTACCTGCCGCTCGATGCCGGCCACCCGCCGGCGCGGCTCGCCTTCCTGCTCGCCGATGCCGGCGCGGCGCTGGTGCTGACCAGCACGGACCTCGCGCCGCGGCTGCCGCGCGAGGTGCCGGCGCTGTGCCTCGACGAGGACGCGGAGGAGCCGTCGCCGGCGCCGCTCGACGACGCCGAGCGCCGCGCGGCGCTGCGCCCCGACCACCTCGCCTACATCATCTACACCTCGGGCTCCACCGGCACCCCCAAGGGCGCGATGGTGCAGCATCGGGGCGTGGTCAATCTGGCGCTGGCGCATATCCGCGACTGCGACGTCCGCCCCGGCGACCGGCTGCTGCAATACGCCTCGCCCAGCTTCGACGTCTCGGTGGCGGAGCTGTGGATGGCGCTGCTGTCAGGCGCGACGCTGGTGATGGCGCCGGTGGAGCGGCTGGTGCCGGGCGACGCGCTGGCGCAGCTGATGGCCCAGCAGGCGATCACCCATGTGCTGCTGGTGCCGAGCGTGCTGGCGAGCCTGTCGGACGCGGCGCTGGCGCAGTGCCGCACGCTGGTGGTAGGCGGCGAGCCCTGCCCGCCGGAGCTGGTGGCGCGGCATTCGGCAAGCCGCCGCATGGTCAACGCCTATGGCCCGACCGAGGCCACGGTTTGCGCCACGATGAGCGCGCCGCTGGCCGGCGCCGAGCCGCCGGCGCTGGGCCGTCCGATCGCGAACACGCGGGTCTACGTTCTGGACGAGCGGCTGGATCCAGTGCCGGTGGGGGTTGCGGGCGAGATCTATCTCGGCGGGGTGGGCCTGGCGCGGGGCTATGTCGGCCGCGCCGACCTGACGGCGGAGCGCTTCGTGGCCGACCCGTTCGGCTCGGCCGGGGAGCGGCTCTACCGCACCGGCGATCTCGGGCGGTGGCGGGCGGACGGGGTGGTGGAGTTCCTCGGCCGCTCGGACGGGCAGGTGAAGCTGCGCGGCTTGCGCATCGAGCCGGGCGAGATCGAGGCGGCGCTGGTGGCGCATGGCGCGGTGGCGCAGGCGGCGGTGGTGGTGTGGCGCGAGCGGCTGGTGGCCTATGTGGTGGCGCGGGGCGCGGCGGTGGCGGCGGCGGCGCTCAGGGCGCATCTGGCCTTGCGGCTACCGGCGCACATGCTGCCGCAGGGCTATGTCTGGCTCAACGCGCTGCCGCGCACCGCCTCGGGCAAGCTCGACCGGCGCGCGCTGCCGGAGCCGGTGTGGCGCGAGGCGGAGGGCTTCGAGGCGCCGCAGGGCGCGGTCGAGGAGCTGCTGGCGGCGCTGTGGGCCGAGCTGCTCAGCCTCGCCCGGGTCGGCCGCCACGACAATTTCTTCGACCTCGGCGGCCATTCGCTGCTGGCGGTGCAATTCATCCACCGCTGCAAAGAGCTGCCGGGCATCACGGTTTCGCTGCGCAGCCTGTTCGAGCATCCGAGCCTGGCACAGCTGGCGCGGCATGCGGCGCAAGCCGACGACCGGAGCCGCTTCGCGCATCTCGTGCCGCTCCAGCAAAGCGAGCGGCAACCGGCGCTGTTCTGCGTCCATCCTGCCGGCGGCGCCGTGTTCTGCTATTTGCCGCTCGCCGCGGCGCTCGGACGCGGCCAGGCGGTCTATGGCCTGCAGGCCACCGGCCTCGAGCCGGGCGAGGCCGCCGCCCGCTCGGTCGAGCAGATGGCCGGCGACTATCTCGGCGAGATCCGCGCGGTTCAGCCGGCCGGCCCTTACCATCTGTTGGGATGGTCGTTCGGCGGCCTCATCGCCTACGAGATGGCGTGTCAGCTCCAGGCGGCGGGCGAGGAGGTCGCGCTTCTCGCGCTGCTCGATACGCCCTTGTACCAGCCGGAAGCGAGCGGCGCCGAGATCACCGATGCCAGCATCATCGAAACCCTGATCGATATCCTCGGCCTCGAGAAGATCATTCCCGGCGCCGCGCAGGCGATCACCGATCTCGACAGCTTCGTCGATGCCGCGCGGCACAGCGGCGTCTGGCCCGCCGACTTCTCGACCGCTGAGGCCGCGGGGATCATCGAGCTGTTCAAGCTCAATGTCGAGCAAGGCTCGCGCTATCTCCCGGGCCGCTACCGCGGCTCTCTCCTCCTGTTCCGGGCGATGGAGACCCCCGGCGACAACGACTGCTACTTCGACTGGTCCGCCAAGGTCGAGGGCGAGATCGGCGTCGTCCCCCTCCCCTGCACGCACAACCGCGTGCCGCTCGAGCCCTACGCCAGCGCCATCGCGCGCATCCTGCGGCTGCGGCTGAGCCCGGCGCGGGACTTCGCGCGGGCAGAGCGTCCGTCGAAACGATAGGTTGCCGGGCCGCCTCAGGCGACCATGCGGCCGAATTCCATCTTGAAGCGATGGTCGGCGACGTCGAAATAGCGATCGTCATGGGTGACGCAGATGACGACCTTTCCCTTGGCTTTGAGCCCCGGCAGGATCTCCTCGTAGAATTTTCGGCGGAAGGCGGGGTCCTGATCGGCGGCCCATTCGTCGAAGATCACGACCGGCTTGTCCTCGAGCAGCGTGACGATCATCGCCAGGCGCTTGCGCTGGCCGGTCGAGAGATTGATGGTGGTGAAGCTGTCGCCGCGAATCGCCGTCTTCTGGTCGATCTGCATGTAGCGCAGCAGCTCGGCGATCCGCTCCGGATCCTGTTCGCCGAGCCCGTACAAGCGGCGGAACAAATGGAAGTCGGAGAAGATGATCGAGATCTGATCGCGGATCCACGCTTCCGTCGCCGGCAAGAACGGCGTGCCGCCGAGCAGGATGCGGCCGCTATCGGGGCGGTAGAGGCCGGCCATCAGCTTCATCAACGTGGTCTTGCCGGAGCCGTTGCCGCCGGTAATGAAGACGATCTCGCCGGGCCGCGCGACGAAATCGATCGGCCCGACGGTGAAGCCCTCGCTGCCGGGGTTTTCCGCATAGGTGAAGGTCGCCCCTTCCAGGCGCAGCTCCGGCCGGACCGCCGCAGGCCGCATATCCGCAACCTCGGTCGCCGACGGCGGCACCGCGCCGCTGAGCTGTTCGTCGAGGGCGAGCAGGCGCTCCATCGACGAGTTCGCCGTGGCGAGCGCCGGGATTGCCTGCACGATCATCGAGATCGGGCCGATGAGGAATAGGATCGCGGTGGTGATCTTCACGAGGTCGGCGGAGGCGACGGTACTGAAGGCGGGCACGGCGAAGACGACGGTCGCCAGCAGCAGATAGAAGGTCGACTGGGCGAAGACGAACTCGCCCGCCGAACTCCGCGCCGTCTCCTGCTTCAAGCCGGTGGCTTCCGCCGAGAGATGCTCGACGGTCTGCGCCAGCGCCGTGCCGCGCGCCCGGCTCATCTTCACTTCCTTGAAGCCGCTGAGCAGGTCGTCGAGGCCCTCGAACACCTCGGCATCCTGCGCCGCCGTCTGCCGCAACCGCTGCCGCAGCCGCTCCGAGCGCCGCAGGAAGATCGATACCGCGAAGAACGCCGCCATCGCCGTCAGCACCAGCGCGGTCAGCGAGAGATAAGCCACGTACCCCGTCACGAACAGCAGCAGCAGGCATGCCTGCCCCGCCGCGACAAAGCTCGGCGCCAGGTTGGAGATGGCGACCGGCTCTTTGGCAATCGTGGTGAGGACGTCCGACGGCACCAGGCGCTCGATCCGCGCGAGCTCGGAATGCCGCACCTTCTCGATCAGCCGGACGCGGAGATCGTTGACGATGCGCTCGATCTCGCACATCGCCACCGACATGACGTAGCGTTGCGTGATGATATAGACGGTCAAGCACAGGCAGAACATGATGAGCAGGTGCAGATCCGGCCCGTCCTGGCCGGCGTGCTGGGCGGCCGAATTGATCGTGCTGAGGATGAGCGCATTGGTGCCGCCGGCGAGGCACATCATGAACGCCATGCGCGACGTCGGGATCGAATTCTCCTTGCGGAGGATCCTCAGGATCAGCACGTCGAGCGGCCCTGATTCCTGCCGGACACGGGGGGCATGCTATGACGCCGACGAGGACGGCCGGTTGCGGTCCCGTCGACGCTCGGACGTGCGCGTCAGCTGCAAGACCAGAATGACGACGACGGGGCTGAACAGCAGCGAGAAGAAGAACGCCGCGAAGAAGCCCATCGAGCGGCGCGACCCGACGAGCCCCACGAGCAGGCAGGCGAGGATATAGATGATGATGATGATGCTGGGTTCCACGGCCGCCCGCCGCTATCCACCCGAGAACCGAAGGACCGCCTAGGCCATGGCCGGCTTCGACGGCGGCTTCTTCGCCTCGTTGCGCGCCTCGGCGAACTCCTTGGCGATCTCCTCCTTCTTCGCATCGACATTGAAATCGAGCAGGCTGCCGCCGCCGGCGAAATGCTGCGCGAACACCTTGCCGACCGCATAGGTTGCCGCCGAAGCAAAGCCCGGCATCGCCGCGATCGCGACCACGGTGCCGACGATCGGGATCGCCTTCGCCATCGAGAGGAGATAGCCCGAAGAGCCGACCGCGAGCAGGTAGGGCAGCACGCTGCCGGCAAGCCCGCTGCTCAGCGCTTTGGTGCGGACCTCAGGGAACTCGACGCCGTAGACCTTGGCCAGGTCCCTGATCATCTTGACCTGGACGGCGGCGATCGCGCCGATATCGACGAGAGGGATCGGAATGAGGCCGGCACCGGCAGACCAGGCGGAAGACCGCCGCACGATGCTCATCGCCTCCGCCATACGCTCGTCCATGGAGTTCCCCGTTTGTGAGTTCAATTCATTGACAAACTATCACAGGAGCCCCCCCGCGGCAACCGCACCAGGGGGCGGCCGCGCGGCCCGGCCAAAGCCGCCGGCGGCGCCCGGAAGGCCCGCCACGCGCCGATTCGTCGCCCATATCCAAAGCAGGGGGCAAGCCGTAGTATAAGTCGCGGAGCCAGTCGTAGATTTAGAGTGGGAGCGTTAGGTGAATAGCGTTGTCAGCCGCTTGTCCTCGCGCATCGGCGCGGCCTATATCGGAACGATCGATTGGATCGATAAACATCTGTTGTCGCTCGGCCTTGGCGGGCTGCTCGTCCTGCTGCTCATCGCCGCGCTGTCGCCGCGCATCTTCATTACCATTCCCGCCGGCCACGAAGGCGCGCTGTTCAAGCGCTTCCAAGGGGGCACGGATGTCGAGCAGGCCTATGACGAGGGCTTCCACATCGTCTGGCCGTGGAACACCATGTACATCTACGACGTCCGCTTCCAGAATGAAGCCTCCACCTTCGACGCCCATACCTCCGACGGCCTCAACCTCGTCGCCGACGTCGCGTTCCGCTTTCGCGTGACGCGGCGCAACGTGCCGCTGCTGCACAAATACATCGGTCCCGAATACGTGCAAAAACTCATCCTGCCGAGCCTGGGCGCGCGCGTCCGCGAGGAGGTTTCGCGCCACACCCCCGAGGAGGTCTATTCCACCAAGCGCCTGGAGATCCAGCAGCGCATCCGCGACGGCATGCGCCGCGAGTTCGAGATGGACCCCGAGGCCGACACGCTGCTGCAGCGCGTCGAATTCGTCGAGCTCGACGAGATCTTCCTGCGCGACGTGGAGCTGCCGGAGTCGCTGCAGAAATCGATGGTCGAGAAGAACCAGCAGATGCAGATGATGCTCGAATACGACTACCGCATCGAGCGCGAGAGGAAGGAGAGCGAGCGCAAGAAAATCGAGGCCGAAGGCATCCGCCAGTTCCAGGACATCGTCAAGGACGGCATCACCGACCGGTACCTGATGTGGAAGGGAGTCGACGCCACGCTGCAGCTCGCGCAATCGCCCAACTCCAAGGTCATCGTCATCGGCACGAGCAAGACCGGGCTGCCAATCCTGCTCGGCAATCTCGACGCGACGGTGACGCCGCCCGCCGCCGAGTCGCCGTCGAGCGCCGAGAACAAGCCGGCGCTGACACCGCTCACCAACACGCCGGAGACGGCGGGCGCCAGCAAGAAGACCGACTCGGTGAACGCCGCGGCGGGCTTGCCGCTGCCGACGGATCTCGGCGGCGACGCCGCCAAAACCACCTCGCAGATGGCGCTGCCGCCGACGGCGAACACGCCGGCGACGGAGAACGGCACGCAGAAGCCGACGACGAAAACACCGCCGGCGTCGAAATAGAAGCAGCGCCGTCTACCCAGCGGTGGCCGGCTGGTGTATCGTTGCCGGGTTTCCTTGCACGAGGAGAACCCATGAAGCCTGCTCTGCTCGTCGCCTCAGCGGTCGCGGCGGCGGTCGCCGCGTCTGCCGCCGGCATGGCCGGGCCCGCTCCCGACCCGATCTTCCAGGCGGAAAAATGCTACGGCGTGAATGCCTCCGGCAAGAACGATTGCGGCTCCAGGGGCGCGCATGGCTGTGCCGGCGAAGCGAAGATCGCCAAGGACCCGAACTCCTGGATCTACGTGCCGGTCGGCACCTGCACCAAGATCGAAGGCGGCAGCACGACGCCGAAATCGAGTTGATCGGCCTCGCCGCGGCCGCGCGGACGAGCGCGTCGCGATGACAAAGACGCTCCCGAAGCTGCGCAATCCGACGCTGGACGACATCAAGCGCACGGCGACCGCGGTCGCGCCGCAGTCGCGCGAGTCGCCGCCGAGCGCGCCGGAGACGGCGCCTGCCGCCGAAGCCGCGGCGCCCGGTAGGGCACTGGCGATCGTCGAAGCGCCGACCACCGAGGACGAGCGACGGCTCAAGGCAGCGCGCGATGTGCTCGTCTACTATCGCCGATGGACGATCGCCGCCGCCGCCGCGCCGATCCCGCTGGCCGACGCGGCGCTGGTCTCGGGCGTGCAGGTGCGCATGGTCTCGCGGCTGGCGCGGCTCTATGGCGTGCCTTTCGAGCGTGTGCGCGTGGCGTCGCTGCTGTCCGCGCTCCTCGGCGGCTGGACGCCGTTCACCATCGCCACCAGCGTCACCGGCGCGGCGGCGCGGATGGTGCCCGGCATCGGCACGCTCATCGGCGTCGCGACCTCGGTCGGCACCTCGACGCTGGCCACCGAGACGATCGGCAAGATCTTCATTCGGCATTTCGAGGATGGCGGCACCTTCCTCGATTTCGAGCCCAAGAGATACCGCCAGACGCTCGACCAGTCGAAACCCGCCGGGAGGCGCGGCCGGTGAGCCGCGCCTTGCCGCGACGCGGAGGTTAGCGTGCGGAACGGGACGGGAGCGATCGTGGTGATGGCCACCTTGAAAGGCGGCAGCGGCAAGAGCACGGCCGCCGCCTGCCTTGCGGCGCATTGCCAGCTCGGCGGCCTCAGCGCCGCCATCATCGACGCCGATCCGCAAGCCAGCCTGCTGCATTGGCAGGGCCTCGGCGATCCGCCGCTGGACCTGCCGATCATCGCCGACACCTCCGAGGTGGTGGCGCAGCGCGCCCGCGAGCTGGCGCGCGACGTCGAGCTCGTGGTCATCGACACCGCGGGCTTCCGCAACCGCACGATGATCGAGGCGCTGTCGGTGGCGGATCTGGCGGTCATCCCGATCAAGGCCTCGCCGCTCGACATCGCTGCGGCGATCGAGACGGTGCGGCTGATCGAGGAGGTCAACGCGACCGAGGAGCGTCGCGCGCGGCCGATGGAATACCGCCTGCTGCTGACCCAGGTCACCGTGGGGAGCGCGGTCGCACGGCACGTGCGCAGCGAGCTGGCGCAATCCGGCTATGCGCTGTTCGAGGCTGAACTCGCCAACCGCGTCGTCTATGCCGAGGCGAGCATCGTCGGGCGCATGCCGATCCATATCGACGCGCACAGCGCCGCCGCACGCGACGGCGAGGCGTTCGCCCGCGAGGTTCGTCGCGCGCTGGGTTGGTGATCCGCGCTTCGACATCGAGGCTGTCCGGGCATGGAATGGTCTGCGGTTCGGGTCCTGCTGCTGGCGAGCCTCGCGCTGGGCGCGGGGCTGCCCCGCACCGCCTCGGCGGTACGCATTCCCAGCTGCGCGCAGTTCATCGATTTCGGCGCCCGCTGGGTCGGGATCGACGAGGCCGTCGCAGCGCAAGTCCTCGGGGTGCCGCTCTACACGCTGACCGACGCGGATATCGACCTCATCGCCAAGAGCCTGCAAAACTGCCTGGACGCCGCCGGCACGCCGGAGGAGAAGACGTTGCTGAAGGAGGATGTGAAGCACATGTCGTCGCTCAAGGCGGCGCGGGACCGCGTGCACCGCGCCCTGAAGGATTTCGCGACGGCGAAGCAGAAGGCGCGGCCGAAACTGGAGCAGATCGTGGCGCGGCTCGACGGCCTGCCGACGACGCCGCGGAGCCGCGGCGCGGTCGACGACGCCGAGGCGACCATCTCGGCGATCTTCTTCGAGCTCGAGCAGAAACGGCTCCGGGCCCAGGTTGAGCAGCCGCTGGCGGAGGATTATCCGCCCTATGGCGCGGCGCTGGGCGCGCTCGCCCGCAGGCGCCAAGCCTATGCCGAGCAGGCGCAAAAGCAGCTCGTCGCCCAGGCACAAGAGGCCCTCGACCGACACCATGCGGAGCTCGACCGCCTCGATCTGCCCGCCGAGGCCCAGGACGCGACGATCATCCTCGAGGACATCGATGTCGGAAAGAGCGTGCGCTGGCTGACGCTCCGGCAATGGGCGGCCCTGGTGCTCGACAATGCCGAGAACAGCGAGGTGAAGCCGGTGCGGCGCGACCACGCGGGCGAGGCCTGGAGCTTCGCGATCGAGGTGGTTCGGCCGGGCTACGGGACGGCCGAGTTCGGCTTCCGCCAGGACGGGCGCGATCTGCTTCTGGCACAGAGCGGCGTCGACGGGCCGCCAGGCGCGATCGACACGCCGGACAAGCGGCGCGAAGCCAACAACCTGCTGCTGGCCGTCGCCAAGTCGCAATAGCGGCCGGACGGTTGACACTCCCGGCGCCGCGGTCTGACATGGCGCTTTGCCTGCGGGAGGAAAGCATGTCCGCATCTGCGCTGCTGCTGACCGACGATCCCGCGCCGGGCGTCCGGCGCCTCACCTTGAACCGCGCCGAGAAGCGCAACGCGCTCAACAACGAGCTGCGCGGCGCGATCCTCGCGGCGCTCGACGCGGCGGATCGCGACCCGGCCATCCGCGTCTCGATCCTGCGCGGCGCGGGCCCGTGCTTCTCGGCGGGCTACGATCTCGGCGCCGACAACGCTCAGGGCCAGCCCTACCACACCGCCGGCGGCGCCGGGCAATGGGCGCGGCACGTGATCGAGGGATGGTTCCACCTCTGGGATCTAGCGAAGCCGGTGATCGCCCAGGTCCACGGCTATTGCCTTGCCGGCGGCAGCGAGCTCGCCACCGCCTGCGATCTCGTCTATGTCGCCGAGGACGCGCAGATCGGCTATCCACCGGTGCGGCTGATGAGCCCGCCCGACATGCAATTCCATCCCTGGCTCGTCGGCATGCGCCAGGCGATGGAATCGATGCTCACCGGCGATGCCATGAGCGGCGCGGAGGCCGCCGCCAAGGGGTTCGCCAACCGCGCCTTCGCCGTGGCCGAGCTCGAGCCGGCGGTGCTCGCCATCGCCGAGCGCGTCGCCAAAATCCCAACCGAGCTGCAGCAGCTCAACAAGCGCGCCGTGCACCGCGCCATGGAGATCATGGGCGCGCGTGCCGCGATGCGGGCGGGAACCGAGATCCAGGCGCTCGCCTTCACCACCGAGGCGAGCCGCGCCTACATGCAGCAATTCCGCCGCGACGGCACAGGCGTCGGCGAGGCGCTGAGCCGCCGCGACGCCGGCTTCGGCGATTACCGCGAGCGGAAATAGCGAGGCCCAGGCGCCGCCCGGGCCTTGCCCATCGCCAAGCTAGAACATCAGGCCGTCCTTGAGCAGGACCCAGCGGCCGTTCTGCACCTGCTGAACCTGCGTCACCACGCTGGCGAGATGGTTGGTCTTGGAGAACTTGACCGGCGGCGAGTTGAAGATGTCGTGGAACTCCTGGCCGCTCTCGAGCGCGTCGAGGAATTTCTGGCCGGTGAGATCCTTGCCTGCGAGATTGACGTAGAAGGCGAAGGTCTCGATCGCGTTGTAGCCGATCACCGCCTGGGTATTGGCGGTGACGCCGAACATCTTCTTGTAAGCCATCAGCCAATCCCTGACCTTGCCCTTGGCGGTATCCTCATAGGGCACCTCGAAGCCGGCGGCGGCATAGAGCCCTTCAACCGTCTCCTTGCCGAGCTCCGGCACCTCGAGCACGTTGGTCGGCGTGGCGCCGAGGAAGTTGACGGTCCAGCCGAGCTTCTTCGCCTCGCCCATCGCGCCGATGGTCTCGCGGATGACGGTGCCGAGCACGACGAGGTCGCAGCCGTCGGCCTTCATCTTGGCGATCTGCGCGCTGAAATCCGTGGCGCCGCGCTTGTAGCTGGTGATGGTCCCAGGCTCGATCTTCAGTGCCGCGAGCTCGGCGGTGAAGCCGTCGAGCACATTCTTGCCGTACTCGTCGTCCTGATGCATCAGGCAGGGCTTCGTCGGGTGCTTCCAATCCACCATGTATTTGAGCGCCGCGCGCGTGGTCTCGACGTAAGGCGGCAGGTTGTTGAACTTGAGCCGCTCCTGCGGCTTCGCCGGATCGAACTTGAAGGTGAACTCGGCGGCGGTGAGCGGGAAGAGCTGCGTGACGCCGGCATCGAGCACGATGTCCTGCGCGGCGAGCACGGTGGGCGAGCCCATGGCGCCGACCATGGAAAAAACCTGATCCTTCTCGATCAGCTTCTGCGTCGCGAGCACGGCGCGCTTGGGATCATAGCCGCTGTCCTCGATGACCAGACGGAGCTTGCGGCCGTTGACGCCGCCGGCGG
>JBKQTR010000090.1:0-18524 GCA_052143095.1 Allostellaceae bacterium
TGCCGCTTCACCCATGTCTATCCCGACGGACCGGCGCCTTATTTCACCTTCCATGCCTTGGGGCGCCACGGCCATCTGATCGAGCAATGGCGGGCGATCAAGACCGCGGCGTCCGACCAGCTCATCGCGGGCGGCGGCACGATCACCCACCATCATGCGGTCGGCCGCGACCATCGACCATGGTACGATCGGCAGCGCCCGGAACTCTTCGCCGCGGCACTCAAAGCGGCAAAACACGCGCTCGATCCGCGCGGCTTGCTCAATCCCGGCGTGCTGATCGATCCCTGAACGGCAGGGCAGCGAAGGAGATCGCGGACGGAGCCGGTCGCCTGAGCCGGAATGACGTCCGTCAACCGACGATGCCGACGATTGGCGGAGCCGCGATTGATTCCGTTTGAGAACGGGCGGCGGCGATTGTAGCATTCTTGTACAATCGCCTCCGGTAAAGTAGCTTGAGCCAAGGGCAGGGCGATCTTCGCGACGGCAGTTTCTGCGGCGCGGCTTTCCAAGCGTCGACCACAATCCGTGCGAGATGCCCGGAGATCGGGAGGGTGAGATGAAGCACGCATATGTGGTGGCAGTATTGAGCGCCATGGCGCTAGGCGTGGTGGCACCTTCTGCCGCAATCGCGGACACGATCAAGATCGCCTATATCGATCCGCTGTCGGGCGGCGGTGCCAGCATCGGCGAGATCGGGCTCAAGCATTTTGAATATCTTGCCGACCAGCTGAACGCCAAGGGCGGAGTTCTCGGCATGAAGTTCGAGGTGATCGGCTACGACAACAAGACGAACCCTCAGGAAAGCCTGATCCAGGTGCAAAAGGCGATCGACGCGGGCGCGCGCATCATCACCCAAGGCAACGGCTCGAGCGTCGCCGCGGCGATCGAGGACTTCGTCGCCAAATACAACGACCGCAACCCCGGCAAGGAGGTCCTCTATCTCAACTACGCCGCGGTCGATCCGATTCTCACCAACGAGAAATGCAGCTACTGGCATTTCCGCTGGGATGCGAGCTCGGATATCAAGATGGAGGCGCTCACCAATTACATGAAGACGCGCCCCAACATCAAGAAGGTCTACCTGATCAATCAGGATTACTCCTTCGGGCAGTCGGTGCGCAGCGAAGCGCGCAAGATGCTCGGCGACAAGCGGCCCGATGTCGAGATCGTCGGCGACGAGTTGCATCCGCTGTTGAAGATCACCGATTTCTCTCCGTATGTCGCCAAGATCATGGCGTCGGGCGCGGACAGCGTCATCACCGGCAATTGGGGTCAGGACTTCTCGCTACTGCTCAAGGCCGCCGCCGACGCCGGGCTGAAGGCGGATTTCTACACCTATTACGCTGGCGGCGCGGGCGGTCCAACGGCGATCAAGCAGACCAATCTCGCGGATCGTGTCTTCGCCGTCATCGAAGGTCACGCCAACATCCCCTATGGGCCATCGCAGGAGTTCGAGCAGGCGTTTCGCGCCAAGCTCGGCGGCCAATCGCTGTGGTATCCGCGCGCGGTCAACGAGATGACCATGCTGGTCAAGGCGATCGAGGAAGCAAAGTCCGTTGAACCGGAGAAGATCGCAGCAAAGCTTGAGACCATGAAGATCACCGTCTTCGACGGCGGCGAGGGCTTCATGCGCAACGTCGACCATCAGTTCTTCCAGCCGATGTACATCGCGTCCTTCGGGCCGCTCGTCGGCGATGCCCGGTTCGACGAGGAGCATACGGGCTGGGGCTGGAAGACGGTCGGCAAGGTCGACATCAACGACACGATCGTGCCAACCACGTGCAAGATGCAGCGCCCCAGCTAGGCTCGTAGCCCGACCGGCGGCCGCCCGGCATCGCTGCCGCGCCGGTGACCGCGCCGGGCACTGCGCGGCAGCGATCGGTCGCATCATGCTCGAGCTTGTCATCGTCTCGACACTGAACGGCGTGCTCTTCGGCATGCTGCTGTTCCTCATGGCGAGCGGGCTCACGCTTATCTTCAGCATGATGGGCGTGCTCAACTTCGCTCATGCGAGCTTCTACATGCTCGGCGCCTTCTTCGGCTTCCAGCTCAGCCATTGGCTGGGCTTCTGGCCTGCCTTCCTGCTCGCGCCGCTCGCCGCCGGCGGCATCGGCGCGCTGGTGGAGCGATTCGGGCTCCGGCCGGTGCATCGTCACGGCCACGTGGCGGAGCTGCTCTTCACCTTCGGCCTCACCTTCGTCATGCAGGAGGTGGTGCAGATGGTCTGGGGCAAGCTGCCGGTCGACTATCGCGTGCCGCCGTCGCTCGACTTCACCGCCTTCAGCGTGTTCTCGACCAACTACCCCGCCTACAAGATGTTCGAGCTGGCGACGGCGATCGCCATCTTCGGGGCTCTGCTCGCGGTCCTGACGCGCACCCGCATCGGCCTTATCATCCAGGCGGCACTCACCCATTCGAACATGGTGGCGATGCTCGGCCATAACGTGCCGCGGATCTTCATGCTGGTGTTCGGCGTCGGCACCGGGCTCGCGGCGGTGGCAGGGGTCATCGCCGGGCCTGCCCTTGTGACCCAATCCGACATGGCGGCGCTGCTCGGGCCGATCCTTTTCGTCGTCATCGTGGTCGGCGGGCTGGGCTCGCTCTCCGGCGCCTTCGTCGCCTCGCTGCTGATCGGGCTCATTCAGACATTCGCGGTGGCATCGAACGCGTCGCTCGCGGGCTTGCTCGGCCCGATGATGCCCGGCGCCCCGGCTGTCCTCGGCGATCTCTGGAACGTCACCGTCGCCCAGGTCGCGCCGGTGATGCCCTATCTGCTGCTCGTCATGATCCTGATCTTCCGACCCACCGGGCTCTTGGGCACGCGAGACACCTGATGGCGGCGGTCGATACCAAGCACATGAGGCACGAGCGGCAGCGGACGGCGTGGCACTTCGGCCTCTGGATCGCCGCCGCCGCCCTTTTCGCCGCACTGCCCTCCGTCTTCGCCTCGGGCACGGCGCTCACGACCATGAGCCTGATGGGCATCATGATCGTCTTCGCGCTCTCCTATAACATGCTGCTCGGCCAGACCGGCATGCTGTCCTTCGGCCACGCCGTCTATTACGGGCTCGGCGGCTTCCTCGCCGTGCACGCGATGAACGCGGTGATTGGCGACGCGCTGCCGGTGCCGGTGATCGTGGTTCCGCTTGTCGGCGCCGCCGCCGGGCTGCTGTTCGGCATCATCTTCGGTTCGGTATCGACACGCCGCGGCGGCACGGCTTTCGCGATGATTTCGCTCGGCATCGGCGAACTCGTCGCCTCGAGCGCGCTCATCCTGCGCAGCTTCTTCGGCGGCGAGGAGGGCATCACCACCAACCGCACAAGGTTGTTGCGGCTCTTCGACTGGAGCTTCGGCCCGCAGCTCCAGGTCTACTATCTCATCGCCGGCTGGTGCCTCGTCTGCATGGTGGCGATGTATGCGCTGTCGCGCACCCCCTTCGGGCGCATGTGCAACGCCGTGCGCGACAATGCCGAGCGCGCCGAGTTCATCGGCTACAACGCCCAGGCCGTGCGCTTCATCGCCTTCTGCCTCGCCGGCGGCTTCGCCGGGGTCGCCGGCGGCCTCGCCGCCATCAACTTCGAGATCATGAACTCGGTCAATGTCGGTGCCGCCCAGTCCGGCTCCGTTCTGCTGATGACCTATATCGGCGGCACCGGCAGCTTCATTGGCCCGGTGCTCGGCGCTGTGCTCATCACCTTCCTGCAGCTGATGCTGAGCGACGTGACCGAAGTCTGGCAGCTCTATTTCGGCCTCCTGTTCATCGCCATGGTCATGTTCGCGCCGACCGGGATCGCGGGCATCCTCATGATGCATGCGCCGCTCTGGCGCGCGCGCGTGCTGCACCGCGTCGTTCCGGCCTATCTGCTGGCGGCGCTTCCCGGCCTGCTCGGCCTCGCCGGCGTCAGCCTGGTCATCGAAATGACCTATCGCCTGACCGTCAAGGCGGATCAGGGCTCGGCCTTCCGCTTCCTTTACCAGCCGGTCGATGCCAAATCGGCCGCGCCCTGGATCGTCGCCGCGCTGCTCGTGATCGGCGGCTTCTGGCTGTTCCGCCGCGCCCGGCCGATGGTCGGCGACGCCTTTGGCGAGGCGCTGGCGGTGGCGCGGCGCAAGGGACGAGCATGACCGCCCCCGCGCTCGAGCTCATCGGCCTGCGCAAGAGCTTCGGCCGCACGGCGGTCATCCGCGGCGTCGACCTCCGGATCCACGCCGGCGAGCGTCATGCCATCATCGGCCCGAACGGCGCCGGCAAGTCGACGCTCTTCCATCTCATCAGCGGGCGCTTCCCGCCGAGTTCCGGCGCTATCCGGCTCAAGGGCAAGGACATCACGGGATTGCCGCCCTATGAGATCTGCCGCCGCGGCCTCGCCCGCAGCTTCCAGGTCACCAACATCTTCCCGCGCCTCAGCGTGTTCGAGAATCTGCGTTGCGGCCTGCTCTGGCCGATGGGGTACAAATATGCCTTCTGGCGAAACGTCGACCGCCTGGTCGAGCTCAATGAGCGCAGCGAGCGCCTCCTCGAGGAGATCGGGCTGGCCGACCGCCGCCATCTGGCCGCGGGCGTATTGACCTATTCCGAGCAGCGCGCGCTCGAGATCGGCATCGCGCTCGCCGGCGGCGCCGAGGTGCTCATGCTCGACGAGCCGACCGCGGGCATGAGCCGGTCGGAAACCGATCAGACCGTCGAGCTTATTCGCAAGGTCACGGCGGGCAAGGCGTTGGTCGTGGTCGAGCATGATGTCGGCGTCGTCTTCGGGCTCGCGGATCGTATCTCCGTCCTGGTCTACGGCGAGCTGATCGCCACCGACACGCCGGACAACATCCGCCGCAACGCGGCCGTCCAGGAGGCCTATCTGGGCACGGCCCAGCATGGCGAGGAGGCGCGATGAGAGGCGAAGAGCTGCTCGCGGTCCGCGGCCTCCACGCCTACTACGGCAAGAGCCACATCCTCCAGGGGGTCGATCTCAGGGTCCATGCCCGCGAGATCGTCGGCATTCTCGGGCGCAACGGCGTCGGCCGTACGACGACGCTCAAAGCCATCATGGGCGATGTGCCGCCGCGCGGCTCGATCACCTTCAAAGGGAAGCCGATCGCCGGCCTCAAGCCCTATGAGATCGCCTGCCGCGGCCTCGGCTACGTTCCGGAGGATCGCTGCATCTTTCCCTCGCTCACCGTCGCCCAGAATCTCCTGCTCGGCGTGAAAAGTGGACAGAAGACGCAGCGCTGGAGCGTCAAGGACACCTACCGGCTCTTCCCGCAGCTCGCCGAGCGGGCGCAAACACCCGCCGGAGTCCTGTCGGGCGGCGAGCAGCAGATGCTGGCGATCTGCCGGACGCTGATGGGCGATCCCGAGCTCGTCATGATCGATGAGCCGACGGAGGGCCTGTCGCCGCAGATGGTCGAGCGCGTGGGCGAGCTGCTGCGGCAGATTGCCGAACGCAACATCGCCATCCTCCTCGTCGAGCAGAAGCTGACGATCGCTCTACGCATCTCTCATCGTCTCTACGTGATGGGTCGCGGCCGTATCGTCTTCGAGGGGACGCCGGCCGAGTTGCGCGACAACGAGGCCATCCGGCGGGAATGGCTGCAGGTGTGAGCCGCGATCGTGCGGGGCCGTCCGGAGGGCGTTGCCACCGACACTTCAACCGCGTCTGATGACACCTTCAACAGGTTCACGAAGTGGTCACGCGCGTTGGTCCAAGCAGTCTTGGCGTGCTGTGCATCTTCTCAAGGATGAGCGCGTCCCGAGGTTCGAGCTTGTTCAGTGCACGGAGCGAGGCACTGGCGGCGTCGAAGGGTGATAATGTAAATTGGCGCGTTTGGCCCCTCTCATCAGCTTCTAATCGGCATTTGCCGGCGCGCTCGTGGTCGCGGCGCTTGCTTTGGGTGCGCATTCCGACGATTTTGGCCGGGCATTTCGGGCGGATGTCGGCCACCTGTTCCGATTGATGTCGGCCGGCCGTTCCGCGGTCAAGTCTCGGGAGTGACGGCGGTCTCGGCATGCGCAAGGCCGGGATGCCGGAGGGATGAGCGCTCAGCGATTTTCGCGCCGTGAACGAGGCGTTGCGGCATCCACCGACGTGAAACAGATAGGCCGCTTCGGGTCATGAGCGGAAATGCGAATTTGAGTTCACGGCCTAGTTGTCCGCGCGAGGCGCGGCGCAGTCGAGCACCAGGATGGCGGCGTCGCGCCCGGCATCGGCGGGCTTGACATGCCAGCTCTCGTCGTCGCGCAGGCGGTGGAAGCGCACCGCGCAGCTGCCGTCGCGCGGATGATGCGTGAGGATGACACGGAACGGCCCGGCCGCGCCGCAGCGGTCGAGCATGTCGACGAGCTGGCCGGCATAGGTCAGCGCGGTGGCGAGCGCGTGGTCGGGCGCCGCGGCGTTGCCCTCGAAATGCAGGCGATTGACGGCGCATTCATAGCCGGTGCGGTCGTGATGGCGCGCGGCGTCGAAGGTGCTGGCGCCCGGCTGCAACGCTTTGAGCAGGACGCAGCCCCCGCTCTCCACCACGCCGTCATCGAGATAGCGCAGGATGCGGCCGCTCACCGGCAGCAAGGAGGCGGAAGCCAGCTTGTCGATGAGCCGCTGCATCGGAGCATTCGCGCGGATGGTGGGACGGCCCATCGTCGCTGCCGGCTCAATCGGCGAAGGCGGCGTAGACGAGGTCGCGGAAGAGCACGCGGAAATACTCGCGCTGGCCCGGGCCCTGGATGAGCAGCAGGGCGAAGAGTTGCTCGGCCGGATCGACCCAGAAGGTCGTGCCGGCAAGCCCGCCCCAGTAATACTGGCCGGTGGAGCCCGGCACCTGCGCGATGCCGGGCTGGAGGCGCACGGCGAAGCCCAGGCCGAAGCCGTAGCCGGGGATCAGCAGATCGGGCGCGCCGGGAATGCCGCCGAGATGATCGGCGGTCATGTACTCGACCGTCTTGCGGCTCAGGAGGCGCACGCCGTCGAGCGTACCGCCGGCGAGCAGCATCTGCAGGAAGCGCGCGTAGTCCATCGCCGTCGACACCAACCCGCCGCCGCCGGATTCGAAGCTCGGCCGCTCGCGCACCTCGATCAGCTGCACCGCGGCGCCGGTCTCGGGGTCCTTGGCGAAGGCCTCGGCAAGGCGCTGGTGCTTCCCCGGTGGCACGAAGAAATCGGTGTCGGTCATGCCGAGCGGCTTGAGGATGCGCTCGGCCAGCACCGTGCCCAGGCTCTCGCCGGTCAGCACCTCGATGACGCGGCCGAGAACATCGGTCGAGCGGCTGTACTCCCAGCGCGTGCCCGGCTGATGCATCAGCGGCAATGACGCCAGCGTCGCCGCCTGCTCGGCATTGGTCTGGTTGCGGCGGAAGAGCTTGGCGTCCATGTACATCTTCTGCACCGGCGCAGTGCCGCGGAACTCGTAGGTCAGGCCCGAGGTGTGGCGCAGCAGATCCTGCAGCGTGATGTCGCGCTCGGCCGGCACCAGCTCGATCCGGCCGCCGCGCTCCACCGCCACCTGGCGGTCGGCGAAGTCCGGCAGGTATTTCGCTAGGGGATCGCCGAGCAGGAAGCGGCCCTCCTCCCACAGCATCATCGCCGCCACCGAGACGATCGGCTTGGTCATGGAGTAGATGCGGAAGAGGCTGTCCTTGTTGAGGCCGGCGCCGCTTACGGGATCGCGCGCGCCCAGCGCCTCGAAATGTGCCACCTTGCCGCGCCGCGCCACCAGCGCGACCGTGCCGGGGACGCGGCCGCTGTCGATCTCGCCGCGCAGCACGTCGCCAAGACGCTGCAGGCGCGCGCTCGACAGCCCGACCTCCTCGGGCGCGGCAAACGGCAAGGACGTCGTCGTCGTCATGTCATCGGCTCCTGTGATGGGATCATGCCGGGGTCGGCGCCGGGAGGGAGAGGGTCCGGCCGTGCCGGCGGGCGAACAACAGCTCATTGCGGGAAAGCGGCCCGCGCGCCGCTTCGGTCGAGCGGGGCTGCGCCGGCGCGCCGCACGCTTTGCCGCTCATGCGGCGACGACGCGGTGGCTGGTGGCGCGTTGCGGTCTCATGACAGAAATCCTTCCCCTTCCATCACTCTAGCCGCTGCCTCGCCGCGCGCCCAGCAATTGCTTGCCGGCAGTGGTGGAGCTATAGCGAATTTCTTCCAAGAGGGAGAAACCATGCCGGTCGCGATCGTCGCCTTCTATGCCGGGCTCAACGCGCTCATCGCGCTGGTGCTTGCGGTGCTGGTGGTGCGCCAGCGGGCGCGGACCGACACGGTCTTCGGCGCCGGCGACAGCCCGGCGCTGCAGCAGGCGATCCGCGCCCATGGCAACCTCATCGAATACGCTCCCCTGATCCTGCTGCTGCTCCTGCTGCTGGCGCTGATCGGGCTGGGGACGCCGTGGCTGCATGGGCTCGGCCTCTTGCTGACGCTCGGGCGCCTGCTGCATGCTTGGGGGCTCTCGACCAATCCCGGCCAGTCCTTCGGCCGCAGCGCCGGCATCTTCCTGACTTGGCTGACGCTGGCGGTTGCGCTGGTGCTGTGCGTCGTGCTCGGCGCCATGGCGATCTGACGGCCGAGCGGGCGGCCTCGGATCAACCCGTCTCGATCTCGCCGTCGATCTCGTGACGGAGCCCGATCTCGGGGAGCGTCAGCACGACGCTGGCCTTGAGGCTCGCGCCGGGCTTGAGCTTGCCGGCGGCCGCCGCCTGGCGCACGGCGGTCTCGATCTCGCGCTGCGAGGTGACGCCGACGGTCTTGAGGAATTTCCGGATCGCCATGTTGAAGCGGTCTTCATCCATCGCAGCGCCTCCTTGTTCCGTGTCCGCCATGATTCTCTGCGTCGCCCGGTTGGGAGACCAGTGGGTCGCCCCTTTCCATCATTTTTGGCGATTATCCCGGACTTGACTGGTGGAGGAACTTTGCCCTACGATGGCTCCGACAGGCCGGCGCTGTGAGTTCTATTCTTTTTCTTGCCTTCGGAGGGTGTGCGTTAGCCAGGGAGCGGTTAGGTCCAGTTGGTATATTGGGGATGGGCATCGATGGCTCCGGTGGAGAAAGCGTCGAGCTTAATTTGCAAAATAAACCCGCTAAACCGCGACCGTCGGAAAATGTCCGAATAATGGAAGCGGGCAAAAATCAGCGGATTTGGAACGCTATGCAGCTTATCAAGCTGCACGGTGATGGGAGTCTCGAGGTTAGCGAGAGGGGGCAGGTTCATATTGACTCTAAAGGTTTGAACGTTGTCGAAATTTGGGGCACGAAGCCGCTCCGCATAGGGGATGACGCCCGCGGTCACTCTCTCAAGGGTGGCTGGCGTTTTCCCATAGTTTTCGACCGTTACGACAAGATGGAGAAACTGTCTGATGGAATCGCCAGTCCAGTAATCGGGAACGTCCTGGTGGCGGAACATAGCGCCTCCAGAGACATATGCTCGCTCTATTGTTTCGCTGGATTTTCTCAGGCGCCGGGTAGCGCCCCAGAGAGTGATTGTAAAAATGGCAATAGCGAACGTAGAGCCGGCAGTGATGTTGTCATGGTTCCGGTCGATCCAGTCGCCGAGAAGGCAGCTCGCGCGGTGGAAGATGGAGAAGCCTTCCTGATCACAATTGGCGTGCTGGGCGGCATTGCCTTCTTGATGCGGTGGTGGGTGTGATGCCGGGCTCGCCGCAAACCAAACTGCGACCGGAAATGCGGCGCAGAACAAGCAGACTGCTACAGCCGGCCCCCATTCGCGCCACCAAGTTCCGCGGACTAACATCCCCTCATCGCTTCGCTAAAAATGTCCTCGTTTCCGCGGTTATTATAGCGGAAGCAGAACTCGGCAACGTAGAGAGGCAGATATTTCTTGCTGACTTTGTGATAAGTGCCCATGACGCCGCGTTTGAGCAGCGACCAGAAGCCCTCGATTGTGTTGGTGTGGACGGCGCCTATCACGTAGCGCTCATGCCGATGATCGACGGAGCCGCGCAGGTATTCGTCGTCCAGTCGCTTGTAGCCGGGCCACTCATCGGTCGCGAGCAAGCTGACATCATCGGCGACGGTCTGGCGTACGAAGCTAGTGATTGTGGCGATGTTGACGCTATCGACAACGCGCGCGACGATATTCCCCTTACGTCTCGCGGCGCCAACGACCGCAGCCTTACCCTTCGGACCGCCGCCCACGCCGCGGCCGGGGCCGCGCTTGTCCTTATGCCGGTTCTTCGCCTTCCCGCCGATGTAGGTCTCATCGACCTCCACGATACCGACCAGCTTGTGAAAGTCCTTATCTTGGAGTGCGGCGCGCAGTCGGTGGCACATGTACCAAGCCGTTTTGTAGGAGCCGAACCCCATGACCCGGTACACCTGAAGAGCCGAAACGCCTTTCTTGCTGGTCAGCATCATGTGAAGGACGCGGAACCAGTCGCGGAGTGGCTTATTGGTGTTCTCAAAGACTGTGCCAGCGATATGGGAGAAGCGGTAGCCAGAGCCCGGAGCGCAGGCATAGCACTGCCAGCGATGGGGCATGGTCGAGACGGCATGCGTTACATCGGCGCCGCAGCGGGGGCAGATGATCTTGCCATCCGGCCAGCGATGAGCAACGACGTAATCGGCGCAGGCGTCCTCAGTCGGGAAGGCGGCTTCCCATTCCTTGATGGTCATCTGGTGAATTCGCTTGGCCATGGCCGCTCTCCCGCGATAATGGGAGAACCGTAGCATGTTCAAAGCGACCAGTCAAGTCCGGGATAATCGCCTCATTTTTCCGGTCTATCGCACCCGGCGGCCGTCGATCACGGCGAGGATGGTGACGCGCGCGGCGTCAGACGTTCCCGATGATGAGCTTGCGTCGGCCGCGTATCACGGGAACGCCGCGAAAGGGCAGTTCATCCAGGCTGTCGCCCGCCCCGATCAGTTCCGCAGCGATCGCTGCGGCAGCGCCGGGATTTTCCTCTGCGATGAAAGCGCGAATTGCCGCAAGGTCATCAAGGGCGGCCTGCGACCAAGCTACTTGCGCCAATGCGGGGCAGGTAGCTCATCGGGCGTGCCCCATGACCGGAGCCAGCGCCGCACCTCCTCATGGGGTACAACCCGCCCGGCGGCCGCGTCGGCTTCGCCGCGCTCGACCGCCGCCCGTTCCGCATCGGTCAATGGGTCAGGTTGCGGCTGCGGGCTGCGCAGAAATCGGAATATGGCACCGACTCGCTTCATGAGAAAGATATTAGCATAACGTCGCTCGCTTTGTAGTGGCTCCTGGCCGTCCGATGGGGCCCACCAGCACCCGCGCGATTGCTGTTGACCGGCGGCGCCCGCTGAGTGCATTCTGTATACAGAATGTAGAAAGCCGGTCATGCAGCGTCTTGCCGTCCAGCCCGATCTGGTCGAGCGCGCCTATGGCGCGATCCTCGACGCCATCTGCGACGGCACGCTTGCCGGCGGCGCGCGGCTGACGCAGGAGGAGCTCGCCGAGCGGCTCGACGTGTCGCGCCAGCCGGTGATGCAGGCGCTGCTGCTGCTGAAGAGGCAGGGCTTCCTGTGCGAGGCCGGGCGGCGCGGGCTGCAGGTGGCGGCGCTCGATCCCGCGCAGGTGCTGCATCTCTACGAGATCCGCGGCGTGCTCGACGGGCTCGCCGCGCGCGGTGCCGCCGGGCGCAGCGCGGGCGAAGCGAAGCGGCGCGGCCCCGCGCTCATCGCCGCCGGCCGCCGCGCCGCGCGCCGGCGCGAGATCGCGGCGATGATCGCTGCCGACATGGATTTCCACCGCCTGCTCTACGCGCTGTCCGGCAATCCGCTGATCGCCGATGCGCTGGCGCTGCATTGGCAGCATGTGCGCCGCATCATGGGCGCGGTGCTCAGACGCGAGGGCGTGGGGGACGGCGTCTGGGACGAGCATGAAGCGATCCTCGCCGCGGTGATCGAGGGCAAGGCGGAGCTGGCCGAGCGTCTGTCGCGCGAGCATGCGCAGGCCTCGGCGCGCGCGCTCGCGCTCGGCCTCGTGGCGGCCGGCGAGGGCGACCGGGCTTTCGGCTGAACGCAAAGGGAGGACACGATGAAACTCACAGCGGCGCAGCGCGCCGAATTCGACGAGCAGGGCTATCTCTTCCTGCCGAGCCTCTTCACGCACGAGGAGATGGATCTGCTCAACGGTGAGGTGCCGGGGCTCTTCGCGCAGCAGCGCCCGGAAGTATGGCGCGAGAAAGGCTCGGACGCGCCGCGCACCGCCTTCTACGTCCAGACCTGGAACGAGGCCTATGCGCGGTTGGCGCGCCATCCGCGGCTGGTCGAGCCGGGCATGCAGCTCCTGGGCTCCGACAAGCTCTATATGCACCAGTTCAAGATCAACGCCAAAGCCGCCTTCGACGGCGCGGTGTGGCAATGGCACCAGGATTACGCCACCTGGTTCGAAGACGACGACATGCCGCAGCCGCGGGCGATGAACATCGCGCTGTTCCTTGCCGAGGCGAACGAGTTCAACGGGCCGCTGATGTTCATCCCGAAAAGCCATCGCCGCGGCCGGCTCGAGGCCGGGCACGACGTGACGACGACCAGCTATCCGCTGTGGACGGTCGACAACGACACCATCACGCGGCTGGTGGCCGAGGGCGGCATCGTCGCGCCCAAGGGCCCGCCCGGCTCGGCGCTGCTGTTCCACGGCAATCTCGTCCACGCCTCGGGCTCGAACCTGACGCCGTGGTCGCGCTGGATCGTCTATCTCTCGCTCAACCGCTGCGACAACGCCATCCGCCGCTTCAAGCGCCCCACCTGGATCGCCAACCAGGATTTCACGCCGATCGAGATGCTGCCCGACGACTGCCTCGTGAGCTATGCCAGGAAACGCCAGGCGGTGGCGTAGGAAGCTGTCAGCTGTCAGCTATCAGCCGTCAGCCAAGAGTTTTCAGTTCTTGCTGACAGCTGATAGCTGACAGCTGACAGCTTTAAGGAGCCCCCATGAACCTGGCGATGAAATTGCGCCAACGGGCCGAGGCGGGTAAGTCCGTGCGCATCGGCCTCATCGGCGCCGGCAAGTTCGGCGCGATGTTTCTCTCCCAGGCGCCGCGCACGCCGGGCCTGCATGTCGCGGGGATCGCCGACCTCGCGCCGGCGCGCGCGCGGGACCAGCTGGCGCGCATCGGCTGGCCCCGCGAGCAATACGCGGCCAAGACCGTCGCTGAGGCGGTCGCCAGCGGCGGCACGTGGGTTGGCGACGATGCCGCGGCGCTGATTGCCGCCGACGGCATCGAGGTGATGATCGACGCCACCGGCCATCCGCCCTCGGGCATCCGCCACGCCCTACTGTGCTGCGAGCACGGGAAGCACATCGTCATGGTCAATGTCGAGGCCGATGTGCTGGCGGGACCGCTGCTGGCGCGGCGCGCGGCCGAGGCCGGCATCGTCTATTCCATGGCCTATGGTGACCAGCCGGCGCTGATCGCGGAGCTGGTGGATTGGGCGCGCGCCGCGGGCTTTGCCGTGATGGCGGCCGGCAAGGGCACGAAATACCTGCCGGCCTACCACGCCTCGACCCCGGATACGGTCTGGGGCCATTACGGGCTCAGCGCTGAGCAAGCACGGCTCGGCGGGATGAACCCGCAGATGTTCAACTCCTTCCTCGACGGCACCAAATCGGCGATCGAGATGGCGGCGGTGGCGAACGCCACCGGGCTGCTGCCGGCACCCGACGGACTGGGCTTTCCCGCCTGCGGCGTCGACGATCTGCCGCGCCTGCTGAAGCCGCGAGAAGACGGCGGCGTGCTGGCGCAGCACGGCCAGGTCGAGGTCATCTCCTCGCTCGAGCGCGACGGGCGGCCGGTGTTCCGCGATCTCCGCTGGGGCGTCTATGTCACCTTCGAGGCGCCGTCGGACTACGTCCGGCGCTGCTTTGCCGAATACGGGCTGGTCACCGATCCCAGCGGGCGCTACGCCGCGATGTACAAGCCCTTTCACCTGATCGGCCTCGAGCTCGGCATCTCGGTGGCGAGCGCGGCGCTGCGCGGCGAGGCCACCGGCTCTCCCACCGGCTTCCGCGGCGATGCCGTGGCGACCGCCAAGCGCGACCTCAAACCCGGCGAGACCCTCGACGGCGAAGGCGGCTACACCGTCTATGGCAAGCTGCTGCCGGCGGCGGACTCGCTGGCGCAGGGCGCCCTGCCGATCGGGCTTGCCCATGGCGTCAGGCTGCTGCGCCCGGTCAAGCAAGGTGCCATGCTGCGCTGGGCCGATATCGCCGCCGATGAGACCGAGCCCGCGGTCAGGATCCGGCGCGAGATGGAGGCGACGTTCCGCCGCGAGTGGGGCAACGCGCCGGGCGAGCGGGGCGCCGCGGCGGAATGAGCGGCAAGGTCCTGCTGGTCACCGGCGGCGGTCGCGGCATCGGCGCCGCCACCTGCCGGCTTGCCGGCGCGCGCGGCTATGCCGTGGCGGTCAATTATCGCGACAATGCGGCGGCGGCGGCGGCCGTCGTCGCCGAGATCGAGCGCGCCGGCGGCAGCGCCGTGGCGATCCCGGCCGATGTCACGCGCGAGGCCGAAATCGAGCGGCTTTTCGCCGAGACCGAGCGGCGGCTCGGCCGGCTCACCCATCTCGTCAACAATGCCGGGATCACCGGCCGCTCCGGGCGGCTCGACGCGGTGCCGGTGGCGACGCTCGAGGCGGTGTTCGACCTCAACATCCTCGGCGCTTTTCTTTGCGCGCGCGCGGCGGCGCGGCTGCTGTCGACGCGCCACGGCGGGGCGGGCGGGGCCATTGTCAACGTCTCCTCGGGTGCGGCGACGCTGGGCAGCGCCGGCGAATGGGTGTGGTACGCGGCCTCCAAAGCGGCGATCGACACGCTCACCCTCGGCCTCGGCCGCGAGCTCGCCGGCGAAGGGGTGCGCGTCAATGCCGTGGCGCCAGGTCTCACCGACACCGAGCTGCACCGTTCCTCGGGCATCGAGGACCGCATCGGCAAGCTTGCGCCCGGCATCCCGCTGGGTCGCGCCGCCGCGGCCGAAGAGGTTGCCGAGGCGATCCTGTTCCTGCTCTCCGACGCCGCCTCCTACATCACCGGCACGGTGCTGCGGGTGGCCGGCGGGCGGTAGGAGCTTAATCGGGCTAGAGCGCGTCCCGACCAGATTGAATCGATCATCATCATCGCCTTCCCCGCGCAAGCGCAGGGCATGCACACATTTTTACCGCAGCGTACCCATCAAAAGATCGCCTTGCCCGCGAAAGCGGGCAACCAGGGCCTCAAATACCGTGAGCGGAGCGCTTTCCCTGGGTCCCCGCTTTCGCGGACAAGGCGATCGTTGAGGGGTGCCTGCCGCAAAAAAATGTGCATGCCCTAGCGCTTTCGCGGGAGCGGCGGGGTTGGTCCCACCTCTCCGGAATCTGCTTTAACCCGGTATGCCGCGCATCCGAAACAACGAGCTAAGGATGGCGGCCACCCCGATCCACCAGATGACCCGGAACCATCGTTTTGTCCACAACGTCGTGAATGCGAAGGGAGATGCTGCGGCACCGGCCACTAGGAATATCCAGATCATCTGTCGCCCCGCTCAAATGTTCTTGTCTTGACGCTCCTGCATCATTGCCGCTCGTAGCACCGCGATCGGCGATGTGATCTCTATCCCATCGCCGATCGTCATGGTCTCCTGGGGAAGGTGTGGATGATAGCACGACTTTGCATCACCGGCGCGGTGCTGCGGGTCGCTAGTCTAGTACCCTTGCACAGAGGTTTTGACGGGTTGAATGACGGGCTGCATTCGACCCAAAGCGGAAGGTCGACCTACCGCCGCTTGGTGCCAAAGGGCGACAACGGAATCGTTCGTCCTAGCCGCGTGCGCCATCTGTCGACAGGTTGTGCAAGATTTCCTGCGTGCCGACCGCCAGTTTGCGGGTCAATTCGGCGGCTGGGAGTGCCCGACCAAGCGACGCTGCTTGGCCGGCCCACATCGGGGAAAAGTCGCCCGAGCCTTGCCCCTCGGCCTTGGCGCGGAGCGGAGCGAGCGCGCCGGCGCTAAGTGGAAACTCTGGAGGCAGTGTTGATAATGGCCCGATCTCGCGTATCAGGCGATTCACGATGGCGCGAGCCGGGCGACCGCTCAGCAGGTTTGTCAGAGCGGTACTGTTGTCCTGTGCTGCAGCAAGTGCCGAACGATGCACTGCTGAAATTTTCGCTTCCGGGCAGAACAGATACGCCGTCCCAATCTGCACGCCCGCGGCGCCGAGTGCGAAGGCCGCCGCAATTGCGCGCGCATCGCCAATGCCGCCCGCTGCAATTACCGGGACCTTCACCGCATCCGCAATCTGCGGAACGAGCGCGAGCGTGCCAACCTGTGTGGCGATGTCTTCGGTCAGGAACATGCCGCGATGTCCGCCCGCCTCCAGACCTTGGGCAATGACCGCATCGGCGCCGTGTTTCTCAAGCCATTTTGCCTCTGCAGTGGTCGTTGCTGAACTCGCCACGAGGCATCCAGCCGCCTTGACCCTGTCGAGCAAGGCCGGCTCCGGCAGCCCATAGTGGAAGCTCACCACTTCTGGTTTGAGGTCTTCCACTATGGCGCACCGCCCAGCATCGAACGGCGGGAGGTTGCGCGTTGGAATAGGCGCTGCTGGATCGATCTCCATTTCGCGGTAATAGGGCGCGAGCCGCTCCCGCCAGGCTGCTTCGCGCGCGTCACTGGGAACTGCTAGCCTATGACAGAAGAAGTTGAGATTGATCGGCTTGGATGTTTGAACACGAATTTTCTTGACCTGCTCGCGAATTTGATCGGGAGTGAGCTGGACGCACGGCAGTGAACCGAGGCCGCCTGCGCTCGATACGGCCGCGGCCAATTCCCAGTCCATCGCGCCACCCATCGGTGCCTGGATTATCGGCACTTCGATTTTGAAAAGATCGATGAGACGACGAGGCCACATGGCTGCATAACTCCAGCGGATGGCATTTTCCCCAGTTCCGCCGATCAGCATGCCCGACGCACGCACACTGTCACGCCGAGGCTATCCGGCTCTGGGATATGATCGGCTGCCATCGAAGTATCCTGCCCGATTATCACAAAGATTAGTCTATATGAGGCATGTCCGCTACGGGTTTTGTGCCGCCAGTAATGTTTGCATAACCGATGCGCATCCTCCCACATCGCTGAATGAGAGCCAGGCCGCGCGCAACCCGTCCGATCCTTTGTGCCGAGGTACTAGCGGGCGGCGACGCTCGCTCCAGCGTCGGTGTCACGCAAGAACAGAGAACTCGGTGATGCGGCCCCGCCAGTAGGTGAACGGCCCTTCGGGCAGATGCCAGGTCGCCTCGGCCACCGTCGGAACGCGCAGGCCGTGGAGCATCCGATAGTCGCGGAAGCATCCCGACCATTTGGTGTCCACGACCGATTTGCCGTTGGTGCGCGGACGGTTGGCCGTACCACCCAGCACGTGCCCGTCGGCATCGACCTCGAACTCCGCCGACACTCGGGTTCTCCCGTCGTCGAATGTCGCGCGCAGCCTGTCCCCGCCCGCTGCTTCCCACGTCAGGCATGGCGCTTCGCGGAACGCGAACGGGCGCCAGGGAAGCTCCGCGAGGCCACGCAGAGCCTCGCCCTGGTCAATCGCCGACCCTCGCGAGCGCGCGATCGGCAGGATGCCGAAGACCGAGGCCGTCAAAGCGCCCCTGCCGTCTTGAAACGAGTCGGCAACACGCATGGCCACGAGAGGCGCCATCCTGACCCAGGCCCGCCAGCGAAAATCGATGCTGCCGCCCGCGAACCACTCCTCCGCCTGAAACGGCAGCCAAGGGCGGTCGGGAGCGAGACGCATCTCTCCGTGCTGACGCAGCCAGGTGCCTCGGCAGTCGATGTCTCCCTCCGGCATGGCGCAGCGGCGGATACGTTCCAATAGGCCGCGAACCTGCTCTTGCACGCCCACCTCCGAAGCCAAGCGGGAAGCCATCCAGCCTTATCATACCGCCCGGAGCGCTACGGTCGCGGGTCAGCGTGCCGAACGCTTGCGGCTCCGCCTCGCCTTGCCGTCCCGGTCCGGCATTCGCCGCGACAGGACATAGAGCAAGGTCGACCCCTCATCCGATGGCACCGTCGTGACGGAGGTGCGCTTGGCCGCGAGGAAGCGGTGCTCCGCCACGCGAAGGCCGGCAGCGGCGAGCGCGGCCGTGATCTCGGCGAGGCCCACCCTTTGATAGGCGGCGTGAAGCTTCACCGTGCCGGAATAGGTCGTGATCACCAGCCGGCCCCGTTTGCGCAGCACCCGCGCCGCTTCCGTGAAGGCCGTCGGCAGATGCAGATAGCCGATACTTTCGGCGAATATCAGGGCATCGAAGCTGCCGGCGCGGAAGGGCAGGGCGTGCGATTCGGCCTGGACCAGGGCGGTGAGCCCGCGCTTGCGCGCGCGCCTCAGCATCGGCGTCGACAGGTCGATGCCGACGACATCCTGCCCGCGCTCGGAGAGATGCTGTTCCAGCTCCCCGCTGCCGCAGCCGACGGAAAGGATCCTCATCCGCTTCGCCGGGAGGCGCGCGGCGAGCCAGCGGCGAAGGACCGGCGACCGCACGCTGAAGGTGAAATAATCGCTCTCGCGCCAGCCATGCGCGCCGATCC
>JBKQTR010000091.1:0-17469 GCA_052143095.1 Allostellaceae bacterium
CCTCGCGAGCGTCGCTACCCCCGGCACGTCGCTCCCCACTCGTCGGGGTAACACCGGGGTAGCGCCCGTGCAGTGATGACACCACCTTTGCGCCGTTCGGAGATCCTAGCGCGGCGACCATATCCGCGGCGACGGTCGACTGCATGTTGATACTCTTTTTGGCCCAGCAATGGGCGGACCGTAGCGAGCGCCAGGCGCAGAAGCTGCGCCCCCCGCGGGCGCACTACTGAGGGACAGACCGCGACCTCGCCCGGCGGCGAGACGTGGGTCGTGCAGGGCGGCCAGTGGGTGCTGCAGCAGCAATAGCGCCGGGCTCGGCCTAGCGGTTCAGCGGCGGGTCGGCACTCACAAGCCGTAATTTCCTGTGCCCGGGATCGGCGTGCCGTAGATCGGATCGACCGGTCGGCCAGTCCCGTCCCGCGGCGTATCGGGCCCATACAAGGGATGCGCGTCGTGGCAGCCGCCGAGCAGCAGCGACATGACGGCGGCGAGGACGATCAGCGTCGCGGCGGCAACCGTCGGCCGTCGGCCTGGAGGCCGCGATGCCGTGTCGGACGCTTCGAGCAATCTTGACACGGCTTTCACGCTAGCGCGCCCCGAGGTGGGCAGCCACCCCGTTCCGACCGGGCGGCTTCCGGGCTACTATGCTCCGGCGAAGGAGCTCGCCATATGGTGAAGCTATTTAGGCACCGCCAACCGGAAGGGGCAGACACGGTTAAGCTTCACGTGTCGCTGTCGCAGCCCAGCACGAGAGAGATAGTCGGCCTCCCCGGCAGCGGGCTCCACTACATCACGCCGATCAAGCCCCACGCCACGGCACCCGTGCCACACCCCGGCACGCCGCAGCTCCTGTCGCGGGCGCTCACCGGGAGGCATCCGAACTCGCCGCCGACTTGTCGCCGCTCCAGCAGGCCGCTCCTAAGCCGCGTCCGGTCGATTGACAGCGGAGCCGGAACGCCGCCCGCACGAGGTCACGGCTCCCCAACGGCTCCGGGATTGGGCGGAAGCTCCGCCCACGGCTTCCACAAGCCACACCGCCAGTCGCCGCGGCGGCACCACGCGATGAACAGCGTCTTGCCCGGTGCTCGCCACCCTGGCTCGTCGAGGATGATCCGGTATTGAAGACCGCGGTTGCGATCTGCGGCGTTCATCCGCTCGCGGTCGTCATCGGTGAATTTGCTCAAAAGCGGCTGAACGACCCAAACAAAGGGGGAACCCTGGAAGGCGAAGAGCTCGCCTGGCCCGTGGCTGCCCGGCAGTGAACCGCTGTCGTCGCCCGGGGGTCTCGGGACCACCGGAGGCATCGCGCCGGACAGCAGAGCGCGCCGCCCATGGCCGCCGGGCAGCTCGAGGAAGCCGTGGCGCTGCGCCCGAGCGCGGCGGGAACGCCAAGGCCGTCTCCCAAACGCACCAGCGACGGTGGGTGGCAGCGTCCATCTCCTCCTTATGCGCGCGTTCGTCGGCGAGCGTCATGCCGCCGTATTTGCGGTGGTAATCGTCCCGCATCGCCTTCTCCGTCTCGAGCAGCGCGACAAGCTCGGGCGTCGGTGGAACCACGGGGATGGCAGGTGCAGCCTGAGCCGATGCGGAGGTGAACGCGGATAGCGTCGCGACCGCAACGGCAGCGGTGGTGACGGTGGCGCCCGTGAGGAGCGCGCGTCGGTCGATCTGCTGTTTGGTGGTGCTCATGTGATGCTCCTTAGGTGACAGGGTCGTTCTGCCGGCTTGCCGGCCGGCGCGGGTATTGCGCTCGCTCTGGCGCCTGCAGGAGGGGGAGCGAAGCTCTCCGTCAGGCAGCTTTGCGGCTGCCGGCCGGTAGCCGATCGACCAGGGCGAGAATCTGGCGTATCGCAGGCGCATCGCCCTCTCCGGTCCCGCTCTCGATACCAAGTGCCGGATCTGCCAGCAGGCGCAGCTTCACCACAGCGCCGGCGAGCGAGCGCGGAACCGTGACGAGAATCCGTTCGACGAGCCGGTCACACTTCCGAAACGCGGCTTCCTTCTCCCGGCCGTCCGGCATCTTCTTGATTGCCGCGCGGAGCCGGCCGAGCGTTTCACCGGCTTCGATCAAAGGCGCGTCTGCTCGCGGCGAGAGGACGCGGCGCCGATCGATATTCTGATTGTCAGCCTTGCTCATATCGAACCTCCATAGGACTGGGTGTTGCATGTCCGGCTTGACCAGCCGGCGCGGGTTCTGTTCACCACCTCCTTCCCGTCTGAGATGAAATGGGCCGGCCGCTCACGGCCAGCCTCCGACGACGGAGAGCGCGATGAGCGCTAGCACCACCGCGGCAGAGGCAGCGATAAGTCGGTCGAGGAAGCGGGTCACCATCACCGCCTCGCGGCCTTGGCTAGGCCGCTCGCTTGGCTCCGGTGCGGGCCGAGACGCGCACCGTCGTGACCGCCGACACCTTGCTGCGGGCGAGGGTCCAAAGCTCGCCCATGTCCTCACGAACGCGCTGAGTGTCGAGGGTCCAGCGCGTCCCCTCGCTCACGGTGGCGCGGAAGAGCGCGCCCTCGGCCTCGGTTACACCGCGGGCGACCAGCTCTGCCTTGAGCGTGTCCTCGCGGGACTTGATCTCGGCCGCCTCGGCCTTCACATGGCCGAGCTGATCGACGACTTCGTCGAGCGCGAGGTTGTGCAGGGGAGAAACAAGCGCAATTGGGGTATGATCGGCGCCAGCCTTGGGCATGGGTCAACTCCTTGCCTGGGGTTAGGCCGGGTCGGGTGTTGAAGCACTCGGCTCGGCCGCTTGTCAAAACGACAGACCTAGATTATTCTGACTGACATAGAACGTCAATCATAAAGATTGGTCTATGCGACGGGACCTTTCACGAGAGCAATGCCGGGCTGGCCGGGCGCTGTTGGACTGGAGCCAGGCCAAGCTTGCCGACGCAGCCAACATCGCGCGACAAACGGTCGTGGATTTCGAGCGCGGGGCTCGAACGCCTTACCCGAACAACCTTGATGCCATCGGATTGGCGCTCGAAGCTGCCGGCGTCCTCTTCGTCAGTGATGGCGAGGCAAGCCAGAGCGGCGGCCCCGGCGTGCGACTGGCGAAGCGGAAGCGGAAGCGATGAAGCCGCGCGCGCGCCGGACAGACGCGTTGATCCTCTGCATCATTTGCCCCGTCGGTGCTACCGGTCCCGTCTATCTCGGCGCCAGCAAGAATGCCGATCGTCGGCTCGAGCAGCTTGGGTCCGCCTCGCCGCAGGTTCTGGAACTCTTCTTTTGCCTGCGCACCAGCCGATCATTGGGCTTCCGCACGCTCGAGGTCGTGCGCCGGCGCCTCGCCGTGCACGTATTTCACAACCGCTGGTATTCTCTGACGCCAGAGATGGCGGCGATGGCGCTCCTCGGCGCAGACAGGTTCGTTGCGGAGGAGCGCGCCGCGCGGCGCAAGGTAAAGCGGGAGCGCCAGCCACCGCGCAGGATGGCGCTGGCGATCGCGGCGCCGGTCGAGATCACGGATGACCAGGTTGAGCAACTCGCGCGGCTCGGCTATCGCATCAGGGAGATCGCCCACATGACGCCCGGCGAGGCAGCCACTACGATTGCCGCTGGAGCGAACGTCGCGCGCGCGACCGCGGCATAGGACACATGCCATGGTAGGGACGACCGACGAAGCACTCAAAGCGATGCGCCGGCGGCAGCAGAAGCCGCTCACGGAGCTCGATCGGGACATCATCGGGCGCAGTTCCCTGCGGTTGCCGATCCGGCTCCGCGCTGATCCTGAGAGCCTGCGCCGGACGGCCGAGCAGATACGCGGCTGCGTAATCTGCATCGAGCAGATCATGGAGCGCGAGGATCTCTCGGAACGGTCCAAGCTGCTGGAGGCGCGCTTGGCCCTCACAATCCTTCGCGACCAATACGAGAGCGAGTGGAAACCTCCGTCGCCGAAGCACAAGCTACACGGCGCCCCAGCCGTTGAGCTGCCGCCTCGCGTTGCGAGGCGACGCGCGGTCGAGCGTCCGGCTGCGATCCGGCTGGAGGAGTTCCAGGCGGCGCCGGACCTTCGCGACTCCATTGAGGTCTGGCATCGCTGGCTTTCGACTGAGCGGCGCTTCTCCGCACACTCGGTCGGGGCTTACGGGCGCGATCTCGCCGCCTTCCTTCGCTTCCTAGCCGAGCGCCGCGGCGGGGCGCCAAGCGTGGCCGATCTCGAGGCGCTCGCGCCGGGCGACTTCCGCGCCTACCTCGCGGGCCGCGCTGCCGCCAAGACCAAGCCAGCCTCGATCGCGCGCGGCATGTCGGTGGTGCGCGGCTTCTTCCGCTTCCTAAACCGTCGCGGGCTCGCCCACAACGCCGTCCTCGCGGCGGTGCGGACGCCAAAGGTGCCGAGAGTTTTGCCCAGGCCGCTCAGCATCGACGATGTCGACGCTCTGCTGGCGGCCGCCGCGGTCGAAGGCGAGCGGACGCCATGGCGGGCTAAGCGGGATGTCGCGCTGGTGATGCTGCTCTACGGCTGCGGCCTCCGGATCTCCGAGGCGCTCGCCTTGACGCAGGCCGGGGCGCCGGTCGAACCGAAAACTCTGCGGATCAGCGGCAAGGGCGCGAAGGAGCGCGACGTGCCGGTGCTGCCCGCAGTCGCGGAGGCGGTGCGCAATTATCTTGCGGTCTTTCCCTTCCCGCTCACGCCCACGGGACCGCTGTTCGTCGGCTTCTATGGCGCGAGGCTCCAGGCACGCAGTGTTCAGAAAACCATGGCTCGGCTGCGCGCCAAGCTCGGCCTTCCCGAGAAGGCGACGCCGCATGCGCTGCGCCACAGCTTCGCCACGCACCTGCTTGATGCCAGCGGCGATCTGCGCGCCGTTCAGGAATTGCTCGGGCATTCCAGCGTCTCCACGACCCAGCGCTACACCGCGGTGGCGCCGGCCAAGCTCATCGAGGTTTATGACCGGGCTCACCCTCGCGCTAAATTACCTGCCGGCAGTGCTCCGCCGGCTGAGCCGGCGCCACGTGGTGAGACCGTCGGCGCGGAGCCCGAGGGAGGTTAGGCATGGTCGATGATTTTCTGCCCTCTGCGGAAGAAATCGAGCGCGCCATGCGCGAGGGAGACGAAGAGGAGCACCGCGTCGACAGGGGCAAGACGGACGAGGCCTACCGCTTCCGAAGCCATGGCCCATGGTTCTCCAGCCCCGAATACAGCGTGTTGATCGAGCGCGCCGGCGACCGTGCTACCCTCACGGCGAGATCGCGCGTCGGCTTGGCAGAGCACAAGATGATCGAGCCCCTTACGACCGACGAATGGGATCGCCTCATCTGGGCGCTGGACGGCGCGGATTTCTTTGCCATGCCCGACTGTGACCCCCGCATGGGTCTCGACGGTTGGACGTGGACGATCGAGGGTCGCCGCGACGGCCGCTATCGCTCGGTCACGCGTTGGTGCTCGGCGCGAGGGGAGCCGTTCCACGACCTCGGCCTCGTCTTCCTCGAACTCGCCGGGTTCGGCAAGCCAGCGCTGGCCGACGCGACCGATGATGGCGAACAGACGGGCTGAGTGATGGCGCGGCGAAGGCTTCACGCGTAATATCGCGCGGCGCGAGATAGCGCGGGAGCGAGATCATGGCCGTTGACATAGTCGCTGCGGATCGTCCGAAATCTCGGCTACCAGCGGCATGCGCTGATGCCCCGTTGCCCCGAACCTATCTCGAAGCCAAGCTGGCGCTCGCAGCGCTCGAGCGCGTGGACGAAGCCGCGGCCTGGGCCGACAAAGCCGCGGCGCTTTCCAGTTACGCCAGGCAAGTGCGCGACCGTGAGCTCGAGGCGATGGCCCGCCGCATCCGAGCCCGTGCGATCCGACGCTGCGGGGAACTTCTGCGCCTCATCCCAGAGTGTCGGGGCCGGCGGCGCGACCTTCGGCCCGACCGCGCGGTGGGCGCTCGAACGCAGGCCGCCACCGATGCGGGCCTGAGCGAATCCCAATACAAGCTGGCAATCCGCTTATCAAAAATTGAAGCCATTGAGTTTGAGGCGGCGATCGAGGCGCCCAACCCGCCCGGGTGTGCGCGGCTCGCCGGACGCGCTGCCCTTCGGCCGCCGCCTGTCAATGCCGATGCCGATGGAGGTTTCCAGCGCGCGCGAGGTTTCCTGAGTGCTTTGGTGGGCGTCTATAGGTCGGCACCGCCACGGGTCCGGCAGAAAATCCGCGATATGATCATGAGGGCGTTCGGTGGCGCAGACCCGGGCGATGACAGCCTCGATGTAAGGCTAAGGCCGTCGAGGAGCGGCGTTCAGTGACACGCAACCGGCGCCAGCGGCCCGCGGTGCTCGACGTAGCAGCGCACAGACGCGCAACTGCCTCTGACCGCTACGGAGGTAGCGCCCGACCCCCGACTTGCGCGTGCACGCCCCCTCCCCGTTGAGGGCGCGGGCGTTTGAAGGCTTGGGAGACGGGAGGCGCCATGACTGGCGAACTGTTTATCGGATGATGGCACCGCACGATCCCACCGCCGAGCGCGAGCGAGCTTACTCACGACAGGCTCTTCGCGCCGCGTATCTGCTGATGGCCAAATTCGGCCCCGACGCCTACGACGAGGCATGCTGCCGCTTCGCGCTGGCTTGGCGCGCCAGGACTGACGAGCCCGGAGACGAGGTCGCCTGGTGGTTGATCGCCGAGGCCATCCGCACCCTCGAGGGCATCGCCGAGAGAGCGTGCTGACCAATGGCCAGGGGCAAGCTCAACGCGAGACAGCGAAAATTCGTGCTGGTCTTCGTCAAGACGGGAAATGCCACACAGGCCGCCAGGGAGGCGGGCTACTCCCTTCGAACTGCCGACCGTCAAGGACATGATCTCTTGAAAAATCCTGAGATTGCGGGCGAAATCGCCAAGCGGCAGGGTCAACTCGCAATCAGGCTGGAGATTTCCGCCGAACGGCTGGTGACCGAGATGGCCAGACTCGCCTTCTGCGACCCCCGCAAGCTTTTCGGGCCGGACGGCATGCTTCGCCACATCAATGAGCTGGACGACGACATGGCCGCGGCGATCAGCAGCGTCGAGGTTTTGACGCGCCCGATGAAGAACGCGCCGCTTGGCATGATCGAGCAGATTACCAAGATTCGCCTACACGGCAAAAACGGTGCAATCCAAAACTTGGCCCGCGCTCTTGGATTACGCGGGTTTAGGCCGAGCGTGTTGGACTTACCACCCCCGGACCCATCGCCCAATGGTCAAGGGCGCATCGCGCTGGGCGATCTCCTGAGCGACCTCTCGCCGGAGGAGTTGGCACGCTTCCGCGCAAACGTGGACATGCTCAAGGCAGCGGAGCAAAGGCGCATCACGCGCACGATCGACGGAGAGGCCGAGGAGCAGCCGGACGAGGGCGACGCCGAGGCCGAGGACGGCGAGTAAAAGCGGCCGTGCCAGGGGAGCGCCACCTAACATCCTACTGGTTGCCTGGAGATTGACACCGCCGAGCCGCGATCCCTAGCGTCGAGGCCAAGGGAGGGTGCCATGGAGCTCAAGCGGCAGTCCTGGACGGCAAAACGTGCCGCTCTTCTCGCCTCGACGGCGATCATCGCCTTGCTGAGTGCCTGCCAATCTTCCGGCGGCGGTGCGCCGGCCACGTCGAGCGGCGATGACTACCAGCGCTACGGCTTTGGCGTCATGTATTAAAACAGAGCCGATCGCATAGCGAGCCAACCCTCGCGGTGTGCCAGCGGAACCGGCACGGGCCGCCCCGGCATTCGATCTACCGGCGATCGCGAGGGAGGAAGGCGACGACGGGCCGTGGGCGATGTAGCTGCGCCACACACGCCGCGGTCGGTCGGGGGATGGCGCTCGACCCCCGACTTGCGCGTGCACGCCCCCTCCCCGTTGAGGGCGCGGGCGTTTGAAGGCTTCCCGCATCCGATTGCGGACGATCCAGCGCTGCGGCCGCGCCAAACGGCTGACGCGAGCGCCCGTCGGCGGTAGAACTCGGGGCCGCGATCACGGCTCACCGCCGAACCAAACTCCTGCCCCTCGTAAACCGATACGGGACATCGTGAACCGTTCCAGCACGGTGGAGATCCGCATCATCCTGAATGACGGGCCACCACTGAACGAGCCGCTGAGCCTGCAGCCAAAAGCTGTGTCGCGTCCAACTCCGCAGCAGCACAAAAACTCTCAGTTTGTTCGCAGCAAGGGTACTCACACGGTAGGGATGCGCCGGTTCCCCGGTGTCCATTGTGATGATCGTCCATTCCTCAGCGGCACGGGCAAGATCCTCGATCCATGCGGCGTCGGCAGTTTCAGGTGCAAACATCTTGCGCAGCGCCACGGCTGAATGACCGTCGTGATCAGCCAGCGCGTGAATCGATTCGGCAAATCGGTGCGAGACGCAGTTATCAAAGAAAAACTTCACGCCGCGAAGGCGCGCTCGAACTCCAGAGCCTCGTTGGCGGCGGCGACCGAAATCCCTAGGACACGAGATGCGCGCTGAATGTCCTGATTCTCGGCCTTGAACGTCAACGCGACCACTCGAGTTGGCACGGCCTCTTTGTCGAGCACGGGTTGACCGAACTCGCGTTGAGGATCGACCACGACATTACGGTGGCGGCCGAGCGGCCACCATGCACGGGCCCAATCATCGGCCGAAAAGACGACGTCTGCGACGATGCTCGGCTCGATCGCAGCGGTCATGCCCCACTGTTCGTTTCGAAGATTGAGCAAGCCTTTGTCGCCGGTTTGATGAGCGACTTCGGCCAGAATGTCCTTGCCGTCTGTCTTGAAGGTGCGCGTCGACAACGGATGATCTGGCCGAATCATATCGCGCGCTTTGATGAGCACCTGCCTAATGTGCTGCAGGCTCACGCCGTGCGCGCGGAACGCCCGAACAAAACGCAGCTCCATCAGGTCTAGGAAGCCCAGCCGCAGCTCGCCGTCGCTGCTCGGGAGCTGTGGCTCCCACAAAGGAGGATGATGCCGATACCCGCCAAGCCACCGCCGGACTTCGCTCGGTCGGGTGTGTATCAGGCGGGCGGCCTGCGGTGCTGAATAGACGCCAAGTCCTGTAAATGACTTTCCGATCTCTCTGGCGCGGTGTCGCGAGGGCATGACCGGGTGCCGTGCATAAGCTGCACTGATAATCGCGCCAACGGAAGGTTGCAGTCAACGCTAAAAATTCCCTGAATTCGAGGCATTCATGACCGGGAGGCCGGGCCACGATGCTGCAGGCCCACCCGAGCTCCCTGCCTCGCGCGCCTCGGCCGCATCAGATGTCGCGTTTGTACCCCGGTCGGCGCAGCTGTAGCTGGCTGCGCGTGATGCCGTGCCCGATCTGGTCCATCTCGCGTTCGCCTGCCGGGTCATCCGGATCGGCCAGGGCGCCCCTCCGGTATCCCCATTGGACATCACCGCGCTGTTCGGGAATGACGCGTTGCCACGCCGGCCGCGGCGCATCGCCAGGGCCGAACTGGCCGCCTGCTTCGGGCTGCTCGAGCTCGCCCCCTTGCTGCCGCCGGCGAACACCGCCGGCGCCGAAGCGCGGCGCCTTGCGGGCGGCATAGTTGTGGATTGAGTCTGAGACGAGCCGCCCACCGGCAGGAACCTGGGCGCCGATCGCCGCCGCAGTCTCATGCGATCGCCTTCCTGACGACAAAGCCTCCGCGATCGTTCGGCCGCGAGCGTCGTGCGCCTCATGGGTCGTAACTGCATCACCTCGCAGAGCCGCCGCCATGACATCGCCTTTGCTTTCGGGCAATCCCAGAAGCTGCGCGAGGTCGCGATCATCGACGGCCGGCTTCCGTGCGAAGGCGCGCGCCTTGGCCAGATTGGTCGTCAAAAGCACCCCCTCTCGACGCTCGACAGCGTGGACGCCTCGGGGAAGCCGGCGCGGTATGGCGGCCTCGTTCCCGCGGGCGACAAAAACCGCATCCTTCACGTGCTGCGGGTCGGCCATTGCCCTGATCTGCGCCGCGATGTGGGCGCGCGGCTCGGGCGCGCTTCGGACCAGCGGGTGAACCTCGGCCACGCCGCCGCCACGCGCGCGCTTGTCGATCCGGCGCATGGGCTTGGCGCCCAGCACCTTCCCGCCAGCGCGACGCTTCCGCTTGAGGCGCCGGCGCGGCGACGGATCATCCTCGTCGTGCACGGCCGTGTCGTCGGCGTCCGTCCGGATTGGGGTGATTATCACAGCTATGGCGGCGGCGTGTTTCCGTCTGCTGCGCGTCATCGCTGATCGTGGTGATTTGCTCATGTCGCTCACTCTCAGATATTCCTCTTGTCCGTCGGTACGCCCTGCGTGTTCCACAGTCTCCGAATCTGGCTGTGCGTCAGGCCCCCCTGAATCTTCGCCACTTCTCGCGAGCTCGCCTCGTCCCGCGGTTCTGCCTGGATCTGATTACCCGCCTTAACATCCTCTTCCGGAACGCCTTTGCCGGTAGCGCCGGCGATTTGATTTGCCTGCCATTGGTCGACGGCGCCCCCGTCTTGCCGCGCACGTCGGTCAATGCGGCGCGGCGCCTTGCGGCCAGCGACCTTGCCGCCGGCGCGCTTCCGCCGCCGCGCTCGAGCGAGCCGCGCGCGCTGCAGATCCTCCTCCTCGGCGGTGTCGTCGCCGTGGGCGGTGTTGGGCTGCCTTCGCAATTTCGCCAGCATGCGCTTCATCGCCTCTCACCTTGCCTCCCCTTGGTTAAACGCGCTCAGGGCGGCAGCGTGCCCGCCGCAAGCGCCCGCATGGCGCGGTCGAGAACCAGCGTCACACCGTTTCCAACGCTGATCCGGTTGCTGCCTTGGCCAGGCGGAATGAACTTGAGCTGTTCGAGGAGCGAGATCTCGACTTCGAACACGTCGACCGTCACCGGCACGAGTCCATCCTTCCGGCGCCGGCGATAGGCGCGCGCCCTCTCGGCGCCCGTCATCGGCTTCACAACGTCGTGACGCTCGCCAGTCTTGGCTTCGTCGGTCATCATGCCCTCCGTCGCATCGCTTCAAGCGCCGCCGCGGTGATGCGCTTGCGCTGCCATTCCCAGCTCAGCTGGCATGCCGCACCGTATCGCGTCAGACCTCGCGAGGCGATGCGGTACCGTGCCATCAGCTCAAGCTGACGTGCCGTCGGCGCCCGTTCCAACCATTCCCGCGTCTTGTGTGCCCCTTCGCCGCTCTCGGTCATACGCAGAAAATCATCGGCCGCCGAGAGTGCGAGGTAGCGCGGCCCCACCCGCAACGGCACCGCCCAACCCTCCTTCGGCAGGCCGACGGCAACCCACACGCCGCGCCCCATGTGCCGCAAGGCTGCCGACCCGTCGAAGCCCACGGCAATGAGCCCGTCATCGTCGATCGGCGTCCAAGCGAACTGCGAGCTGGCGAGCACATCGACCTCAAGCAGCCGCGCTTCCCGCGTCGCCGCCGCGATGTCGAGCTCGTCTGCATGATCGATGGCCTTGGCCGGGAACTCGTGGCCGCAGAGCGGGCATTCCCTCACCGCCGCCGGCACCTCGCCGCTGCAGTTCTGGCATTCCTTCTGCGCCGCATCGCCCGCGATCCGATCGGCAAGGCTCCTGCCCGCGATCAGGTCGCCATGGCGCGCGAGCGAGCGGCCGAAGTCGATCACGATGGCATCGGGTTTGACCAACCCGGGATAGCGCGCGGCATCGAGCGGCCTGAGGCCGCGGCCCGCCATCTGGATCAACAGGCTCTTGTGCGAACAGCCGCGTAGCAGTGCGACGCACCCGACCCGGGGCTCGTCGAAGCCTTCTGTAAGCACGATCGCGTTCGTCACCACCTGCGTCTCGCCGCGACGCAGGCGATCGAGGATCGCCGCTCGCTCACCTCTTGGCGTCTCACCGCTCATCAGCTCGGCCGAGATCCCGGACTCGCGCCATGCCTCAGCCATGGCGGCGGCATGCTCGACCGTCGACGTAAAAGCGATCGTCGCCCGATCTCCGGCCTTCTCAGCCCAAAGCCGCACTGCCTCGGCGTTACGCTCCGGCGTGTTGAGCACGGCGGCGACGCCTTCCTGCTCGCCGAAGTCGGCGGCATTCCTCACCGCAGCGTCGACCACATCGGGCGGCGCGAGATCGAACATGAACGCGCGCGGCGGGACAACGAAGCCGCCGTCGACAAGCTCCCGCAGCGGCAGGTCGAAGCTCACGTTGTCGAAGACGCGGTGCAAGCCCTGGCCGTCGCCGCGTTCGGGCGTCGCCGTGCAGCCGTAGATCCGCAATCGGGGGCAGCGCTCGCGCGCCGCATCGAGGATCGCCTGCCAAGTCGGCGCTGTGGCATGATGGGCTTCGTCGAGGATGACGAGGTCGATCGCCGGCATGGTTTCCAGCGTCGCGGCCTTGGCGAGCGTCTGCGCCATGGCGACGACGATGCGACCCGACCAATCCTTGCCCTCGGCGGTGACCAGCGACACCGGCACCCCCGGGAGCACCTTCATGCAGGCGTCGAGCCATTGGTCGACCAACTCGGCGCGGTGCACCACGACGAGCGCCCGGCCGAAGCCGGCCTCTCGCGCAGCCAGCAGCGCCACGATCGTCTTGCCCGATCCTGTCGGCAAGATCTGCAAACTGTTTCCCCGCCGGCGCAGCGCCGCCGCGCCAAGCTGGGCGGCCTCGCTCTGGTATGGGCGCGGAATTAATCCCGCGGCGTGCAGGCGCTGTTCGGTCGCGCGTATCGATGCGAGGGTCACGGCCTGGTGCCCTCTGCAAGGATCACTATCGCCTCCGCCAGCGACAGGCTGGCGATCTCTTCAGGCCGGTAGCCGAGCGCTCCGAGCGCCGCACACTTGCTGGCCGAGAGGCGAGCCGGCGCCGCGGTTTCGGGCTCTGATACGATTGAACTCGGCGTTGACGGGATCTTTCCTGGCACCCCCTCGGAAGGGGCCTGCGAAGACTCTTCGCCGATGGAAGGATGATCGATCGCAGAACTCCCGAGGATGGGCCGAGCGCCCCCCTGGGCGCCCTCGGACCCGCTCCGAGGGTCGGGAGGGTTATAGGGAGGGTGGAAGCACACCCCGTCGGAACCCCTCGGCACCCCCTTGGAATGGCCTTGGAAGGGGGCCTCGGAAGGGCCTTGGAACCCCTTGGAAGGGCCTTGGAAGCCCTCCGGACCCTTTTTTGAAACACGCGAGGATTTCGCAGACGGTAAGGCGTTCGCGTTTATCGTTTGCGCCTCTTGCCCCTTCGAAGTCGTTTCGGCATTTTCGAACGGGCCTTGAAACCCCTCGGCACCCCCTTGGAACCCCCCTTGGAACCCCCCCTCGGAAGAAGCTTCGGACGCTGATGGTGGTGCTGCCTCGCCGGCGTATCGCAGGTCGATTGGGCGAATGTATTGGCGCCGTTTGGATGGCGGCCCCATCGATACGTTCACAGCGCGGCCCGTTTTGATCAGACGGTCCTGTGCCGCGACGATGGCTTGCTGTGAATACGCCGAGAAGCCAGAGCGCTTGCGGACGACGTTCGCGAAGCCGTGATGGGTGTTCCAGTCCGAGGGCAATTTTGCTCCCGTTTCGATCATGGCCCTCATCTCGTCGAGCACGCGGTTGTCGAGATCGACCTGATCAACGATGTTGTGGCTGGGCGGCGCTATCGGAGCGAAAACGCCATCGTGCCAGCGTAGGCGGATACTCTCGGCACGTGGGGCATAATTGGCCTTCTTCCGTTCGAGGACGCGCTCGTTGGTGTCCGGCGCTTTGTCGTCTCCGTCCGCAACGCCTTCTGGCCTCTCGGGCGTCGAGAGGTAGAGCCGCGAACGAAAGGCTGCATTCCAAGCGGTCGACCCGCTGTCGCCCTCGCGGCTCCTGAGCCCCGCCCTCGATGGATGAGCCGAGGCGACCACGGCGCCGTCGATCAGGCGCGCAAGTCCGCCGAGTCCGACCTGCACGAAATAGCGTGCTTGTCCTCGATCGTTCTCGTTACCGCCAAAAGTATCGGCAACAGTGTCGATGAGGATGATCTCGGGCCTGAAGTCGGCGACGATCTCGACCACCTGCCGATAGAAGGGGGTCGGCGTACCGCGACGCGCCATGCCCTCAAATTCCATCAGCAGGTTGTCCGCGCCGAACCGATTGATCCAGCACATGTTGTCGAGATCCTGCATGTCGACGCCGTAGTGGCGGTTGATGTCGGCTTGGCGTCGCTGGAGCTCTTCCTCAGGGTCTTCACAGAAGATCGCGAGAGAGCGCATCTTGCGGATCGGAATGCCGAGCCATGAGCGGCCGAGCGCGGCGCTCGTCAGCAGCATCTGCAGCAGCAGGCTTTTGCCCATGCCGCCATCGCCATAGAGGCCCGTAATGAGAGGTTCGGGAACCCAGTCGGCGACTGCCCAGCGGCGTTCCGGGATCACCAAATCCTGAAACTCGACCGGGTTGGTGATCTTGAGCGGCAGAACGTCATCCTCGTGGATGCGCCCATTGCCGGAATGCGGCGCGTCTGCGCCATCCCTTGTCTCTCGGTGCCAGCGCGCTTGGCGCTCCTTCAGCTCACGCTCAGTTTCGTCATCCACGAGGGATCTCCCGCGGCACCTTCTGGCCGGCGACATAGGCATCGAGGAGGACACGCTTCACATCGCCGGGGCGCCAGGGACGCCGCGGATCGAACGGACAAATCTTGCTCGCGACCCACTCGAGTTCAGAAAGCGCCACGTTGGCCGGAATGACGCCACCCGCGACCAAGCCGCCGAGACTGAAAGCCTCGCTGTTCATGGTGTCGCGCTGGGCGCCGGCAGGAGCGTCGAGTATGTCTCGGATGATTCCTTCGAGCGCGGCCGCGGCGTAGGGCGACAACGGCCTCGAGCGGATCGGCCTTCGCACGGCGGGGTGCGGCTTGGCCGGCTCCGGCGGCATCATCCAGTCCGGCATCGACAAGAGCGGGGTGTCGCGCCCGCAAACCGGGTCCCAGAAACGACCTGGGCCAGGTGGCAAGGTGATCCAGCCGCCATCACCCTTCACCTCGAGCCCTGGCGCGATCTTGTCGATGCTGCTGGGCACGACACGCCCCGGATGTTGGAAGAGCATGTGCAGGCCGCCGGATGGCGAATGCGCGGTGGGGGTCGCTGGGTGGAACACGACGCCTAGCAGCTCCAAGCTGTCGAGCCCATTCCGGCCGCCCTTGATGTCGATGTCGAGCACCACGATCCCGGACGCCGCGCCGGTCATCAAAGCCGGGACCGCTTCGGGGTGTGCCGTCCAATATCGGCGAATGGTCGCTTCGTCCTGGGTCGCATCCCTGCTGCCGTTCGTGCCGCGGTATCCAGTTTTCTGCGGCGTCTGCGGCCAGATCGGGCCGAAGCGCCGAGCGAGATCGAGCACGGCGCCAACGACATCTTCCCCGCCGCCACGGGCGACGGCGTTACGGTGCGGCTTCGAAATGGGATTGCGCGATGACGCGCGCGCGAGCATATTCACCGAGTCTTTCCAAACAATTTGCCGCCTCTTCGGGGGCGGCATTTTTTTGCGGCCGGTAGCGGCTGTTCGATTCACCATAAGCGCGATGCCGTCACGAGAAAATCCGGCGTTTCAAAACGCGACGGAATTTGAAACACCACAATTAGCGGCGGATGCGCCATTGCCGCTCGAGCACGTAATCGTCGACGCCTTGCTCATTGAGCAGATCGAGACTGGCGTGAAGGAACCGCTTCAGCGCGCCACCCCATGCGGGTGCACGTCCGCTAGTGGGAAAGTCGCGACGTAGCTCCCTGTAGACCGTGATGAAGTCGCGGATCAGTTGTCCCACCGGCTTTGGAGTATTTCGAGCGCCGCCGTGACCGCGCTGAACCTGCCGAGCAGCAGCCTGCGAGGCACGCCCGGCCGCTTCTTCCAGATCGGCCAGGAGCACGATCAACGTGTCCGCCCTTTCGACGGCGCCCATAGTTGCCGCCGCGCTTCGGCGCTCGACCGCCACGCGGGGCAACTCGGGCAACAGCCAACTGGTCATGATGGGATGAGCGGTGCCTAGGCCCCTCAGACGACCGTTCGCGATGCGCGCCGGGTCCTCGATAAGGTCGAGAAGGCGCTTGGCCGTCGCGCTGATTTGCTTGAGGTAGGCCGACTCTTTTGCCGGGCTCAGAAAGAATTTCGGTTGCAACTTGCGCCGGAAGTGCGCTCGCGCCACCGCTGCCAGCCACTCCGCCAGCTGCAACTGTCCGTCCTCCGGGAGCGGGCCAAAGTCGTGAAGCACAGCCGCAAATTTTTCCGGGGACGGACCGTATTCAAAGCCGCCGGGAATGCCCCATCCCCATAGCTGGCGCAGCACCGCCGGCGGCAGCGGGGCGGCTTTGTCCGGTGGCCGCCGTCTTATTTTACGCTGCTCGCGTTCTTCCTGTTCGCGCTGGTCGCGCTCTTCCGGTCGCTCATCGTCGGTCTTGGCCATCGCGCCTCCGCTGGCGCTGCCGCATTAAAGGCGTCGCGGCGGAAGCCCGTGCGGAAGCGGGCTTGTCGGCTGGCCGGCCTATCCGCCGCAACTCGTCATGTCGTTCTAATAGCGTTGGCCTTGTCGCGAGCTGCGCGCGCCTCTTTGCGGCCGAACCATCCAGGCTGCCCATGCAGCTTGATCCTGAGGTGCGGCCGGCCCTGTTTGTCGCGCGTGACCCGCATGCCCTGGATCGCTCCGGAAAGCTGCCGGTCTAGCTCCTCGAGAGCCTTGATTGGATTGTCAGCCGCCAACATCTCGGCGAAGTCGGCTCTGGTCGCTTTGGCGATACCTGCAGATTTGGCAGCGAAGTGGTGCAGAATAACCCAGCGAGCTAGTGGCGACACCTCCGCCACCTTCGCTAATTCGCTGAGGAGTGCGCGCCGCGCCTGCGGGTCGAACGTGCGCAACTGCTCGAGCAAGCGAGCTGCAGCCTGCTCTGCCGTTTCGCCTGCACCGATGAGCGATGTCGTCCCGCTCATGGCTGGCCTTGTCGTACGGGCTTGGTCTCTTCTGGCCGCCGCGCCTTGCGCCTGCCGCTGCCCCCGCGCTTCGGCACCGCGGCCTCAGTGGCGCCGACAACCGCGGCCAGCGCCGGTATGTCGGGCGCTCCCGGCGGCATGACCGCCTGGGCGACCCGGCTTTGGCACCAGGCGTCGATTTCGGTACTCCACCACGCCACAGTGTTGGCGCTGAGCTGGCGGCGCGGCGGGAACTTGCCGTCGCGTTCGAGGCGCCACCTGGTCGTGCGGGATAAGCCTGTGCGGCGTCTTACGTCAGCCTCGCGGAGGAAGCGCGGCTCGTCGCCTGATGTAGGAGTATTGGAGGATTTTGGCATTCGAGCCCTCGCTAGAGCAAAACGCTCCGGCAGAGGCCGAGGCGTAGCGTGCCGTTTCAAGAGCACGCTACAAATGCCAAACGCTCATTTTGCTGTAGGCGGCTCTGCGGCAGAACGCCGCACGATGCAAGCGCCTGTATAATATAGGCGACTTCGGCTGACTACGCGCGCCGCAGCTCCGTGACGTTCGACGCCGGCGCGCTACCCGAGACGATCTCGTCCAACCGCCTAGCCCACGCCTCAAGCGCCTGGCGCTTCTCGGTGTCGTAGCTGTGCACGTCGTAGATGGCAGTGACGC
>JBKQTR010000092.1:0-7408 GCA_052143095.1 Allostellaceae bacterium
CAGCTCTTCCTTGGCATACAGCGCCGATCCGAAGCTGCCCGACATGTCGCGGGCCAGCCGCGAGGGATGACCGACCCAGTGACCGAGCTCATGCAGAGCGGTCCGGTGCCAGTTGATGGGCTCGAAATAGGCGTCGGGCCGCGGCACTTGAACGTAGTCTTGAGTCGGGCTGTAGAAAGCGCGATCGCCGCCAACCCGGAAGTCGGCGCCGGTCGCTGCGATCAGCGCCTCGGCCTGTGGGAGGATCAGCCCCTCCGCCACAGGTGGCGGCACGGTGGCCAGCCCGTCGAGCAGGTTCTCGCATTGATCGGTGTTGAAGACCGTGAATCGCTTGAGAAACGGGATCGCACCGGGATCGTCGCCGTCGCGCTCCGCCCGCTTGCGCTCGTCATCGGGGATGAAGCGGTCGGCATAGACGACGGTAGTGCCGCGCTCACCTTTGCGGACGTTGCCGCCGAGGCTCAGGGCCTGGCGGAAGGTAAGCCAGCTCTGGCCGGCGAAGCCGCGTGCAATGACGGCGTCCCAGAGGATAAGCACATTCACGCCGGAGTAGCGGCGCTGCGTCGCCGCGTTCTTCGGCATAGCGAGCGGCGCCTTTGCCGCCGCCGTCCCCCAGGGCTGGGTCCACGGCACGCGGCCCGCTTCCAGCTCGGCGATGATCTTGTCGGTGATTTCGGAATAGAGGCCCGTCCGGTCCTGACCGGAACGAGCACCTGCGGCTGAACGTGACATCGCGGGTCTCGCGACGGGCGCCGCGAGCCTCTCTCGCGACCTCCAACCCGTCACGGCCGACCCGGCCTGCCTCTCACTCTAAGCCGCAGGCCCGGCTGCGGCGGTGGTCGATCGGATCTCCGCCGGGGCGCCTTGACGACACGCGACTCCGCGATGTGCAGGCGGCGATCATGCTGCCGAGCGCCACCATGCGATGCGCTCTTCGCGCGACGCGTTGGCGAGCCGCAGCAACAGATCGCCATGGCATGCCGCCGGCGCGCAGAAGCACAGCAGATCCTTGCCGCGAAGCTCATCGAGCGCGCGCAGCAAGTGATGCTGATCGCGCAGCCAGCGGGCGTGTTTCGCGATGACGGTCGCACGATCTCCGTCGATGCCAATGCGAAACGCATTGCCCCACTTGCTGCCGCGCCCAATGTAAACTGCACCATCATGCCTGCCGGCCGCGTGCTTGTTGAGAACCCTGCACATTTGAACCTCCGTTTCCCGCTTCGTGAGCGACGGAGGCCGGAGGAGCGCGGCAGCAAGCCCGCATGTCACGGGAGCGGTCGGCTTGACGACCGCCGCGGGAACGGCGCAGCCGTTGACATGCGGGCGGCCGCGCCAAACTGGCCGACGCTCAGCGATGAGCGGGATAGGGAGCGTGTCAGCGGGGTTTGTCGGAACAAGTACGCCGGCTGCACCGACCAGGGGCATCGGCGGAGTTAGCGCTGCTGCGAATTACCGGGAACCCGGCGTGGCCGACCAATGTTGCGACACCGGTTAGCGGATGGCGCATTCATGCCCATCAGCACGAGCGAAGTGTCGGGGCGGGGGCGTTGCGGGGGTGTCCCCAGCAGAAGGGGGTGCGCCGGCGATCTCAGCGCCGGCCAGGGGGAAGGCCTTCCCCCAATACCGAAGCGCCGTGCCCTTTGGCGTGGGATCGTATGATAGGGAGCCTCGCCGGCCCTCCCATTTGGTGCGCAACCTCACAGATGACGCGGCAGGGGGTATGTCGTCCGGAAGCCCGCTTGCGAGGCCGCGCGATAAACTTCTTGAATGTCTGAAATTCCGACATTATATTTAGCTTGGGTCTAAGAAAGACACAGAGGCCGATGTGAACACGATCGCTCCACCAGGATCTGCGATTGCGACGTTTCCAGTAGCGGCGGTAGAAACTTGCCTCCGCGGCGAGCTGATCGAGGCGATCAAGGCTGAGGCATCGATCAAAGGCATATCGCTACCCACTTCGCCGGGGCAAATCGCCAAAACGGCCTTCCAGGTCGACTCGCTCGTGGTGGTCTCCATTCTCTGCGCGGTCGAGCCAGTCGTCGGCTTCGAACTGCCGGAAAGCGTGGTGCGCGCTGGCGGCTATGTTTCCGTGGAAAGTGCTCTTGAGCACCTGCTGCCACGGATCGAAGCGCAATGGATCAAGAGGAAAGGAGCTAAGCCATGACCGATTTAGCACTTCAGCGGGAAAGCGACGAAGAAGAGCGTCGTCGCCTGGGCGATCGACTGAGGGAAGCGCGCAAATATCTTGGCCTCAAACAGGAAGAGGTGGCGACGTATCTGAAGATCCCGCGGACTGCGCTTACCGATATTGAAAATGGCCAGCGCAGGGTCGAGGCGATCGAGCTGACGCGCCTCGCCAAGCTCTATCGGCAGCCTGTCGCCTATTTCACGGGCGAGGACGAAGCCGGGGCGAGCCTGCCCGTGGATGTCGCGCATCTCGCGCGCCAAGCGGCCGATCTGTCGCAGTCGGATCGCGATGAACTCGGGCGCTTCGCCGAATATCTGCGCGCCCGGTCACGCGCGGCGCAGGGCTGATCTATGGCGGCGTCGGACTACGCAAGCGCTGTCCGCGCCGGGACGATGGCAGCGGCGCGGCTCCACGGACAGCTCGACCTACGTAAAGAGATCGGCTTGCGGGGCGGTAACGTCGATGTGTTTGGGGCGATCCACACGATCGAGCTGCCGTTGCTCCTGCGCCCGCTGCAAGGCCTGCTCGGCGCCTATCTGCGAGATCCCGCGCCCGGCGTCCTGGTGACGACGCAGCGGCCGATGAGCATTCAACGCTTCACGGCTGCCCACGAGCTCGGCCATTTCTCGTTGCGGCATGATCCGAGCCTCGATGATGAAAGCATCCTGCGCCGCATGCCGATTGGTGCGCAGCCGTCGGGAGATTTCCAGGAGGTCGAAGCGGACGCCTTCGCGGTCGCCTTCATGATGCCGCGCTGGCTGATCGGCTGGCATGCCGAACGTCAGGGCTGGACGGTTGAAGCATTTCGCCGGCCGATCATCGTCTACCAGCTCGCGCTGCGCATTGGTGCCAGCTACGAAGCGACCTGCTGGACACTGGTTCGCCATCGCCTCATTGAGGCCCAACTCGCCCGCGAACTGCTGCAGACCCAGCCTCGCACGCTCAAGGCCGCCCTGCTGGAAACCTATCGGCCGCAGGATTACCGCGGCGACGTCTGGCTGCTGACGGAATGCGACGCCAGAACACGTATCGACGGCAGCCGCAACGACCTCTTTGTCCTGCGGCTCGAAGAACATAGCGGCGGCGGCTATCTGTGGGACATCGACCAGCTCAAGGCGAGCGGGTTCGGCGTCGTCCGCGATGAACTCGAAGCCTTTGATGGCGAGGGCGTGGGCGGTCCAGTGATCCGACGCGTCACCGCCGCCCCGCCCGACACACATCGCGGCTGCATGTCCGTGAACGAGCGACGCCCGTGGGATCCCGAGCCGCCACTGTCAAGCCTCACGGTCGATTTCGATCTGACCGGCCCAGAGGAAGAGGGCCTCTCCCGTGCAGAGCGGCGGAGCCTGCTTGAGGCGGCATGAGCATCATCGCGGTTTCCGCGGACCTCCGGCCGCTATTCGGGCCGGCGCGCAACCAGGGACCGCGCCCAACCTGTTTGGCGTTCGCCGCCAGTGACGCGCACGCGGCGTTGCGCCCGGGGTGGGCGCCGTTGTCGTGCGAATACGCATTCTACCAGGCGCAGCGGCGGGCGGCGCGGCCTCCGAGCGCTGGCGCGCTGCTGTCGACCATGCTGGTGGCGCTGCGCGAGGATGGTCAGCCGGAGGAAAACGGCTGGCCCTATTTGGCCGCGACCCCGGCCGATGCGGCCTCTTGGTCGCCGCCGGCGGAGGTTGGGCCGCTGTTCGGCCGCGACGGCGAGAAATCCAGCCCCGCGATCGACCGAGTAATTGTCGAGTTGGACCAGGGCCGACCGGTTATCATTCTTACGATGCTCTCGCGGTCCTTCTACACGCCGACGACCCAGGCGGTGATCAATCCGGCGAACGGCGAGGCGCCGGAACCCGCGCGCCGTCACGCTGTCGTCGCTGTTGGCCACGGGACCGTCGATGGACAGAGAGCGCTTCTTGTCCGCAACAGTTGGGGCACCCGCTGGGGCGATGCCGGCTATGGCTGGCTGACGGAGCAATTCCTGGGGCCGCGCATGTTTGCCGCCGCCACGCTGATGGAGGAAGTCGATGTATCTGCCCGTTCCGCCGCAGCCTGATTGCCCGGCCGCGTGGCGGGCGGCGGTAATGGCGGTCGATAGCCAACCCGGCCATTCGGCCTACAACGTTATCATCGATGTTGCCGATCCGGCCGCGAACAATACCCGGCGGGATCCCCGCATCGCGGTGGTCGACGACTTCCTCGGCCGCTGTGACAAGTCGGTCGAAGCCGTCGCGAACACTATCTTCCCGGCCGGGCTGTACTACCGGTACGGCGCGCCCGCCTTCTTCGACGTGTTCCGCGACAAGGTTCTTCCGAAGGTTCGCCGGAATGAACGTTGGTCGGGCTACTACTTCGAGCGAATGATGCAGTATCCGGCGCCAGCGGGAGCGCCGCCGAATCAGCTCTGGGACATTGTCGGTCGTATTCGAGACGAAAAGGTCCGCGCCCTGAACAAGTTCGAGCTGTCGCTGTTCGATCCGCTGCGCGACGTCGACGGTTCGCCCTATGGCGGCCAATGCCTAAGCTTTCTTAGCTTCAAGATTCGACCGGGCGCTGCCAAGACGCTGACGCTGACTGCGATGTACCGAAATCACTTCTACATCGAGAAGCTGCTCGGCAATCTCGTCGGGCTGGGACGGCTGATGTCATTCGTCGCGCGCGAAGGCGGCCTCGGTGTTGGCGCGCTCACCGTTGTCTCTACCCATGCTGAGATCGACAAGCCCGGCGGCGTGCGGCGCTCCGACATCGAAGCGATGATCGCCAGGTTCGATCAGGCCGGTGCGGCGCCGCTTGCGGCATGAGCCCCCGCGAGAGGTAGTTCGGCAGTCTCCACGCGGCCGCCATCATCAACGATGCCGTAGATGTCGTGGACGCCCGCAATGAACTCCGCTTGACCGCCATAGCTCGGGTGACGGACTGTCTGGACCGGAATGTCGATGCCAGCGAGCGCCAAGCCGGCGTCGCGCCCGATCGCGACAATGCGTCGAGGCTGGATCATCGCGATCAGCGCCGTCAGGAGCGGCCATGTGGCATCTCGCTCCGTACGGGTATGGCAGCGGTTTGAAAACGGATCGCCGGCTTCATGCGGATGCAGTGGGAAAATGTTCCAGAGAACCACCGGCTCGCCGATCCGGGCGAGAACGCGCCAGACGATCGCCGCGGTGCGTTCCGCGACGACAGGGCCACGCGTGGCGCGATCGAGCGCCACGCCGCCCAGGAGGGCACCGGCCTGCCCGAGATGAATTTCGTCGGTCAGGGGTACACCTGTCCGGCGGCCGCCCCTATAGCCGAGGTCGCGCGCGATCCAGATCGTGTCGACGCGCGCGACTAGCGCCGCTTCTAGAAATCGCACCAGGTTCCGCTTGCGCACGCGGGCCGCGTCGGGCTGGTCATGGACAAGGCAGCAATCTCGGTAAGGATTGAAGACGGAAGGAAGACGCATCTCTGCGAGCGCCGCGGCGAAAAGCTTCGGTGTTTTCACGATAATTTCTCGGTGGTCAGGCGGTGATTGTTCATGTCGATGTGAATGCGGCCGCGGCGGTGCTGGCGCAGAAAGCGAAACGCGGCATAGCCCTCTAAAATTGCCTCCTCCCAGAGCCAAAGCGGGCAATGCTCCGACTCATAGCCCGCGACGAATTGCCGGACGTGCTTGAGAAGATGGAACGGCAGGTCGCCTCGGTTCATCTCGGCGAAGAGACCCAGCTCGACGGCTTGGCCGAAGATCCAGGTCGTGACGCCTTCTTCTATCAGGATCGCGCGCGCGCCGTCCTGTGCCTCATCGATCTTCGGATCGCTCTTCCGCTTGAGTCGTAGCAGCGACCGTACGACCGGCGACCAGCTGAGCACGGCGACGTAGGCAAAATGAAAGACGTCGTGGAAGCGGTAGTCATCAGGGGTCATTGCGTTGTCGGTCAGACGATCGCCGATGTTAATGCCGCCCGCGCGCTGAAACACATAGGTCTGGCCGCGGACATCGCGTTCGAAGATGTCGACAACGAGATCGCGCGGCAGCCGTTCCTCGGGATCAGCGCCGGCATCGAGCGGCTGAGGATAGAGGCGCTTCTGGGGCCATCGATCGAAGATCTTGGCGAGATTCTTGACGGCGGCGGCCTCCAGTGTAACCCCGGCTTCGTTGGCGGCTTGGATGAGCGTGCGGGTGATGGCGATCAAGCGGCCGGCGAGCGCCGCCTGGTTTTCCGTCAGACGGCCGGATTCCCGGTCGGCGACAAGGAGGCCGACCTGGCCCGCAAGCTGTAGCAGCGTCTTTTCGAAGGCGGCGCTTGGTTCGGCCGGCCGCGGCATGATTTCGGGCTGCAAGGAAGCGAACGAGAGCGTCGTGTCGCCGGTGCGCTGCCAATCCGAATAGGCTCGACAGAGGTTGGCCGCGATGTCGCTTAGCGTGAGTCCCCCTCTGGCGGCGACCGCAGTGAGATACCAAAGGACGTCGCCCAATTCCTCGACGACGGCGCCGGCATATCCAATGTACGAGGCCCGATCGCGTTGCTTTTTCTTGACCTCGCTCAGGAGGCTCCCGGTCTCGCCGAACAGGCCCAAGAGCGGAAAGGTCAGCGATCCGCCGTCGCTGCGCTGGTCTGTTGTCAGGGCTTGGGCGGCGTAATCCGCGATTGTGAGTGGCGTGAATTCGTCCGTCATGCCGGCCGCTTCTTCCGCCGATCGGAGATCGCTTCCGGCGGCACGGGTACGCCATAGGCCTGGAGCGCGCGCAGGACGATAACGCGGATCGGTTCCCTCGTCTCGACTGCTCGAATTCCCAGGTATCGCTTCGTGATTGCCGGCACCTGAATCTGAAGGTGCTCGTCAAGCTCGTCCAGAGCAGGGGCGGCCGCCTGTTTCATGAAACCATTCTATCATGAAATCATGAAACGTGAAGGCGCGGTAAGGGTATCCCTGTACCTACTAGAAACTACGTCCGGCAGTATTGGTGGTGCAGGCCGCCGAGGATGCGCACTGGAATGATCCGCCCGATCCGGTGGATCGGTCGATGGATCGGGGTGTCTTTGTTCAGTGACAGGTGAGTCCGGAGCTCGTTGTAATAAGAGACGTAGGCCGTAACGGTGCGGTGGAGGTGAGCCTCGCCGAACACGACGAGATGGTCGAGACACTCCCGCCGGATCGAGCCGATCAGCCGTTCGACGTATCCGTTCTGCCAAGGCGATCGCGGTGCCGTCGGCCGATCACGGATGCCCATGCTCTTGAGGCGTCGGGTGA
>JBKQTR010000093.1:0-10799 GCA_052143095.1 Allostellaceae bacterium
GCCGGCATCGAGCGGCAGGTAGCAGCCGCCCGCCTTCAGCACCGCCAGCACCGCCCCCACCAGCTCGACCGAGCGCTCCAGCGCGAGGCCCACCACCGTCTCGGGGCCGATGCCGAACCCGATCAACCGCCGCGCCAATTGGTTCGAGGACGATTCCAGCTCGCCATAGCTGAGATGCTCGCCGCCGCAAACCACCGCCACCGCCGCCGGAGCGCGCGCCGCCCGCGCCGAGAACAGGGCCGGCAGACTCGTCTCCGACACCTCCGCCGCGGTCGCGTTCCATCCCGCGGTGATCGTCCGCCGCTCGTCCGCCGACAGCAGCGGCAACGCATCGATGCGCGTCGCGTCCTCGGCGAGATAGCTGTCGAACAGCAAGCGAAAACGCCGCGCGATATCCTCGACCTCGCTGCGCGTGAGATGGCGCGAATTGAAGGCGAAGTCGAACAGCACCGGCTTCTCGCGGTGATATTCGCGCACATAGAGCGCGAGCGGAAAGAGCTCGTAGCCGCCGGTCAGGCCGATCAGCTGGAACGGGGCGTCACCGATGGGAAAGTCGTAATCATTCTTCTCGTAGGAAACCGCCACATCGAAGAGCTGGCGGCGCCCCAACCGCGCCAGGCCGAGCGCATGCTGCACGTCCTGGATCGGCGCCCGTTGGTGCCGGTAGTCGCGCCGCAACTGCTCGCCGACATGGGCGACGAGCTGCTTGACCGAGCCGGACGTATCGATCTGCAGGCGCAGCGGCATCATTCCCGCGAACATGCCGATGGTGCGCTTGAAATCGGCGGTCGGCCGGTTGAGGATCGGCACGCCGATGGTGATGTCGTCGCGTTGCGCCGTTCGCGCCAGCAGCGCCGCCAGCAATGCCGTGAGCACGTGGAACGGCGTTGCGCCGCGCGCGCGGCAGGTATCGATGAACTGGACGTAGCGCGGCCAGCCCACCCAGAACTGCACGGAGCGCGACGGCACGTAGTCGTCGCGCGTGCCCTCGCTGCGTCGCGGCGGGAAGACCGGCTCCGGCAAGGTGCGAAACCGCTCGCGCCAATAGTCGATGTCGCGGCCGTGCCGCGCCGACACGAGGTACGTCGCGTCCTCGGCGACGAAGCGGCGATAGGAGAGGAGCTGGGTCGCATCCGCCGCAGCGTCGCGCAGGATCTCGCCATAGGCGTCTGCGACCGCGCGGATCATCAGCGAGATGCCGAGACCGTCGATGATCAGATGGTGATAGCGGATGAGCAGCAGCCATTGCCGTTCCCGCGCTTTCGCCAGCGTGAAGTGGAACAGCGGCACGTCACCGTCGAAGACGCGCACGAATGCCGTGTCGATGAAATCGAGAAACGCCGCTTCGGGATCGGGTTTGTCCGAGAGGTCGATGATCTCGACCGGCGGTTCGAGGCCGGAATCGACGGATTGCTTCGGCTCATCGGCATGGATGCGCAGGCGCAACGCGTCGTGTCGTGTCATGGCGAGCGCGACGGCGCGGCAGAAGATCGCGGGGTCGATGGCGCCGGCGATTCTGAGGTAGCCGCCGATGATGTAGAAGCGCGGATCGGTGCCGGTCTGCAGGTCGAGCCACACCGGCATCTGGGCAGAGGTCAGCTCTTGCCACTCGATCTCGGATGTGGAACGCGATGCGCCGTCCATCGAACCCTTGAGCCCTGCCGATCCGCTTACGTCACGCGCCTCAGAGTGGGCGAAAACCGGCGCCGGAGCAACGGTTTACGCTTGCCCTCGGCGCTTTGCAACCGCGCTGCGTCGCGCGGCGGCTCACGGCCCCTCGCGCCGACAGATGAGCTGCACGGCGGATAATTCCGTGTGCGCCGCGTCACTCTCGCGTCGGAAACCGGAGCAGCGCGCCGGCGCGCGCGAGCGTCGCTTTTCAGATGATCGGCTGTCGGCGGATTGGGAAGGGCGGCGTATCGGCCGAACGGCGCCTCAGCCTTGATCCTTTGCCGGTTGATCCATGGCTCGACGCAAGCTGAGCGGCCGCATATCCGTCCAGACCTCGTTGACGTAGTCGAGACATTCCCGCTTCGTGCCGGTTTTGCCGACGGCGCGCCAGCCGGCGGGAACCCGCAGCTCCGCGAGCCAGACGGAATACTGCTCCTCGTCGTTCACCAGCACGATGTGGGTCCTGGTGTCCTCGCTTTGCTCACTTGCCACAGGCCGCCCCGCGAGACGATGCGCCATCGATGGGCGGTACCGTAGGATCGCCGCGGCACAGCGTCAATGGCTGCCGGCAGCCGCTCAGGTGACGACGGTCAGGGTGCCGCGGCGCATGTGCATCGCGCCGAGATCCAGGACGCTGTCATGGAAGGCGCGCAAGGTGCTGCGATGGCCAATGCTGACGATGGTCGGCCGCCACGGCGCCGCACGCAACAGTCGATAGAGCATCGCCTCGCAGGCCTCGTCCAGCGCCGAGCTGGCCTCGTCCAGGAAGACGACCGCCGGCTGGGTCAGCAGCACGCGGGCAAAGGCCAGCCGCTGCTGCTCGCCGAGCGACAGGCGGTGCGCCCAGTTCTGGGCGGAATCGAGCTCCTCCACCAGCTCGGGAAGACCGACCTCGCGCAGCACGGCGGCGATCTTGGCAGTCGGCAGGGCGAGATCCTCGCGCGGATAGAGCACGGCGTGACGCAGCGTACCGAGCGGCAGGTAAGGCCGCTGCGGCAGAAAGAGGCAAATCCCCTTGCCGAGGCGGATCCGGCCGCGGCCATAAGGCCAGATGCCGGCGATGGCGCGCAGCAAGGTGCTCTTGCCGGTGCCGGTCGGACCGGCGATGAGCAGCGCCTCGCCGGCCGCCACCGAAAAGCCGACATCGCGCAGCAGCGCCGCGCCGTCGGGCAGGTCGAGCTCGAGATCGGCGACCTCGATGCCCTCGCCGCTGGCGCGGACCTCGATCTGCTGCGGCGCGCGGGCGGCGGCGGCGATCTCGCGCACGCGGCGGTCGAAGCCGCTCAAGCGCTCGACCACCGACTGCCACTCGGCGATCTCGGTGTAGTTCTTGATCAGGTAGGAGAGTGCCACCTGCAATTCGAAGAACGCCCCGGCGGTCTGCATCAGCCCGCCGATCTCCATCTTCTTGGAAAAGAACAGCGGCGCGGCGACGATGAAGGGAAAGATCACCGCCACCTGATCGTAGGTCCTGGTATACCAGCCGAGAATCTTCACCCGCTTCATGATCGACCAGAAATTGCCGACGACGTTGGTGAAGCGGTCGGTGAAATTGCCGAGCTCGCGGCTCTCGCCGCCGTACAAGGCGATGCTTTCGGTGTTCTCGCGCAAGCGGACCAGGCTGAACCGGAAATCCGCCTCGTAGCGCTGCTGATCGAAATTCAGCCGGACCAGCGGCCGGCCGATCCTGAAGGTAAGCCAGGTGCCGCCGACGGCATAGATAAGCGCCACCCAGACCATATAGGCCGGCACGGTGACGCTTCCCCACTCGCCGAGCGGGATGGTCAGCGGTCCCGAGATCGACCAGAGGATGGCGAGGAAGGACACCACCGTGATGCCGGCATTGAGAAAGCCGGTGGTGCCGATGGTCAGCGCGATCGTGTGCTTGGTGAAACGGTCGAGGTCGTCGGCGATGCGCTGATCGGGGTTGTCCGTGCCGGTATCGCTGACCTGCAGTCGGTAGTAGGCGCGCTCGTCGAGCCAGGCGTTCAGGTACCGGCGGGTGAGCCACCGCCGCCAGCGGATCTGCAGCATCTGCCCGAGATAGGTCTGGTAGACCAAGAAGGTGATCGAGAGCACCGACAGCACCGCATAGACGCCCAGCTGCCAGATGAACTCGGGCTGGTCGTAATGCTGCAGCGCGTCGAAGATGTCCTTCCGCCACTTGTTCAGCAGAATGATGATCGCGACGGCCAGGAAATTCAGGACGACGATCGCCGCCACCAAGCCCCATGCCCAGGCCTTCTCCTCGGACGACCAGTAGGGCTTCGCGAGGCGCCAACTATCGCGCCAAATGCCTCGTTTTACCTCCACGACGATCACCCCCCTAGTATCTGGCGGTCCCGGCCGATCCGCCGCGGCTGCAACAGTTTCGGCATTTTCGGCACTTTACACCAGACTAATTAAATAAGCTCGAAGCCTCGCACTTTGAAGCCGCGAGGGGAGAGGGGCAGCCTAGTCGTCCAGGGGCGCGCGGAAATAAGTGTGGCAGGCGCCGCAGCCGGTCCTGCCCACCGTGTCGAGCTCGTCGAGCACGTCCTGTTTGTTGCCCGCCCTGATGGCGTCGGCGAGGCGCTGCTCGGCACGCCGCAGCACGACGGGCACGTCCTTGAACCGGTCCCATTGCTCCCAGATTTCGGGCTTGGCGTGGGTGGCGCCGGGAAAGTCGACGATGCTGGTTCCCGGCGGGAACAAGCCGGTGATTTGGGGCGGCAAGGTCAGCAGCTCCGCCGCCTTGGCGGTCGCCGTGTCGCGGTCGGCGCCGCCGGACACATAGTTCTGAATGACCTTCAGAGCGGCGGCCTGCTGCTTCATCAGCGCTTGACGCTGCTTGATGATCGCTGTCTTGTCCTGGGCGTGCGCGCCGCCGCCCCCCGCGGCCAGAAGGGCCCCCAGCATGCCCGCGATCACGGCTACCGCCATTCGGTGCAGCATCATCTCTCTCCTCGGCCGCGTCGCCCCGGGGGAGGGCCGCATCCTGCCGCGAGCAGCTTATCGACTTCGCGCCCGACCTTCCATCTACGACCCGGCGCGGGCGCTGGATGCGCGGGCGGGCCGACCGGCTCCCGGGCACCGCCCTAGATCACACCCGCCGCCGCGACGACGCGGGCGGGCTGACGGCAAGGCGGTCGAGGTCGATCGGGCGCTACGCCGCTGCGGCGCGGCGCAGAAAGCATTCTGTACTCACACGGTTTGTTTATTGCAGCCGCCGCCGGCATAATCGCCGCCGGTTAGGGTAGGGTAGGCGAGACGGGATGCGCATCGCCGTTCTGGGCGGGGGAAACGGCAGCTACGCCGCCGCGGCCGATCTGGCAGAGCAGGGCCATGAGGTGCGCCTCTGGCGGCGCGACGCCGGCGCTTTCGCGCCAGTGCTCGAGGCTGGCGCGCTTCTCCTGAGGGATTATCGTGGCCGGCGTACCATCCGCCTCGGTCTTGCAACGACGTCGCTGGCGGCGGCGCTCGCCGGGGCGGAGCTGGTCATCGCGCCGCTGCCGGCCTTCGCCCAGCTCGATCTCGCGCGCGCCCTGGCGCCGCATCTGCGCGACGGCCAGACCGTGTTCCTGCCGCCGGGCAGCTTCGGCAGCTATGTCATGGCGCGGGCGCTGCGCGCCGCCGGATCGACCGCCGAGGTGGCTTTCGCCGAGACCGGCACGCTGCCTTATCTCGCGCGCAAGCACGGCGCCGCCGAGATCGCCATCACCACGCGCGCCACCCGCCTACCGACCGGCGTGTTCCCGGCGCGGCTCGGCGCGGTCGCGCTCGCCGTCATCAAGCAGGCCTATCCCGCCATCGAGCCGGTGGAGGATGCGCTGAGCGCGGCCTTGATGAATGCCGGGCCGATCATCCATCCGCCGCTCATCCTCATGAATGCCGGGCCGATCGAGCATTTCCCGCATTGGGACATTCACAACGAGGGGACCCAGCCGGGCATCCGCCGCGTCACCACCGCGCTCGACGGCGAGCGCATGGCGCTGCGCGAGGCGCTGGGCTACGGCCCGCCGCACTTCCCGCTCGCCGATCACTATGCGAGCGATCGCTGGATGTATGGCAATCTTGCCCATGACAAGCTCATCGGCAGCGGCGACTGGCGCGAGCGGCTCGAGCTCACGCGGCATCGCTACATGCGCGAGGACGTCGGCTACGGTCTTGCCTTTCTCGTCTCGCTTGCCGACTGGGCCGGCGTGCCTTGCCCGGTGGGGCGAGGCCTGCTGAGCATCGGCGCCGCGCTGTGCGGCGAGGATTTTGCCCAAGGCCCGCGCACGCTCGGCGCACTCGGCCTCGACCGGCTCGACCGCGCCAGCATGAAGCGGCTGCTCGTCGAAGGCATCGCGTGAGCGCGACTCTGCCGGTGATCGCCGCGCTCGGCGCCGGGCGGATGGGCCGCGGCATCGCCCATGTCTTCGCCTATGCCGGCCATCGCGTCGTGCTGGTCGATGTCAAGGAGCGGCCGGAAGCGGCGGCGCGCCGGCTCGAGCGCGAGGCGCTGGGCGAGATCGAGGCCGCGCTCGCCGTGCTGGCCGAGATCGGGGTTTTTGCCGCGACGGAGATCCCGGCGATCCTCGGCCGCATCAGCTTTGCCGACCGCGCGGCGGCGCCGGCAGCGCTGGCAGGCGCCGACTACGTCTTCGAGGGCGTGCCCGAGGTGCTGGAAGCGAAGCGCGAGTCGCTCGCCTTCGCCGCGCCGCATCTCGGCGCCGATGCCGTCCTCGCCTCGACCACCTCGACATTTCTCGTCGACACGCTGGCGGCGCTCGCGCCGGCGCCGGAGCGCTTCCTCAACGCCCACTGGCTCAATCCGGCCTATATCATCCCGTTGGTCGAGCTGAGCCCGGGCCCGCGCACCGATCCGGCCATCCTCGCGCGCATGAAGGCGCTGCTCGAGGCGGTCGGCAAGGTGCCGGTGATCTGCGCGGCGTCGCCCGGCTATATCGTGCCGCGCATCCAGGCGCTCGCCATGAACGAGGCGGCGCGTCTGGTCGAGGAGGGCATCGCTACCGCCGAGGATGTCGACAAGGCGACACGCTACGGCATCGGCTTCCGCTACGCCGCGATGGGACTGCTGGAGTTCATCGATTACGGCGGCGGCGACATCCTCTATTACGCCAGCCGCTACCTCGCCGAGGCGATGCAGGACAAGCGTTTTGCCGCGCCGGAGATCGTCGACCGCAACATGCGCGAGGGCCGCGTGGGCTTGCGCAGCGGCCGCGGCTTCTACGATTTCGCCGGCGTCGATATGGCGGCCTATCGCAAGGAGGTGCTGCGCCGGCTTATCGGCCAGCTCGCGCATGTTGATCTGCTGCTGCCGCCGGGCGAGGCGGCGAGGAAGAGCGGCGGCTGAGGCGGGGCGCGATGCGCGGTGCTGCGGACGTCACGTCGCGGCCTCGGTCGGTGCGTAGCCGTAGGAACGGCGGAACATTTCGGCCATGTGCTCTTCCGCCCTGCAGGTCTTGAATCGCTGCGGATGCGCCTGGCTCGCACAGCCGGGCAGCGGCGAGATCACCGTGTCCGGCCGCGGGCTGTAGAAGAAGGGAACCGAATAGCGGTCGCGGCCGGCATCGTTGTTCCGCACGCGGTGCATGTTGGAAGTGTAGAGACCGTTGGTCCAGCGCGCCATGAGGTCGCCGAGATTGATGACGAAGGTGCCGGGGATCGGCGGCGCCGCGATCCAGGCGCCGGCCGCGTTGCGCACCTCGAGTCCGCCGATCTCGTCCTGGGCAAGGAGCGTGATGCCGCCCCAATCGGTGTGCGCGCCGGCGCCGATCTGGTTCAATTCGGCAGTTGCCGGCTGCGGCGGATATTTGATGAGGCGGAGCGTCGCCAACGGCATGTCGAAGGCGGATTCGAAACAGGAGGGCGGGAGGTCCAGCGAAAGGGCAAGGAGCGAGAGAAGCCGATTGCCAAGATCGGTCATCGCCTGCCAATAGGTGACGTTCTGCTCGCGGAAGCCCGGCAGGCCGGCGGGCCATTGGTTGTGGCCGAAGCCGCGCAGGCGCTTGACGGCCCAGGGATGGCCGTCCGGCAGTTCCATACCGCAGTAGAAGCTCTCCTTCAGGTCGGGCGGTGCCGTGTCGGCTGTATCGTCCTGGCTGTCGAGCACCTGCCCGCCGATCGGCTCGTAGCCGGCCTTGGTTGGCGATTTCTTCAGGGACAGCGCGAGCTTCGCTGCGAGCGGCAGGTCGAAAAAGCGCCTGGCCCATGCCATCTCCGCCGCGATCAGCGCCTCCGGCACGCGGTGGTTGGCAACGTAGAAGAAGCCGGCCTCGCGGCAAGCCCTATGGATCTCCCAGGCGACCGCCTTGTGGTCGGCTGGATCGGCCGAGAAACTGCCCGAGAGATCGATGACGGGAATGGCTTCCGCGGGTTTGGGCGGCTCGTAAGGGATCATGACGCTGCCTCGGACGTGACGGCTGGGATCCAAGCTGAGCAAAGCGTATGCCAATCGTCGCCGGGCTGCGCCGGGCAGGGCGTGCGCGCATCAGCCCAGCAGCGACAGCAGCGCGGCGGGGTCCTCTTTGCCGCGGCCCTGCGCCTGCAGCAGGCGGAAGAGCGCGCTCGCCAGCGCCGTCATCGGCAAGGGCGTCACCGTCTGGCGCGCCACCTCGCAGGCGGTGTCGAGATCCTTCAGCATGGTCTCCGAGGCGGCGAGCGGCGGGTCATACCTCCCGCTCACCATGCGCGGGCCGAAGATCTGCAGCGGCAGCGAATCGGCAAAACCGCCCTTGAGGCAGTCCGGCAGCAGTGCCGCGTCGACCCCGGCATCCTGCGCCAGCTTGATCGCCTCGGCGATGACCGCGAGGTTGCAGCCGACGATCATCTGGTTGCAGAGCTTGGTGGTCTGGCCGGCGCCGCTTGGCCCCATATGCGTGACACGGGCCGAGACCGCCTGCAGCACCGGCCGCGCGCGCTCGATGGCGATGGCCTCGCCGCCGACCATGATGGCGAGCGTGCCGCGCTCGGCGCCAGGCACGCCGCCCGAGACGGGTGCGTCGAGCCATAGGGCGCCGCACTCCGCCTTGAGCCGCGCGGCAAAGCGCCGCGTGGCCTCGGGCTTGATGCTGGAGAAATCGATCAGCAACGCGTCCTTGCCGATGGCCTCGGCGACGCCGCCGGCGCCGAACACCACCGCCTCGACCGCCGGCGCGTCGGTGACGCAGAGCATCACCATCTCGGCGCCGCGCGCCGCCTCGGCCGGGCTCTCAGCGGCGCGGGCGCCGCGCTCGAGCAGCGGCGCGAGCTTGTCGCGACTGCGGTTCCACAGCGCGAGGCGATGGCCCGCCTCGATCAGGCGGCGCGCCATCGGCGCACCCATCAGCCCGATGCCGATGAAGGCGAGATCGGTCATGGCGTGCCCTCCTCGGGCCAGTCGACCGCGCCGTCATGGGTCACCGCGCCGAGATGGGCGGGACCGACGGCGGCGGCGTATTTCTGCAGCAATCCCGAGAGCCGCGCGCGCGCCGGCAGCCGCCATGCCGCGCGGCGGCGCGCCAGCGCGTCATCGGCGAGCTTCAACTCGATCGTGCCGGCGAGCCCGTCGATGCGGATGATGTCGCCGTCCTCGACCAGTGCCAGCGGCCCGCCGAGCGCGGCTTCGGGCCCGGCATAGCCGATGCACATGCCGCGGGTCGCGCCGGAGAAGCGGCCATCCATGATCAGCGCCACCTTCTCGCCCATGCCCTGGCCGTAAATGAGCGCGGTGACCCCCAGCATCTCGCGCATGCCCGGCCCGCCGCGCGGGCCCTCATAGCGGATGATGATGACCTCGCCCGCGGCGTAGCGGCGCGCCGCGATCACCGCCATGCAATCCTCCTCGCAATCGAAGACGCGCGCGCGGCCTTCGAAGACCGGGTTGCGCAGCCCCGCCACCTTCAGCAGCGCGCCGTCGGGGCAGAGATTGCCGGTGAGCACGCTGACCCCGCCGCTCGGCAGCAGCGCGTCCTCGAGCCGGCGCAGCACCTGGCCGTCCGGCGCCGGCGCCGCTGCCGCCTCCTCGGCGAGGCTGCGGCCGGAGAGCGTCGGCGCGTCGCCGTCGATATGGCCGCCGCGCAGCAGTTCCTTCAGCAGCACCGCGACGCCGCCCACCGCGTGAACGTCGGCAGCGTGGAAGCGTCCGGCCGGGCGGAGATCGGCGATCAGCGGCGTGCGGCGGAAGACCTCGCCGATATCGGCGAGCGTGAAGCGGATCCCCGCCTCATGCGCGATCGCCGGCAGGTGCAGCGCGGCATTGGTCGAGCCGCCGGTGGCGGCGACCACGGCGGCGGCGTTGGCGAGGCTGCGGCGGGTGACGAGATCGCGCGGCAGGGGTCCGCCGCAGCGCAGGATCGCCATCACCTGCGCGCCCGCCGCGCGCGCCAGCGCCGGGCGCTGCGCATGCACCGCCGGCAGCATCGCCGAGCCCAGCGGCGCAAGCCCCAGCGCCTCGCTCGCCATCGCCATGGTGTTGGCGGTGAACTGCCCGGCGCAGGCGCCGATGGTCGGCAGGCAGGCGGCCTCGAGGGACGCGAGATCGGCCTCCGGCATCGCGCCGGTCATCACCGCGCCGACACCCTCATAGCTGTCGAGCACGCTGACCTCGCGTCCGCGCCAGCGCCCGGGCAGCGCGCTGCCGCCATAGACGAAGACGGCGGGGACGTTGACCCGAACCATGCCCATCATCACGCCCGGCAGCGTCTTGTCGCAGCCGGCGAAGCCCACGAGCCCGTCATAGCAATGGCCGCGCATCACCGCTTCGATGCTGTCGGCGATGAGCTCGCGCGAGATCAGGCTGAACTTCATGCCCTGATGGTTCATGGCGATGCCGTCGGAGACGGCGATGGTGGTGAACTCGCGCGGCGTGCCGCCGCCCTCGCTCACCCCCTCCTTGGCGTGCGCCGCCTGGGCGCGCAGCCCCATGGTGCAGGGCGTGACCTCGGCATCGGTGGTGACGATGCCGATGAACGGCTTCGCCATCGCCGCGGTGTCGAGCCCCATGCCGCGCATGAAGGCGCGGTGCGGCGTGCGGTCGAGACCGTCGGTGGTGATGCGCGAGCGAAGCCTCTTGCTTGCCATGACTCAGGCCAGCGGCGGCAGCAGCCGGCCGCGCACGACGACGACGCGGTTGTCGAGCGCGATGGTGCAGTTCCTGAGCGGCA
>JBKQTR010000094.1:0-15102 GCA_052143095.1 Allostellaceae bacterium
CCTGGCGCCTGCCGCCGCGCGGCGCCGGCGGGCCGCGCCGCGCCGGCGGCTCCCCGCCTGGTCCTGGCCGAGCCCGTCGCTGCCGGCATCGCGCCGGCGGCTCTGGCTCGGTCTCGGCGGCGTCGCGGCGGCGCTCGCGGCAATCGCGCTGATCGTCTGGCCGGCGCCGCCGCGGCCATCCGCTCCGCTCGCGCGGCAGGCGGCCGCGCCCGTGCAGGCGGCCGCGGCGCTGCCGTCGCCGGAACGTGTCCCGGTGATCGCCGGCAAGATCACCTTGCCGTTTCCCGTCGCCGAGCCCGACGAGCAGGGCGAGATGACCGCGCCCGATCCCGGCGAGGCGCCGGAGCCGCCGCCGCTGCAGGCCGCGGGCCCGACCAAGCTTGCGGCGCTGCGCCCGCCGCCATCCGCGCGCCAGGGCGAGCCGGCCTGGCTGCGCTTTGCCGTGCCGGCGCCCGTTTCCGAGGGCAGGCCGCGCATCGCCATCGTCATCGACGATGTCGGCCTCGACAAGAAGCGCAGCGAGCGCGCCATCACCTTGCCGGGGCCGCTGACGCTGTCCTTCCTGCCTTATGCCTCCGACCTGCCGCGGCTTACCGAGGCGGCGCATCGCGCCGGGCACGAGCTCCTCGTGCATGTGCCGATGGAACCGATCAGCCGCGCCGAGGATATGGGCCCCAACGGCCTCGCGGTGAATCTCGGCGCAGACGAGGTGCTGCGCCGGCTGCGCTGGGATCTCGACCGCTTCGACGGCTATGTCGGCATCAACAACCATATGGGCAGCCGCTTCACCAGCGACGCCGCCAGCATGACGCCGGTGATGGAGGAGCTGAAGGCGCGGGGATTGCTGTTCCTGGATTCGCGCACCATCGGCAGCAGCACCGGCATCGAGCTGGCGCGCCGGCTCGGCGTGCCGCATGCGGCGCGCGACGTCTTCCTCGACAACGAGATCACTGCGCCTGCGATCGCGGCGCAGCTGGCCGAGGTCGAGCAGCTGGCGCGCCACCACGGCAGCGCCATCGCCATCGGCCATCCCCATGACGTGACGCTCGACCAGCTCACCGCCTGGCTCGCGAGCCTGCGGGGCAAGGGCTTCGTGCTGGTGCCGCTCTCCGCCATCGTCAAGGAGCAGATGCCGGGCCGGGGAGGGACGGGATGACGGACATTTTCCGGGTCGTCGGCATGACCTGCGGCGGCTGCGTCGCGGCGGTGACCCGCGCCATCAAACGTCTCGATCCCGCCGCCGAGGTCAGCGTCGACCTGCCGACCGGTCGGGTGCGTGTCGCAGGCACGCTCGCGCGCGCGGCGGTCGAAGGCGCGGTCGCGGCGGCCGGGTTCACGGTCGAGGCCGTCGCGCGCTAGTGCGCGCATAATTGAATAGAAAGGCCGTCCAGTGAAATCCGATTGCCAACAGGGCGCGAGCACGAGCAGCTTCGCGGGCGTGCCAGAAACGTAAGTCTTTTACTCGATCACCTCATCGGCGAGCACGAGTAGGTTATGAGGAATAGCGAGACCAAGAGCCTTGGCCGTCTTGAGATTCCACCCTGTTCCACGTTTTGGCTGGGAGGGAGCCCCCGATGTCCGATAAGTCGAAACGCCGCAACTCGCCTGTCGTCGGCCGTCGCGGTTTCATCAAGGCGGCCACGCTCGCCGGCGCGGCCGGCCTCACCCCGGCGCTCGTGGTAGAGGCGGCACCGATTGCGCCGAGTTTGGCGCCCAAAGCGGCACAGCCGCCGAAGCTGGTGGCGGAGACAACGATCAGCGAAGTCGAGCTTGCCATCAGAGATTTGGTGATCGCCAATCGGATCCTGGCGCATGAGAACGTGGTCGACGCCTACGGCCATGTCAGCCTGCGCCATCCGCTCAATCCCGAGCGTTATCTCCTGTCGTGGTCGCGCAGCCCGGAGCAGATCGAGGCGGGCGACATCATCGAATACACGTTCGATGGCGAACCGGTCAGCGGCGACAAGCGTCCGCCCTATCTCGAGCGGTTCATTCACGGCGCCATCTATGCGGCGCGGCCCGACGTTCATGCGGTGGTTCACGCCCACAGCGAGGAGGTGCTGCCCTTCAGCATCTCCACCACCAAGCTCCGGCCGGTCATCCATGACGGCGCCTTCATCGGCGCGGAGGTGCCGGTGTGGGACATTGCCGACAAGTTCGGCCGCGACACCAATCTTCTGGTGTCCAACATGCCGCAGGGCCGCGATCTCGCGCGCCGCCTCGGCGGCAACAGTATGGCACTGATGCGCGGGCACGGGTTCGCCGCTGCGGCGCCCTCGCTGTTCGAAGTCGTCCGCATCTCGGTCTATGCGCCGCGCAACGCGCACGTCCTCCAGGCGGCGCTGCTCATGGGCGGCAAGATCAAACCGCTGTCGACGGGCGAGATTGCGGCGCGCGTTGACGGGCCTGCGCTCAAGCCGAACACGCCCGCGGCCTTGCGCGCCTGGGAGTATTGGGCGCAGCGGGCCGGGATCGCCGATCTGCTGCGGCCGCGGCCGGCCAAATAGTGCGTCACGACCTCGTCAAGTCCGCCGATCTTCCCTCGGAGCTGCTGACGAAATTCGCTCTGGTCATTAGTCTCAAGATCTTCCTCGGTGGGCTCTCTGATTGGGCTGCATCTCGCGGGAAGGTGATGAGAGACCGCGCCGCGGCCTGATGACCGGCTGACCAGTCGCTGTGAACGCGCTCGATGGCCGCATCGGGTCAGCATCGACCTGCCGGGTGCTGGCGCTTCGCGCGGGACTTGGTAGGGCGAAAGCCGCCCAAGTCGATCGAGATCGTCATCGTGCTGCGTCGCGAAGACCCCGAACCTGTCCTCGATGCGATGGCGTATGTGGGAGCCGTCCATATAGATTCGACGGCCGAGAACACCGCGCCGGCACTTGGCGTTGAGGGTCGCGTGGTCGCTGCCATCCTCGCCGATCCCGCCCCGTCTGACTATATGCGGACCTGGGCGCTGGAGGCGAGCGTTGCCTCCCTCCCGCGGTCGCCGATTGACGCTACCTACGAGCGGGTCTGCGAGCTGTTGCGTCGAGCCGGCGGCGTGTCCACTGGACTGATTCGGGACGGTCATGCCGTCCGTGTTCCGCGGCGTTGGCGGGAAAGTGCGGCCTGCACGTGAGCATGCCGCCTGTGGTTGCGCGGCCCGACGCCATAGTTCTCGGTGCGCTCTGTTCGGAACCGCATTAAACCGGACCCCGTTGGCAATGCGATGTACATGCAAAGGAGGAAGCGGTGAAAACTTTGAAGAACGCCGCGTCCGGAGAAGCCCGTACCTCAGCCGCGGAGGTAGAGGAGCTTGCGCGTCGGCTTGAACGCTGGGCGAGTGACTTGGAGATACAGGCGTTGGTAGCAGCCAGGCACCGACGTAAGGCGGCTGAAGTGCGCGACGCGAGCAAAACGGCGCGCGATCCTGTCGTCCGTGAGTTATTGCTGATACTCGCCGCGGACTATGAGCGGTTCGCAGAGCGCGCCGACTGCTACCAGTCGTCCGCCCGCGAGAGCACGGCGAGGGTCGCCTGATCCGGCCGGATCAAGGCGGTACCTTAGCGATACTGGCAATGAGCGCGATGGAAGTCGGTGTCGAGCTTGCTCATCACTATCTGACCCTCGGCTCGGGCAAGAGGATGTAAACGGAAGGGTCGCTGGCTGCGCCCTATGCTCCGGGTAATCGCGGGCTATGGCAGAAGATCAAGTGCTACCGCGGCATGTCCAATGGGAACTGTGCCGGCTGCGCGAACGGCTGGACCCGCTTATGGTGGGCGAAGATGCCGCGCGACGCGCCGCTGCCGAGGACCAGCCGGTAGCGCGGTACGGCGAGTATCCATTGCTCGCACGCACAAGCTGCTGCCGGTTTTAGATGCGGCTGCCAGGCTCTCCCTTTTGATCGGGGTTGGACGCCGCGGATGCGTCACCCCTGTGAACCTCGTCCTCGACCACTTGATGGGTCGCTTCGACGAAAGCGTCGCGTTCTCTTGCGTCGCGCTCACCGCGTGTCGAACCACGGGGTTCGCTGATTTTCCGCGACCTTCCCGCCGCGGACTTCCGTGTCTTTCTGTTGGCCATAGATCTCTGCTCCTCGCGCTGCGGGTCCGCTGCGCCTTGGCGCAACGAGGTGCTGGAGCCTTGCCTCAGCGGCCGGTGCCAATGCCGCCCGCGTCGTCCGATCTCGCCGCTTGGCTCGTACTCGGAGGCGTCGAGCTGCCGCTCGCCTCGGCCGCATTGTTCTGGATCGTCTCACTCCACGCGCTGTCCATACGCAGCGCATTGAGGATCATGCGATCCCGCGTCGCGTCATCGAGGCGCGCGGTCTGTTGCAGTCCCTCGCGCCGCTGGAAGGCGATGATTCCCTGCTTGGTCTTGGGCCCAGCGATGCCGTCCACCCTGCCTTCATAGAGACTTTCGCGCTTGAGTTCGCTCTGCGCCTGCCGCACCAGAAGCGCCGAGGAGTCCGATGGCCCGCTTCCCGCGACCGGTCTGAAGTCGGCTTCGGCGAGCGCGCCGACGCCTGCGAGGCCGCCGGTCGCGGCGCGCTGATCTCCGCTGCTGCCGCAGGCTGCTGTTAGCAGCCCCAGGGCAACGACGCCATAAACTTTCATACGCATGGCATTGCCCGATTGGCTGTTTTTCCCGATATCTTTTCAACAGTGGATTGCTGGCGAGGGTTCCGCTGCCATTTGGCTGGCCGTGTGAGATCTGACTGCGCCGAGAGCTTCGAGCAGCGACGGCTCGTCGTTCTTGACGCTAGAGCTAAAAGCAGCGATTGCTCTCAGGTAGCATGCTCTGTGGAGTGCCGGGCATGATCGAGCGCAGCGCGGCAATTTGGACGCCACAGCCGCAGGCGCCGAACGGCCTATCGGCGCAGCGAAAATACCCGGTCGGATTTATTTCTTCAGCATCAGTTCGATGCACTCCGGCTTGGTCGCGTTGGTCGGAATCTTGCACTCCGCCTCGGTCTTGATTTTATCGATTGGATTCGTTGTCTGTCCCGCGCCGGGTATCGAGGTGCCGCTCGGTGGTGTTGGGTTTGGTGCGGCCGCCAGCAGATTGTCCGCGGTCGGGATCGTGGGCACGCTTGGCACCGATTGAGCCGTGGCTGCCAGGGTGAACATGATCATCGGGCAAGCGATTAGTATCGATCTCATAGACCCCTCCGTTGTCTTGACCGTTCCGCGCTACCTCCCGCGGGCCGTGGCTCAGCGGCCGTCGGGCGACAGCGAACTCACCGTAACACCTGGTCGCCTATTCAGAATAAAATCGACCTGAGCGCCGCCCTCCTCGCTGCGGAAGGCGACGGGAACTCCCGTGTCGTCCAGCCAAACGACTTGATGCTTGTCGGTGACGACCTCGTATTGACGCAGCCAGAGCATCTTGCCGTCGATGGCGAGCGGCTTGAGTTCGCCGCCCTTGACCGTTCCCCGAAACAGCGCCCCGGTGCGGGTCGACATCACAAAATCCGTCTTCAGTACCATCGCCGACCAGGGATTGGACGGATGCACATTCGCCGGCGCGAGCAGCGTGTCAGTAGGCGTCGTGATGAAAAAGCCGCCGTCGCGCGCTTCGCCACGCACCTCGAGCCGGTCCCCATTGGTGATTGTCACACCCTCGAACGATACCAGCCTGTCATGTTGCCAGCGCTCGATCCGTCGCGCTTCCTGGTGATAGACGACAATGCCCAGGATGCTCACGGCGACGTGTAGCTCTGTCCGCACCTCGACATCATCGCCACGGCGGTCAACGACGTTGGTATAGCTTCCGATGTCGCCATGGGTCGAGTGCACGACACGATATTCATAGAGTTCGGGCGTCGCCCAGGCGCCGCTCGCGGCGGCGGAAAGGCTGAGGAGCGCGGCTAAGCACCCCAGCACTCGGTCGATATGGCTCATGTCACCCACCGCCGGTACGGGCACCGGCCGATCAGCGGTCCCAAAAATTAAACACATGCGGCCTACTGGTTAGTTCCGCACGGGTGCCCCCAGCGGCGCTCGCGGCAGTCGCGCCAGCTCGTCCGCGCGCTAAGTTCGCGCCACCTTTGGCGCCAGCCGGGTGTCGATAACGGTGCCGGCAAATTCTTCCCGTTTCAATCCGCCGGCACGACCGCCGCGTGGTGACGTTCGGCCGCAGAAAGCGCTTTCAAAGCGTCCGCCGCTTCCCATAGGTCTCGAAAGCGTCGTGCGACCTTGCGAGAGCCCCAGTCGGGTTGAGGGTCGACCCGCGTCAGCCACACTGGTTGTCCCTCAAGGTCTTTGCAGATGTTGAGAGCCATGAGCAGGCCTCCTTCCGCCCTGTCGCGAGGAGGCGAATTTCTTCTATCGCCCCTCTACCGATCAACAAGCCAAACCCGAGATTAGTTTCGCCGCCTGTTATCCGCCAATCAGTAGCGGTGTCGTTCTGCGTCGCCATCTTCTCGAGCCGATGATCGGCGACCTCGCGCCATTGACGCGGGCGTCCGACCCTGTACGGTGCCGCACAATCACGGGGAGCGTGATGGCCCGCATTCTGCTGGTGGAAGATGACCCCGACGTGCGCCCGCTGCTGGAGCATCTTCTTCTGTCCGAGGGGTATCAGGTGACTACGGCTGACAGCGTGGCGGTCGCCGTCTCGCTTCTGGAGGCGCAGCCATTTGATCTCGCTATATGCGATGTCAACTTGCCGGATGGAAGCGGGCTCTCGATTGCCGACAAGGCAATCGCCGCAGGCGTCAAAGTGCTGGTGGTGACCGGACATGGTTTGAGCCTCAAACCCGGCAGCCTCGATCGGTATGACTATCTGCTGAAGCCCCTCCGCGTCGCCGAACTGACCGCCGCCATCAACCGGTGCCTCGCTGAAAAGGGCGGCGAGTCAGAGGTCGTCTTCGAGGTCATCCAATTTCCAAAACCGCCCACGTAGCACCAAAATCGGTGGGACTCTGTCGGTAGCCACCTGAAGCGACGCCGCTGGCGCCTGTTCGCGCGCACTCCCGTGTTACGACCCGCGGCGCGATCGTCCGCGAAAGCATCCGCCTGATCGTCGGCTACGCGCTCGGCCACGAGGCGAACCCCGGCTCGAGCGTGCCGTGATGGCGGCCAATCACACGCCGTTATCCCTACCGCAGATTGGGCTCGACTTTTGCTCAATGATGGCTGAAAGATATTGCTTCCTTGGGGCAAACAGAGAGCACCTTGCGGTGGATCGGCAAGGAGGAGTGCCCCATGCGGCAGGCCGGGAAATCAGGACCAGCAATCTTAGTCATCGACGACGATCCAGGTACGCGGGATGTGCTGGTCGGCGCGCTTGAAGCTGCTGGCTATGCGGTGCAGGCGGTCGCCACGTCCATGGAATGCCTCGCACTCCTGGATGGGGGAGGAAGATTTGACCTACTGATCATCGACGTGTTGATGCCGCCCCCATCGCCGCATGGGTTCGCTCTGGGGCGGATGGCGAGGAATAGAAACCCGGGCCAGGCGCTCATCTACATCAGCGGACTGCTGGGTGCGATTCCGGAGGCTGAGCTTAAGGGCGCGCAAGGGCCGGTACTCGCCAAGCCGGTGCGCATCCCGGAGTTCATCGATAGCGTGCGGAGGGTGCTAGAAACGGCCGATCAGCGGTCCATCTGACCCGGCGCATCCGGCTGATCGTCGGCTACGCGCTCGGCCGCGAGGCGAACCCGGGTCTGAGCGTGCCGTGAGGCCCGCGGCCGGCAGCCGCCTACGACGGCGGCCCGACGGCGGGCTTCCATTTGATTGGTAACGAGCCCCGGATAGGACCATATCCCATCGATCATTGGCACTACGCCGTTCCCGGGCGCCGATGGCTGAGAGACACGAGCGCTCCCGCCTTGAATCTGGCCGAGGAGGCGCGCATGGCGCACTACCGCTTCTATTTCCTGAACGACAATCGGTTCCTGCGCAGCGACAACATGGACTTCGAGGATGACGATGCGGCCGGGGTGACCGCGCTGACGCTCCTGGAGAGCGCCGACCGCGAATTTGACGAGGTGGAAGTCTGGACCAGAGCGCGGCTGGTTGGGAAGTACGCCGAGGAGACCGGCCGCTTACCCCTCCGGCAATGATGCCAGGGTCACCTTCCTAGACCCGAATTGGTCGGCGGCGCGCCGAGCGTGCGGATCGCTACCATGATGCGGAGCCACACCACCGCCATCATCGTCTCTCTTGCGCCGCATCTCCTCGACCATCTCGCGTGCCTTAGCGCCATCCCCAGCGCCGCGTCAAGCGCCATCGAACAAGCACACGCTCAGTCCGCCGAAGCGCAGTTTCGACAAATGCGTCGTCTATCTCTCCTCGAGTTAGCGACTCTTTTCCGTCAGAGATCCCTTCCTTAAAAATGGCAGCACAGATTTCGCGCTCGTCACTGCCACAACGGTAGGCTCTCAAAAAATCGCTGAGCCTGTCAGTCGCGACGGCGACACGCGCCTCTTCTATGGACGGACACAGAGAGGCAGCCCCGAGCACATATCCGAAAGCTGCCGCGAGCGCTCTCATCTCGTCCGAGGAGCTTCCATAGTCCTCCGGGACGGTGGTCTCGCGCCTGAAGCTCGTAGACAGTTGCTCTCTCATGTTCGGTCCTCTCGCAACGCTCCGATCTTGGCCTCGATCTTGGCATAGCGATCGGATGCGTCGAGTCGCGATGTTCCGTTTTCAATGCGCGCTACGATGCAGCGGTCGGTCTCTTCAGACAGCCGTCGCTATCATCGCCACAGCGGCGCGGCTGGTAAATGTAAGTGACGAAATTCGCCACAATTGTAAGCCTCGATCCGCTTGTGACCGGTAGGCGACGCTCATCTTCACCTGCCGATGACGTTGACAGGCCGAACAGCGGCGGGACGGTCTCCGCGGGGTTCACACAGACCATGTATGCCAACTCGATCACGCACGAGTTCCTGCCGTTCCGCTCGTGGACCACGACCGTCGAGTTCGATCGCGGGGACGGGTTCATCCAGCGGATTCAGCGTGGCAATGGTGCCGACGCGCCGGCCCTGGCGGAGATGAGCCCGGGCGGCGTGTACGGCTGACCGTCCGCGCCGGCGCCTCACCCGTCAGGAACCCCGCCAGACCGCGCCGTGTTTATGTAGATGGCGGCCACCCCCGAGACTCTTCCGGTGGCGCGCCACTCTGGACTCGCCCCGCCCTCGCGGCGGGGCTTTTCTTTGCCCGGCGCTCGCACGCGGCGGCGCAGGACGCGCGAGCGCGGGCTCGGTCGGCCCGGCGGAGGGACGGCCGAGGTGCGCGCCAGTGGGGTCCGCTGTCGCTTTGATGAAGAGCCCCGCCCGATCGGCGGCATACGCCGCGGTTCGCTTCCTGGAGAAGATTCGCGCGACGTAACGGCGACCCCCGGGCGGTCCGCGATGGAGGTTTATGTCGCAATCATGTCGCAGGGATTTTCCGGCACTCCTTGCGAAATGGCGGAAAACCTTGGAATTTGTTGCAATGGTTTGCGACAAGAAAAGGCCGCCCGGAGGGGCGGCATGTCGAGGACAAGTCAATGATTTATAAGGGTTATCGGTTGGTAGCGGAGAGCGCTACCGCCTTTCCCCACACCGCACGAATGTACGCTATTGCCTCCGCCGTCAAACTTGAACGCATGCTTATCGGGTTGATACCTAAACATACCAGATATTGAACTCGCCGCACCGGAGTCGCAGCAAAAGCATCTGCGGTTGACCTGAGTCAATTCGATCATCCCAATCGGTGCGTATGGTGGGGCAAAGGACGACGGCAAGCCTGCCAGTAACGAGCGGTAAATCTCAAGGGAGAAGAGTGATGATCGGGAAATTCATCGTTCCCTGCATCGCGTTGATGACATCGGCCTGTGCGCCACAACCGAGCGCCATGTCGCCACAGCAGCAAGGAGAGTACAACGCCAAGCAGTTGTTGCTGCTCATGGACAAGGACCAGGACGGCAAGGTGTCTCGGGCGGAATTCATGAGCTTCATGAACTCTCAATTCGATCTATTGGATTTACCAACCATGATGGGGAACTGGACGTTAACGAGCTAACGGCGTTGCATTACGGGACGAGCCATCCTGGCGGCGGCGTCGGCACTAGATAGCCAAGGTGCTTTGATAGCGCGCCGCCAGTAGCGCGGGCCGTCGTCGCGCTAACCGTTTTCTTTCTGTGCTTGGGTTTGGTGGTAGCGCGCGTGGTAATCTGGCGCTTCGGCGACCCGGTTGACGGAGTATTGACCAGCGCCTTCAAGGCATCCTCGAAGGACAGCGGGACCAACGAGACTGGTGCAACGCGCGAACGGCGGACGGTGCCGGCCGGCACCTGTCCCTACCGAGAACTTCGTCCGGAGTGGCGTGCGGCCGCGGATCGGGTAATCTGCTGCGGGATGATCGATGGTCTGAAGCTCCTGGCATGCTTCGTGGTCTCGCTGTTCAGGTCCAAGGGGCGACTTGAAGCTGAGGGTAACCACTTCAACGCGATGGACAGCGGCTTCCACAGTCCGCGGCGTAGCCTCGGCGCAATCCTCCAGTCACAACTGCACTTGAAAGCAATACCCCGGGGATCGAGTCCGTCGCCATCAAACCATACCAACTTCCGCTTTGCCGAGGACGGTGAGGCGCGGCTTACTCAGTGGATGACGGAAAATCTGGAGTATGCGATCTACCCCTGTGATGACGATGTTGCCCAACTGGAGACGCAGTTGATTCGCAAAGCCGAGCCGCCTCTGAATCTGGCGAAATGGCCGAATCCGCAGAAGCGAAAGATTGGTGCGTTGCGGAACCTGTGCCGCGACGAAGCGAGGCGCCTTATGCTTTGTTCTCGCTAGGTCCTCTGTTCCTCTGACCTGCTCCCCCAAAACTCCGCCAGAAGTGGCCAGAGTCCGATCACCCTTGGAGGGATCGGACGATGAAGCGGAACAGGTTCACGGAGGAGCAGATCATCGCAACCTTGTGGGAGCACGAGGCGGGAGCCTCGGTCGATGATCTCTCTCTGGCACTCCACTAAGCGTATAGGAGCGGGAGCTGCGAGGCGACCCGTCGTCCCCGTCCAGGTGCGACGCCGTACTTACCCGGCTTGCTCGCCGATCGCGCGCTCAAGCGCCGCGTAGAGGATCTTGCCTGCTGCTTCCTTGGTCGCCAGCCGGAGGCGCGCCTGTTCATCGAGATTTCCGGTCTCTATCGCTATCGTGTCGGCGAAATGGTCGAGACGATCCTTGGCCAATCGCACGCGCGCGGCAGGGTCGGCCACAGTCATCAGATCCTCGGAGATCAACTGTGTAAGGAACCATTCAAGCGCATGGAGCCGCCCCTTCATTTCGATATCCATCGCCGGTCCTTTATTCTGTTCGCCTCGGATTATCGGACAGAATCGTTATGAAGGCACGTCGCCATATGATAGCCCGGGCTGGTGAGGCGGGCGCGGCGCCGATTGCTCGCGCCAGATCCGGTTCGCAACCCGTCCTAGGCGCGGTCCCTGCTACCCGCGTCGTATACAGCTTTCGCTAGACCGGAATGAAGCGGCGGCGGTCAGTAGGCACGGCGGCCGTGATCGTTTTGTGTTCGGTGATGTCCGACGCGAGAACGATCGAAGCGTGCCAGAGGCCGTCGACCCCGACAAAGACGCGCTCCACGATCCATTCAGATCCGGGGCGGCCGAACAGAGATAACTGCGTATCCCGGAACCGTTGTCCTCGGGCCACAGGCGGCTTGGAAGGCATGTCGACAGTTTAGCACGCGATACGACAGACCAATGTATGTCTGTGTTCCAGCGGCTCGCTGAGGCGCTCAGCGCCGTGTATCCGTTGGCGGTGTGCCGAGCTCGCCGATCGCCACGATGATCCGCAGCCAATGATCCGCCCCTTCGGCGTCGCCCCTGCGGCGCATCTGCTCGACCTGCTCGCGAGCTTTGGCCGTGGCGTTCTCGCCGTGCTGCTCGATCAGGCTACGGGCAGCGCGCTGAATGTCGCGGTTGGAGACGATCATGTGGCGAATATAGCGCCCTCCGACGACTTCGGACAGAATCGTTACGAAGGCACATCGCCATATGGTGGCCCGGGATGGTGGGCAGCGCGCGGGCTTTAGCTGGCGTGTCCTTAGCGTGCTGCTCAATCCAGAGATGGGCGCGGATTCAGCTTTGCGTCGGTCGCCAGCCTCAGGCTGCGGAGTTAGCCCCCGCGCGTTAGTATGGGTAGCGCATGCCCAAGAAGACACGACCTCCGCCAAAAGCCCCGAGGCGCGCGCCCAAGACGCGGGCAGCCCGGCGAAAGAAGCAGCCTCCGCCGCGACCACAGCAACCGTACGTCCCTGAGACACCGGTTCTCACCGCCCAGCAAACCGCGGTTTGGCAGAGGGGCTTGAAAGCAGCGATAGCGCAGCCGCCGTTGCCTCCTGGGCCACCGCCTTCGCCAGCGAGCGCGCCGCCCGAGCAAACTCATACTCTGGTGGTTGGTGCCAGCATCCCCTCCGAACACCTCGGCAGTGTTCTTATCGCGGGCGCGCCAGCGGAGGAGTCGCCTCCACAGACCCTGACCGCCGCGGCAACTGCGGCTGGCGAGGCCACCGCAACAGCCGACGCCTTTGTATTGCCGCCAAGTTGGGAGAGCGAGCGGGCGGCAGTTCTTAGCCGCCTCGACACAATCGACTCGACGCTCCGGCAAATCGAGCACGCCCTTCCCCCGCGCGGGATCGGCGACAATAAACCGCCCGAGCCAATCAGACTTCTGCCGCTCGATCACATGCAAATCAAGTTGGGGATTTCGGCGGCCAATGTGTTTCGAACTCAACTTAGCTCCAGAACAGCCGGACTTCGCCGGCGTCATTCGGCTATGCGGTCTTGAATTTGAGCGGCTTCGCGAATCCGTCAAATGGGCGCTAACCAACGACTACTTCTGGAAGGGCGTTGCCTTCGCCGCTGGTCAACAGGCTTTCAATGCGCTGTTGTCGGAATTGCAGCCGCTGCTGCACGAGGTTGTCACTCATGTTCAGAACTGGCTGCACGATCTGAGTCTGCTATTTTGACCGCTCACTGCTCACTTGATTAGCGCACTAGGGCTGCCCCCAGGTCGCGGTGCCCGAGAGAATTGTTTGGGAAAATTCTGCGGCTGATTGACGGCCTGCGACCAAAACCGGCCCCAGCGTAGGAACGGGAACGGTCGGATGCTTCATCATGACGGGAGGAGCGTGCCTTGATGTCAGAAAAAACGGCCATATTGCGGGATCGGACGTCGTTCAGAACGCCGGGAGGACTGCGCAGCCCGCCTGTCGCTTCCTGGGAACCCTGCTGTCTGCTATCGTCCGCGCCGTTGCGGAGTTCATCTGGGAAATGTCGGTTCAAGCTATTTGCCATCTTCATACTCATTGCCGCGGCGACGGCCGCCGAAGCGCAAGAGCGTGGTGATGCGCGCAAGGGGCTAAACCACGCACGCCGAGCCTGCGCCGAGTGTCATGCGGTGTTGCCGACAGAGACCATCTCTCCGAATGCCAAGGCCCCGACATTCAAAGCTGTCGCCAATACCCCTGGAATGACTGCGACCGCGCTGGCCGCGTGGTTTCGCACCTCGCATCCAACGATGCCGAATCTGATTATTGATCCTGAGGATATGGACGACGTCATCGCCTACATCCTGAGTTTGCGGGATAAGAACTCTTAGTACCCATAGCCCGAACCCCCGCGGCAAGAAATCCGACTCCACCGTCAGGCTGCCCGATCTTGGCATAAGTGGCTCATGGTGAATAACTTCGGTCTAGTCCGCCTCCAATGTCAGCGCCTCCCGCGCCTACGTCGTTCATTTATCTCCGTACCATGGAGCTTGAGCCATTCATCATAGGTGTCGGCGAGCTCCGGGCCTATGGGACGCCTGAAGGACCCGTATTGGTCAGGCGGGATGAGAGGGAGCGGGAAGATCATGGCTATGATCTTTGCGGCGCCGTTCATAGCGCGCGGCCATCATAGCGATTGAGCCTGGGTACGGAAACTTGAATAGTCTCCGTGAACTGACCAGGGGTCCTGCGGTGTAGATATGATCGTCACCCGAGCGACGCTCATGTACCCTTGCAACGCGCCGTAGAGCACCCGACATGCAAATCATGACGGGAGGAGTGTGTCCGAGTGGCAAGGAAAAGGGCTAAATCGGCCACTCTGGGGTAATTCGCGGGGCTCAGCGCCCCGCGCCCCGCCGTTCGGCTTCCGGATACCCGTGCAGAATGCTACCGTTCACGCTGTTTCCTGTTCATCCAGGGATATCGGCGAAAACGGGTGCGGGAGCAGCCTCATGCCGAGCAGTGACAAGACCCCCAAAACGTCTCCTTCAAGCGCGAAGAAACCTGACGAGATCGCCCGCGTCAGGGACGTTGAACGCGACCCGGGGGCGATATTGCGGCGTGCCGAGAAGGGGCCCGTCCGCGTTACTTCGAACGTTGGGAATCGGACGTTTCATGTCGCTACAGTCCGGCGCGGAGATAGGAACGATCCCGCGTGGCAGGCATCCCTGCCGGTCACGATCGCCGCGCTGAAGCGACGCACCGCACGGATTCTCCATCTCGCGAGCGGGCTCCAGATTACTTTGCGGGTCCAGGCCAGGAAGAATAGCGCGGACACCTTCTTCGTCGAGCCTGGAAGCGAGTGTCTCGAGTTCGCCACCATGCGAATGGGTGGTTCGAGCCGCGACACGGCGCCCCTTAGAAACGCGCTCCGTCGAACGCAAATCGCGCGGAGGGCGGTCGATACGGCGGCGGCGCACGTCGAGGCGCGGTGGCAGAGCGAAGTCAAGTCCTTGCAGAATAGGATCGTAACGCTCGAACGCGCCGCGAAAAAACACGCCGATCTTGCCGCGGCATTGAAGAAGAGCGAGACCGCGCTCAAGGACGTTCGCCTGAGTCAAAGAGCGGCCGAAGCCGCAGCCAAGAAAAGTGCTGCGGACAAGAATGAGGAGGTTCAGGCTTTGAAGAACCGAATCATCGTGCTCGAACGCAGTTTGAAAAAGCAAACGGCTCTTCGCGAAGCTGACACGAACGCAATCAGCGCGCGAATCCAACCCAACCCGGAAATTTCACCTTCCAGCACGGTCGAGAGCGGATCCCCGGGACCGCATCAATTATGACGGCTTAGCGTGCAACGCTCGCAGCGTAGATCTTATATTATCCCGAAGCGGATGATGAA
>JBKQTR010000095.1:0-6903 GCA_052143095.1 Allostellaceae bacterium
GGCTCCCCACCCCCCGCGCGATCCCGCGCGCGGTCGCGCCGGGCCCGCCCGCCGGCGGCAGGGCCGCATCGTCCTTGGCGCGCAACGCCACCCCCGTCCCGTCCCCGGCGCGGAAGAAGTCGCCTTCCGGCAGCAGCCCCCATTCCGTGAAGAAGCGCCGGCCCAGCGCCAGATCCTCGACGCCGTAGACGATGCGCTCCAATCCGACAATGCTCATAAGTCCTCTCGCGGATGAACGCGCCGCTGCAGATCGGGGGGAATTACGGGCGCCGCCGCGGGTCGCGTCAAGGGCTTTTGCCGACGCGGCCTTGACGCACCGCCCCAAAGGGAAGGACAGTCACGCGAAATCCCGGAAAACCCGAGGACGACGCCATGGACCGCGACCCCGCCGCCGATCGCCCGAACGAGCCAAGCGCGGCCGACGCCCTGCTGCAGGGCCTCAAGGCGCATGGCGTCGACTATTTCTTCGCCAACCCCGGCACCGACTTTCCCTCGATCATCGAGGGCTTCGCCCGGGCGGCGGAGAGCGGCGCCAAGGTGCCGCGGGCGATCCTGGTGCCGCATGAGAACGCCGCGGTCGCCATGGCGCATGGCGTCTATATGGTCTCCGGCCGGCCGCAAGCGGTGATGGTCCACACCAATGTCGGCACCGGGAACACCATCAACACGCTGATCAACGCCGCCCGCGACTTCGTGCCGATCGTCTTGATGGCCGGCCGCTCGCCGATCACCGAAGCGGGGCATCCGGGCTCGCGCACCCGCTACATCCAATGGGCGCAGGAGATGTTCGATCAAGCGGGCATGGTGCGCGAGATCGTCAAATGGGATTACGAGCTGCGGCTGCCCGATCAGGTCGACGCCGTGTTGGCGCGTGCCTTTGAGGTGGCGATGGCGTCGCCGCGCGGGCCGGTCTATCTCACCTTGCCGCGCGAGATCCTGGCGGCGAGCGCCGCCCGGGCCGGGGGCGAGGCGCCGCGGCGCGCCGCACCGCTGCCGCCACATCCGGACCCGCAGGCGATCGAGACGCTGGCAGATTGGATCGCCGCGGCGAAGCAGCCGCTGGTCATCGCCGCGGGCTCCGGGCGCAGCGCCGAGGGCGCCACGGCGCTGGCCGAGCTCGCCGAGCGCTACGCGCTGGCGGTGGTGGCCTTCAACCAGCGCTACATGACGCTGCCGACCGCGCATCCCATGCATCAGGGCTTCCAGCCGCGGCCGCTGCTCGATGAGGCGGATCTGGTCATCGTCCTCGACTGCGACGTGCCGTGGATCCCCTCGCTCGAAGGGCCGAAAGCCGGTGCGCGCATCGCCCATATCGGCGAGGATCCGAGTTTCCGGCGCTATCCGCTGCGCGGCTTCCCCGCCGATCTCTCGCTCACCGCGACGGCGCCGGCGGCGCTTCGCGCGCTCGAGCGCGCGCTCGCGGCGCGGCAGCGACCGGATAGTCCGGCCATCGCCGCGCGGCGGGACGCGCTGACGCGGCGCTCGGCAGAGCTTGGCTTGCGCCGGCGCGCCGAGACCGAGAAGGACGCGGCGGCGTCCTTCATCACCCCCGCTTTCCTCAGCCGCGTCCTCGGCGAGGCCGTGGGCGAGGACGCGATCATCGTCAACGAATACCCGCTGCGGCTCGACCATTGCCCGCGCAGTAAGCCCGGCAGCTATTTCGGCTCGAGCCCGGCCGGCGGGCTCGGCTGGGGCCTCGGCGCGGCGCTCGGCGCCAAGCTCGCCGCGCCCGAGCGACTGGTGGTCGCGACCTTGGGCGACGGCGCCTACGTCTTCGCCAACCCCACCGCCTGTCATTGGGTCGCGGCCGTCGGCGAGCTGCCGATCCTGACAATCGTCTTCAACAACGGGCTCTACGGCGCGGTGCGCAACGCCACGCTCGATCTCTACAAGAACGGCGTCGCGGCGCGCGACGGCGCGCGGCTGCTCGCCGATCTCGCCCCGAGCCCGGCCTATGAGATGCTGGTCGAGGCGAGCGGCGGCTACGGCGTGCGGGTGGAGAAGCCGGCGGAGTTGCTGCCGGTGCTGAAGCGCGCCGTCGAGGTGGTGACGCGCGAGCGGCGCCAGGCGCTGGTCAATGTCATCTGCCGCTATTAGCCGGGAGAGCCGCCATCATGATCACGGTGCACCACCTCAACAACTCCCGCTCGCAGCGCGTGCTGTGGCTGCTGGAGGAGCTGGGCGTTCCCTACGAGATCAAGCGCTACCAGCGCGACCCCCAGACCATGCTGGCGCCGGCCTCGCTGCGCGCGGTGCATCCGCTCGGCAAATCGCCAGTGATCACCGATGACGGCGTGACCATCGCCGAATCCGGTGCCATCGTCGAGTATCTCGTCGAGCGCTACGGCGCGGGCCGGTTTGCGCCGCCGGTGGGCACGCCGGAGCGGCTGCGCTACAGCTACTGGCTGCATTATGCCGAGGGCTCGGCCATGCCGCCCTTGCTGATGAAGCTGATCTTCACCCGTCTCAAAAGCGGCAAGATGCCGTTCTTCATCCGGCCGGTCGCACGCGGCATCGCCGACCGCACGTTGGCGGGCTTCATCGAGCCGCAGCTCAAGCTGCATCTCGACTACATGGAAGCCGAGCTCGGCAAAAGCGCCTGGTTCGCGGGGCCGGAATTCACCGCGGCGGACATCCAGATGAGCTTCCCGCTCGAAGCCGCCGCCTCGCGCGGCGGCCTCGACGAGAAACGCCCGCGGCTGATGGATTTCCTGAAGCGCATCCATGCGCGCCTAGCCTATCAGCGCGCGCTCGAGCGCGGCGGGACCTACGAGCTGCTGCGGTAAGCGAGTTCTCGCTGCATGGGCGCCAGTGCGTCCTTCGACAGGCGCGCTTCGCGCGCCAGCTCAGGATGAGGAAATTTATTAATGGCACGAAGAAAATTTCCTCATCCTGAGCGCGAGCGTAGCGAGCAGTCGAAGGACGCACTGAGTCGATCCAGCGGAAACACGCGGTAGGCGGAAGGTCTTCCCTACTCCCCGCGTCCGCTGTCCCCGACCTTGGGGAACTCGAAGATCTCCTTGTTGACGAGCTCGCCATCCACCCGCTCGACGCGGCGGATATAGACGCTCTCGACGATATCGCGCGTCTTGGGATCGATCTCGATCGGGCCGCGCGGGCTCATGAAGGCGATCGATGTGAAGGCGGCCATCGCCTTGTCGGGGTCGATCTCGCCCTGCAGCTTCTCGATGACCTCGACGATGGCGTGCATGCCGTCATAGCCTGCCACCGACATGAAGTTGGGCCGGGGATGCGCGCCGAAGGCGGCGGCCCAATCGGCGAGGTATTTCTTGTTCTCCGCGCTCGGATGCGCCGAGGAGTAGTTCTGCGCGCTGATGACGCCCAGGGTCTTGTCGCCGAGCGTCGCGATCACGGTCTCGTCGATGATCTCCGTGCCGCCCATCAGCGTCACCCCGGCGGCGTCGAGGCCGAGATCGACGAAGGCCTTCATGAAGGCGATGGGCTGCTCGCCCGAGGGCACGAAGAGGAAGACGCCCTGCGGATGCGCGTCCTTGATACGCTGGACATAGGCCGCGAGATCGAGGGCATTGATCGGCACGCGCACCGCGCCGACCACCTCGCCGCCACCGGCGGTGAAGGCCTTGGTGAAGGCGGCCTCGGCCTCGTAGCCCGGCGCGTAATCGGCGACGGCGACATAGACGCGCTTCACGCCGTGCGTCGCCGCCCAGTCGCCCAAGGGCGAGACGATCTGCGAGAGCGTGAAGGAGAAGCGCACGAAATAGGGCGATTTCTCTGTGATGACCGAGGTCGCGGCGTTCATGATCACCATCGGCTTCCGCGCCTCGGTGGCGATCGGCGCCACCGCGAGCGCCTCCGGTGTCAGCCCGAAGCCGGCGATCATGTCGACCTTATCGCGGGTGATGAGCTCCTGCGCCAGGCGCTTGGCAACATCGGGCTTCGCCCCCTCACTGTCCTTGCGGATGAGCTCGATCCTCTTGCCGGCGACGATATCGCCATGCTGCTTCAGGTAGAGCGCCATGCCGTTGCCGATCTGCATGCCGAAATCGGCGAAAGGCCCGGAGAAGGGCAGCAGCACGCCGATGCGGACGATATCCTCGGCGCGGGCGCCGGTCGCCGCCAGGAGCAGGACGAGAGCGGCAAGCCGCAGCTTCATGTCACGCCTAAAGCGGTATCGCCAGCAGCGTGTCGATGCGCCGGCTGTCGAAGATGACGAGCTTCTCGGCGAACAGCGGCTCGGGTCCGCTGAGGCTCACGCGATCGAGATAGCGCCCGGTGCTGAACAACGCCGTCGCGCCGTCATGCATGATGCGCACGACCATGTAGTTCGACTGCGCCGTGACGATGCCGCCGCTCTCGCCGTGGATCAGCGTCGATGAGACAAGATGGCGGTAGCGTTGCGGCTCGTAGACATTGGCTTGGCGCAGCGCCGAGACGCGATCCCTGAGCATGCCGCGCGAATTGGCGAAGAAGACGCCAAACGGCAGCCCCTGCTCGTAATTCTCGCTGGAGATGATCTGGTAGCGGCACTGCTCGATGAAGTAGTCGGGCCATTCCTCGAGCCGGTCCTCGTCGATGCTGGCGACGTAGCGCGCCAACAGGCGCTCGACGGCAAGCTGGGTTGCGATGTCGGCCGGCATCAGATACCCATATGGCGGCGATAGACCTGCCAGAAGCCGCGCACCGCCGTCTCGGTCGCGCGCGTGTCTTGCGAGCCCACCCCATTGCCGCCCATCTGAACGATCGAGGCGTCGTCCTCGGCGCCGGGCAGCGCGCGCTGGATGAAGCCGCCGACGGCGCCGTCCTCCATCGAGATATAGCCGCCGGGCCCGACCAGGTTCGATTGCTTCTGGCGGATCATCAGCATCTCGTCGTCATCGTCCTGGTAACCGAGATAGGTCCAGAGCAGCTCGGTCTCGCTGACGCCGCGCGGCAAGATCTGGCGCACGGCGAGGCTGTTCTGGATCTGCTGCACGACGAAGGCGGGAAAGACGGTGAGGATCTGCAAAGTGACGCCGTCGCCGAACTCGTCGGTGCCGGCGAGGATCGAGGGATCGGCGAGGCGGTAATCCTCGCGCTTGGCGCGCAAGGCGGCGCCGTCATACTCGGCGCTGGGCTTGTCGGTGGCGCGCTTGGAATAGCTGACGTGATGGCCGCCGCTGTCGTCGACGATGATGCCGCCCTCTTGCGACAGCCGGTTGACGCGGAAGGTGGTGAAGAAGGCGTGCAGCAGGCTGGCGTGATAGGAATCCTTGTTGTTCTCGACATAGACCTTCCAGTTGTTGGGCAGGATCTGACTGTTGTAGCCCAGCACCTTGACCGGCTTCTTCAGCACGCGGCGGATGCGCGCGGCGATCTCCGGGCCGAGATAGAGCTCCACCGGTGGGGTCGCGTCGGAGAAGGTGCCGAAGACGATCCCGGCGAAGCTCTCGACCCTGAGGCGGCGCAGCGCGTGATCGGCGAGATTGAACTCCGGCGGCATGCCGCCCTTGCGGTTGATGCCGCGCTGAAAGGTGACGCCGGTGAGCGTGCCGCGGAGATCGTAGGTCCAGTTGTGATAGACGCAGCTGATCTCGCGGCCGTGCCCGCCGCGCTTGAAGCAGAGCAGCGCGCCGCGATGGGCGCAACGATTCTCGAAGGCGTTGAGGGAGCCGTCGAGGTCGCGGGCGACGATGACCGGCATGTCGCCGACGAAAGTGGCGCGGTAGTCGCCGGGGTTCGGCACCTCCGCCTCGAGGCAGAGAAAGCTCCACACCGGCCCCAGGAAGATGCGCCGGCGCTCCTCGTCATAGACATCGGCGCGGTTGTAGACGGGGTAGGGAACCCGCGTCAGCCCCTCGCGCGGCCAAGCCAGATCGAGTGCGTTGCGCATCGGCGTTCCTCCTTGCCGGCTCCGAGCTTAGCCTATGTCACCGCCGCCTGTCGTAGAGCCGCGCGATCGAGGCGCTATCCCTGAGCTCGTTGCCCTGGGCGACATAGCCGGTGTACTGCGCCACCGCCCGCTCGATCAGCGGCAGATCGCAGCCCTGATCGTGCAGGAAGTGGGCGACATTCTTCAGATCCTTGGCGAGCTGGCGGGCGTAGCTGGTGGGCGGCTCGAAGGCGCGGGCGACCATGCGCGGGAAAACCTTCTGCAGCAGGTTGCTGTCGGCGAAACCGCCGGCGAGGCAGTCCGGCAGCTTCGCCGCATTGAGCCCCGCGGCCTCGGCGAGCGCCAGCGCCTCGGCCATCAGCACATAGCCGGTGCCGACGATCGCCTGGTTGACGATCTTCGCCGTCTGTCCCGCGCCGAGCGGACCGACATGGGTGAAGCGGCCGGCCATGTCGCGCATCAGCGGCGCGATCGCGGCGACGTCCTCGGCATCGCCTCCGGCCATCACCGTCATGCTGCCGTCGCGCGCCGCGCCCGGCCCGCCCGAGACCGGCGCGTCGATCCAGCGCATGCCGTTCGCCTGCCGCAGCCGCGCGGCGATAGCTCGGGCGGCATCGGGGTTGATGGTCGAATGGTCGACGAGGATATTGCCCGCGCCCGGCGCCGTCGCGATCCCCTGCCCGTCGGCGCCGAAGCAGCAATTCTCCACCGCGGCGGCATCGAGCACGCAGAGGAAGACGACATCGCTGGCCGCCGCCACCGCCGCGGGCGACGGCGCGATGCGCGCGCCCGCGGGCGCCACCCGGGCGTAGCGGTCGGGCGTGAGATTCCACGCCGTGACCGGCCAGCCCTTGTCGATGAGGCGCAGGACCATCGCCTCGCCCATGAAGCCGATGCCGATGAAGCCGACCCGCAGTTTTTCCGCCATCACGCGCTCCCGATCGCGTCCTTCGAGCCCCCTTCCCCGGGGAGGGAGGTGATTCGCCGGCACGCGGCCACTGACTCGAAATTTTGCGTGTCCATTGAGTCACTCGCGGGCCGAAACGGCCCGC
>JBKQTR010000096.1:0-5073 GCA_052143095.1 Allostellaceae bacterium
CGGCAGCGCCGATGCCGCTGCCGGCGCCGGTGATGACGACGGTCGGATGCCGAGCTTCCATCGCGATGGTTCCCTCCCCACATTCATCTGGCGCCTGCCGGCGCTTCTTGGGCGGCGATGATCCCGCGCGGCGGCAGGCTTGGCAAGAGCGCCAGGCGCGCAATAGCTTTTGGCAAGTCGGAGGCGAGGCGATGCGACCTCACGGTGCGATCCTGACGCTGACGGCGCTGCTGCTTGCGGCTTGCTCGGAGCCCTCCCGGCCGCCGCCGCCCTATTTCGTCATCCCGCCCGGGCCGCCGCCGCAAGCCCAGTCGGAGCCTTCGGATTTCGGCCTGCCCTCGGCGCGGCTGCTGTCGGTCAATCCTTATCCCGAGGTGCAGACCTTCCTGCCGAGCCATCCGGAGGATGTCCAGCGCGGCCCGGCGCCGGTGCCGCGGCCCGGCGGCGCCACCCAGCCCTTCTACGCCGCGCCGACCAATCCCGGCCCGGTTACCGGCTACGGCCCCGGCGGCATGGCGCAGCCGCCCGGCGCTCCCCCCAACCCGCCCTATCCCGCCGGCGGCATCGGCGGTGTGCGCTAGGCGCTGAGCCCTCACCCACCCAGCGCTGGCGCGCTGGGTCCTGTGCCCCTCTCCCGCAAGCGGGAGAGGGTGCCGAGCGCAGCGAGGCGGGTGAGGGCTGACGGCCGCGTCTGTGGCGCAATCAGCGGCCTACCGCATCACCGTGGTGATCGCGATCCCGCGCTTCAGCGCCCGCGTCACCGGCGTCTTCTCCGCGATCTCTGCGCAGCGCGCGCGCTGTTCCGCGTCGAGCCCCTCCAGCGTCAGCACACGCTCGATCGCGCCGGCCTCGTCGTGCCAACGATAGCTGAGCTGCACCTCGATCGCGCCGAGCTTCCATTGCTTGCGCTCGGCATACATGCGCAAGGTGATGGCGGTGCAGGCGCCGAGGCTCGACAGCAGCAGGTCGAAAGGCGAGGGGCCGGCATCGCCGCCGCCGGCGCTGCGGGGCTCGTCGGCGACGAGCGCATGCTCGCCGGCGCGGATATCGGCGGCGTAATGCGTCTCGCCCATCGTCACCGTGGCGCTGGCGATGACCGCCCCGGCGGCGCTCACGGCGAGGCTCGCTTCCAGTCGGCGATGCGCTTGGCCGCGCCGATCAGCTCGAGGATGTGCATGCCGTTATTGGCGCGGTCGACGATGTAGATATAGCCGCGGTCGTCGACCTCGACATTGTTGGTCTGAATCACCTTGGCGCAATGCTCCTTGCCGTCGAGCTTGGCGCAGCGCTGGTCGCCGCGCGGCGTCACCGCCGGGATGTAATGCGCCGTCTCGCGCGGGTGGTAGGGATCGCGGATGTCGACGACGCGCACGCCGGCGTTGAAATGCGCGAAGAACATGAGCCGCTGGTAATAGACCGGCGTCATGCTCTCGTTCGAGGAATGCGTGCCGAAGCGGCCGCCGCGCGAGCAGAAATTGCCGCTCACCTCCGGCACCGTCCAGCTCGACACCACCATCGGCCGCGCCTCGCTGGTGACGTCGACGAACCACACCATCTGGCGCGGCTCCTGGCACTCATTGGCGATCGCCTCGTCGGTGACGACGACGAAGTCGCGCACCGGCTGCTGGTCATGGGCGAACTCGGCGATGGACATGCCCAGCACCGGAAAGGCGGTATGCGCGCCGTTGAAGGCGGAGAGGTCGAGCCGCCCCACCTGCGGATAGAGCAGGTTGGCCGGTGTCGGCTCCTTCGGCCCTTTCAGCAGCTTCTCGCGGTCGACGATCTGCAGGATGCCGTTCTTGTCGGTGCCGTAGCCGAAATAGACCCGGTTGCCCTTGGGCCCGGTGGAGATCGGCCCGTGCAGCTCGGTCGGCACCGGCGTCACGGTCGAGCCGGGCTCCTGGCCGACCAGGCCGAAATTGCGGATCAGCACGGGATGCTCGGGATCGCCGAGGTCATAGACCTGCGTCATGCGCCGGACGCGCCAACCCGGCGCGCCGGAGACGAGATAGGCGATGCCGGTATCGCATTCCCACCAGTTCTTATGCGTGCCGTCGACCCCTTCGATGCGCGCCAGCAGCTCCGGCTTGGCCGGGCTGCTGACGTCCCAGATCTCATGCGCCGAATTGCCGAAGGTGCGCAGCATGTAGGTCTTCTTGGGATCGCCCTTGGGCAGCGTCTTGCCGTCGCAGACCCGCACCATCTGCGCGCCGCCCTGCTCATAGAGCCCGGGCTCGCCGGGGATGTGGTGGAGGTACTTCGGGTGGCGCGGATCCGTGACGTCGACGATCGAGGTGCCGTTGTCCTCGTGCTTGCCGGTCAGCGGGTTGAGCGGCTTCGGCACCGCGTCGGTGCCGCCGTGATGGCCGATATAGGCGATCCAGCGCCCGTCCTGCTGGTGGATCGTCGGCTGATAGGCGCTGCGCCCCTGCAGGTCGTTGTAGCCGACCAGCTTCATGTCATCGGCCTCGGGCTTGCTCTGCGCCAACGCCGCGCTCGTGGCGAGCGCCGCAACCAGCGCCGCCGCACAGAAAATGTTTCTTCTCATGCCGTTCATTTCCCCCCTCGCTTTTTTCCGGGCTGCAAAACGTCCCTGCGTCCTTCGAGACGCGGTACTGCGGACCGCTCCTCAGGATGAGGAAGTGATGAGCATGGCACCGACCGACGATGCCCGATTCATCACTTCCTCATCCTGAGGAGCGCGCGAAGCGCGCGTCTCGAAGGACGCACCATCGCCTTGCCGCCGCCGCCTCAGCCATAGCTCTTCGCCATCCCCTCGCCCGGATCGGCGAAGGCGCCGTAGGGCGGGATGGGATAGCGCAACCCGGCTTTCGACAGGCCTTTCAGCCCCGCCACGGCGCGCGCGAGCTCCTGCGGCGGCAGCGCCATCAGCATCTCGTCATCGGCGACGCCGCCAAAGCGGCGCTCGGCATAGCACGGGATGGAGAGGCTGACCTCGTGCGTCTTCAGCGCATGGCCCCAGCTGTCGGCGCACGCGCTCTCGCCGGTGATGGAGAAATCGTAGCGTTTGTAATTCTTCCATTGCAGCCCGTTGATGAACAGGATCATCTGCCCGGGGGTGCCGTAGAACAGCACGATGTCCGGCGGGTCGAGCCGCGCCGCCCGCAGCGGCGAGGCGACCAGCGCGTGGTAGCGGCCGGACGGCACGCGCGGCATCTGCTGCTGGTGCGCGCGTGCCGCCTCCTGGTTCTCGAACCAGACGCCGGTCATGCGCTTGCCCGAGAGGTAGTCCTCGCCGGGCGGGTTGAGGCCGATGATGCCGCCGCAATTGCTGTTGGGCCGAAGATTGTCGTGGACGATGCCGAGGGTGAGCCCGGCGATGCGCGCCTGCGTCACCAGCTGGCAGGTGCTGAACTCGGCGCCCTTCTTTGGCCGGCGCAGCCCGGCGATGCCGTCGAGCGCCGCCACATCCTCGAACAGCTTCATGCCGATCGGCAGTGTCCTGAGGCGCAGCAGCTCCGTCAGCTCCTGCGCCAGCTCGCGCAGCGCCTCGGCGCCGGGAATGGCAGTGTCGGTCATGGCGGTACCCCCTTGTATGCTAGCATCCGCTCGGCGCCGGCGCTGTCAACCGCCGCGCGCCGGCGTGCGCACATGCTCCGGGCGGAAGCCCATGCCGACGATCCGCGCCGGGATGCGGCGCAGCGCCGGGAAGCGGCGGATGAGCCGCAGCGGCAGCGGCAGGCCGAGCGCGCCGCCGCCGGCGAGCACGCGCGAGATGACGCGGTTCTGGATCATCAGCTGCATGCCTTGGGTCAGCCGCGTCGGCAGGGCGCGGCGCCGCTGCAGCGCGGCCAGCGGCGCCTCCGGTACGGGGCCGCCGCGCTCCAGCCAGGGCAGCAGGATGTTGGCCGCAGCGATCGCGTCCTGGATGGCGAGGTTGATGCCGACGCCGCCGATCGGCGACATGGCATGCGCGGCATCGCCGATGCAGAGCAGGCCGGGCCGGTACCAGCGCTCGAGCCGGTCGACGGCGACGGTGAGCAGCTTCACATCGTCCCAGCTGCGCAGCTCCTGGACGCGGTCTCTGAGGGAGGGGGCGAGCGCCGCCACCGCGTCGCGGAACGCCGCGAGCCCCTGGGCGCGCAGCTCGTCGATGCCGCCCTTGCGAATGATGAAGGCGCATTGCCAGTAATCGCCGCGGTCGAGCATCACCATGATGCGGCCTCCCTCGAAGCGGCCGAGGCTTTGCCGGGGATCGCCCGGACGTTGCGACAGCCGGAGCCACAGCACGTCCATCGGCGCGCCGAGATCGGTGCCGCCGAGCCCCGCCTCGCGCCGCACCGTCGAATGTCGCCCGTCGCAGCCGATGACGAGGTCGGCGCGAATCGTGAGCGTGCCCTCCTTCGTCCGGGCGGTGACGCCGGCGACGCGCTCGCCGTCCTCGATGAGGCCGGTGGCCTCGCTCTCCATCAGCAGACGGAAGGCGGGATAGCGCCGCGCCTCGGCGGCAAGGAAGTCGAGGAAGTCCCATTGCGGCATGAGGACGACGAACTTGCAGCGCGTCGGCAGATGCGAGAAATCCGCCACCGTCAGCGTCTCGGCGCCGATCTGGGCGCCGACCTCGCGCAACTCGTCATGCGGGCGCTTGAGGAACTCCTCGAGCAGGCCCAGCTCGTGCATCACCTCGAGCGTCGAGGGGTGGATGGTGTCGCCGCGGAAGTCGCGCAGGAAATCGCCATGCTTCTCCAGCACGGCGACATCGATGCCGGCGCGCGCCAGCAGCAGGCCCAGCATCATCCCCGCCGGTCCGCCGCCGACGATGCAGCAGCGCGTGCGCATGTCTTGCATGGCTTCCGCTCCTTGTGCCCGCGACCGATCCTACATCATCTCCCGCCGGGGCAGGATCGCCTTCAGGGACCGCGAAAGCTGCGTGAAATGCTCCGAGCCTTGGCGGCCGAGGGGTGCATGCGCATCATCAGTCCGGAGCCTAGGAGTCTGTCCAGATAGCTCTGGCAATGAGCTGTTTTGTGGAGGATAGCCCTGTCATGTGGCGGTTGCGAGTTTGGTGAGGTTGTGTGCGGTGCAGATCAGCGCCCATTCGGCCTTCACTTT
>JBKQTR010000097.1:0-10044 GCA_052143095.1 Allostellaceae bacterium
CGCCGATATCGAGGTGACGGACGCCGAGACGTATGACGCCTACCGCCGCCAAGTGCCGGCGACGGTCGCCAAATATGGCGGACGCTTCGCCGCCCGCGGCGGCGCCCTCGAGGTTCTGGAGGGCGGCTCGACGCCCAAGCGCGTCGTCGTGCTCGAATTCCCCACCATGGACGCGCTCAAGCGCTGGTACCATTCTGAGGACTACAAACCGCTGATCGCACTGCGCCAGAAGGCCTCGCGCGGCAGCGTCATCGCCGTCGAAGGGGCGTGATCAACCGCCGACCGGCAGCAGCGCGGCGGCGACGCGACGATCCTCGGACAGCAGCACGTTATAGGTGCGGCAGGCGGCGCCGGTATCCATGGGATCGACGACGATGCCGGCTTGCCGCAGTGCCTGGCGCAGCGCCGGCGCCACTGGCTGCATCCGCCGACCGCAGCCCAGCAGCAGGATCTGCACCGTGCCGCGCGCGATCACCGGGGCGAGGCTCGCCGCCGTGACCTCGGCGAGCGTGCGCACCGGCCAGGGTTCGGTGCCATCGGGAAAGACCAGGATCGCGCCCTCGTAGCCGACGCCGCTGACATGGAAGCCGCTCGCGCCGTAGCTGTCGATCACTTGGCGGTCCGCCGGGATGAGCGGCGTCACATCCATGGTCAGGACACCTGTTGCGTCTCCGCCGGCTTCACCTCGCCCTCCTTGGCCTGGCTGGTGCGCCGCGGGCGGATGTAATAGAGGATCGGCGCGGCGATGAAGAGCGAGGAATAGGTGCCGACGACGATGCCCCAGAGCATGGCAATGCTGAAGCCGCGCAGCACCTCGCCGCCGAAGATCAGCAGCGACAGCACCGCGAGCGTGGTGGTGCTCACCGTCAGGATGGTGCGCGACAGCGTCTCGTTGAGGCTCTTGTTGATGAGGGTGCGGAAATCCATGGTCTTGTATTTCCGCAGGGTCTCGCGCATGCGGTCGTAGATCACCACCGTGTCGTTCACGGAATAGCCGGCGATGGTCAGGATGGCGGCCAGCGTCGTCAGGTTGAACTCGATCTGCAGCAGCGAGAACAGGCCGACGGTGGTGATCGTGTCGTGCAGCGTCGACAGCATGGCGCCGACCCCGAACTGCCATTCGAAGCGCAGCCAGACATAAAGCGCGATCGCCACCAGCGCCAGCACGGTGGCGATGACGCCGGCCTGGATCAGCTCGCCGCCGACCTTCGGGCCCACCACCTCGATCCGGCGGTAATCGATGCCGGACGGCAATGCCGCCTTCACCTTCGCCACCGCCTGCATCTGCGCCTGGTCGTCGCCGGGCTGGCGCGCGACGCGGATCAGCACATCGTCGGGGCTGCCGAAGCCCTGCAGCGACACCTCGCCGAGCCCCAGACTGTCGAGCGTGCTGCGCATCCGGGCGAGATCGGCGGGGCCTTGCGTGCGCGCCTCGATCAGCGTGCCGCCGGAGAAATCGATGCCGTAATTGAGCCCCTGCACCAGGAACAGCACGATCGAGCCCAGCGTCATCAGCGCCGAGAAGGCGAAGCCGAGCTTGTGCAGCCCCATGAAGTCGATGTTGGGGATGTGCCGGATGATGATGAGCGGGCGGAACGTCAAATCGGTATCGCCTTCGGCTTCGTCCGCCTGAGCCAGGTGACGATCTGCAGGCGGGTGATCAGGATGGCGGAGAACAGCGAGGTGATGACGCCGATGCTGAGGGTCACGGCGAAGCCTTTGACCGGCCCCGATCCCAGGAAGAACATCAGGAAGCCCGCCACCAGGGTGGTGAGATGGCTGTCGAAGATGGTGCCGAAGGCGCGCTGGAAGCCCGCCTGCAGCGACGAGATCAGCGAGCGGCCGCCGCGCAGCTCCTCGCGGATGCGCTCATAGATCAGCACGTTGGCGTCGACCGCCATGCCCAAGGTGAGCGCGATGCCGGCGATGCCGGGCAGGGTCAGGGTCGCGCCGAGCAGGCTCAGCGTCGCCATCATCAGGCACAGATTGAACACCAGCGAGATGTCGGCGAACAGCCCGAACAGCCCGTAGAACACCAGCATGAACACGACCACCAGGATCACCGCGACGATGCTGGCAAGCGCGCCGGCATGGATCGAATCGGCGCCGAGATCCGGGCCGACGGTGCGCTCCTCCAAGGCGACGAGCGGCGCCGGCAAGGCGCCGGCGCGCAGCTGCAGCGCCAGCTCGTTGGCGCTGTCGCTGGTGAAGCTGCCGGTGATGATGCCCTGGCCGCCGAGGATGGGCTCGCGGATCACCGGGGCGGAGATCACGGCATTGTCGAGCACGATGGCAAAGCGCTTGCCGACATTGCTTTTGGTCGCGTCGCCGAAGCGCCGCGCGCCTACCGTGTCGAACTTGAAGTTCACCGCCGGCGCGCCGTACTGGTCGAAGGTCGCCTGCGCGTCGGTGAGCGTGTCGCCGCTGACCATGACCCGCTTCTGCACGGCGAGCGTCGCGCCCGGCGCGCTGTGGCCGTCCTTGACCGGCAGCGCCTCATCGCCCGGCGGCACATGGCTCTTGTCGCCCGTCGCCGCGTTCTCGTCGACGAGCTGGAAGGTCATTTTCGCGGTCTTGCCGAGGATGCGCTTGACGAATTCGGGATCCTCGACCCCCGGCAGCTCCAGCACGATGCGGTCCGCGCCCTCGCGCTGGATGGTCGGCTCCTTGGTGCCGGTCTCGTCGATGCGCCGGCGTACGATCTCGATCGACTGATCGACGATCTGCTGCTGGACGCGCTTCAGCGCGACGTCGTTGAGCCTAAGCGTCACCACGCCGCCGGCACCGGCGGTCAGGTCGAGATCGGGGTCGATCTTCTTGACGATGCCGCGCACCTCCTCGAGGCGCTCCGGCTCGCGCAGCGTGAAGGCGATCTGATCGTTCTCGGCGGCGAGGCCGGTATAGCCGATATGCGCGGTGCGGAACTCGTTGCGCAGGCCGTCGACGATATTGTTGAGCCGCTCGGTCAGCACCGAGCGCATATCGACCTCATAGAGCAGATAGGAGCCGCCGCGCAGGTCGAGGCCAAGGCTCACCTGCTTCTTGGGCAGGAAGCCGGGCCAGCGCTCCACCGTCTGCGGCGAGAACAGGTTGGGCAGGGTCAGCACCACCCCGGCGAAGCACGCCGCCAGGATCAGCGTCACCAGCCATTTCGGGAAATACAGCATCGCCCCGGCGCTGCGCCGCCGCGCTCAGCCGCCGCCGGCGGCGCGACGGCCTTTGCCCTTGTCGGCCTTGTCGCTGTCGTCGCCGTCCTTGTCGGCCTCGTCCTTGTCGGGTTTGGCCGCGACCGGCTCGGTCTTGGCCAGCACGCTGGAGATGGTGCTGCGCGCCACCCGCACGCGCGTGCCCTCGGCGATCTCGACCAGCACCTCCTCGTCGTTCACCACCTTGGCGATGGTACCGATGATGCCGCCGCCGGTAAGGACCCGGTCGCCGCGCCGGAGCGACCCTAGCATCTCTTTGAGCTGCTTGGCCTTTTGCTGCTGCGGCCGCATCAACAGGAAGTACATGACGACGATGATCAGCACGATCGGCAGGAACTGCACCAGCGTATCGGTACTGCCTCCAAGCCCCTGCGCATAGGCTGGCGAGATGAACATCGGCGTCTCCTCGATTGAGCCGGCGCATTCCTACTGAATATGGGTCGAAAGAGCAATGGAGGCGACGGGTTGACGCTCCGGCGGACGCCGCTTAGGGTCGCGCCTCCCCTGGGATCGTTTTCCTTCAGCGATGACCGACACCCCCCCGATCGACCCTGTGCTGCAGCGCATCGCCGATGCGCTCGACCGGCTTGCCCCGCCGGCGGCGCCGCGCAACGATCTCGACGCCGCCGACGCCTTCGTCTGGCATGCCGAGCGCGGCTGGCTCGAGCCGGTGCCGAGCGTCAACCGCGTCGATCTCGACCTGTTGCAGGGCATCGACCGCGTGCGCGACATCCTGCTCGAGAACACCCGCCGCTTCGCCCAGGGCCTGCCTGCCAACAACGTGCTGCTGTGGGGCGCGCGCGGCATGGGCAAGAGCTCGCTGGTGAAGGCGGCGCATGCCGCCGTCAACGCCGCCGAGCCGCGCTCGCTGGTGCTGGTGGAGATCCACCGCGAGGACATCCCCACCCTGCCCCGCCTGCTGGCGCTGCTGCGCGGCGCGCGGCGGCGCTGCCTGCTGTTCTGCGACGACCTCTCCTTCGACCAGCAGGACACCAGCTACAAATCGCTGAAGGCGGTGCTTGAGGGCGGCATCGAGGGGCGCCCGACCAATGTCGTGCTCTACGCCACCTCGAACCGGCGCCATCTGCTGTCGCGCGACATGATCGAGAACGAGCGCTCGACCGCGATCAACCCGGGCGAGGCGGTGGAGGAGAAGGTGTCGCTCTCCGACCGCTTCGGCCTCTGGCTGGGCTTCCACGCCTGCGACCAGGAGACCTATCACGCCATGGTGCGGGGCTATGCCGAGCGCTACGGCCTGGCGCTGCCGCCGGAGCAGATGCGCGCCGAGGCGGGCGAATGGGCGATCACCCGCGGCGCGCGCTCAGGCCGCGTCGCCTGGCAATACATCCAGGACCTCGCCGGCCGGCTCGGCAAGCAGATCGGCAACGGTTAGCCGCTAACCGCGCGCCGCCGTCGCCGCGTCCTGCGGCAGGTAGTCGCCGGGATCGAGCGCGCGGGTGCCGTGGCGGATCTCGAAATGGAGCTGCGGCTCGCCGACCGCGCCGGTGGCGCCGACGCGCGCGATCGGCTGGCCGCGCCGCACCTTCTCGCCGCGCTTCACCAGCAGCGCCGAATTATGCGCATAGGCGGTCATCCAGCCCTCGGCGTGCTTGATCAGCACGAGATTGCCGTAGCCGCGCAGCTCGTTGCCGGCATAGGCGACGGTGCCGGCATCGGCGGCGAGCACGGCGGTACCTTCGGGTGCGGCGATATTGATGCCGTCATTATGCGTGCCGCCCTCGCCATTGCCGTAAGCGGCGATGATGCGGCCATGCACCGGCCAGACAAAGCTGCGGCTGCCCTCGCGCGGCGCCGGCGCGGGGGGTGGCGGCGGCGGCAGAGCGGCGGTCTTCACCTCCCGCGACGGCGCCGCCGTCTCTTCCGCCGGCGGCACGGCGGCAGGCTTCGCCGCCGGTGGCGGTGGCGCAGCGTCAGGCGGCGGCGTCGCCGGCGCGGCGGCCACGACCGGCGGCGGTTCGCCGCTTGACGCCGGCGCCGCAGGCGGTGCCGCCGTCGCGGCATAGGCGGCTGCCGGCGCGGTCGCCTGGATCACCGGCGCGCGCGCGTCCTCCACCGGCGCCGGCAGGATGAGCGCCTCGCCGACGCGCACGCGATAGGGCGGCTCGAGCCCGTTGCTGCGCGCCAGCGTGCTGGTGTCGACGCCATAGAGCCGCGAGATGCTGTAGAGCGTGTCGCCGGGCTGCACGACGTGCTGGTGAACCTGCGGCACGGCGAGGGTGCGGCCGGCGCCGAGCCGAAAGGGCGGCGCCAGGCTGTTGGCCTCGATCAGCGAGCGCACCGGTACGTCATAGCGCCGGGAAACGCCGTAGAGCGTCTCGCCGGGCTCCACCACCACCCGGTCGGGATGCGGCACCATCGGCTGCGGTCCGCGCGGCGCGCTCCGCGTCGCCGGCGCAGCGCCGCCGGCGACCACCGGCGCCGGCGGCGCGGTGCGCGCACAACCGGCAAGCGCCACCAGCAGCAGCGCGCCAAGACGCAGGCGGGTCGATGCCATCATGACCGCACTCTAGGCCACGCTCCGCGGCTTTGCATCCGCGACCGACGCGGCTTTGCCGCCGATCTCACTCGCGCTTGTCGCGCGGCAGCCCCGCCACCAGAGGCACGAAGCGCACCGGGCCGAGATCCTCTATGACGAGCCCGCCGTCGCGCCGCCGGACGCGCAGCAGCGTCTGGTCGCGGCGCTCCTCGCCCACCGGGGCCACCAGGATGCCGCCCTCGGCAAGGCTATCGAGCAGCACCTGCGGCACTTCCGGCGCGGCGGCGGTGACCATGATGCGGTCGAACGGCGCCTGCTCGGGCCAGCCCTTGGCGCCGTCGCCGAAGCGCGTCGTCACGTTGTGGATCTTGAGCTCGGCAAAGCGCTTCTCCGCCTCCTTGAGCAGCCCGCGATGCCGCTCCATGGTGAAGACGCGGCGGCAGATCTTCGCCAGCACCGCCGCCTGGTAGCCGGAGCCGGTGCCGATCTCGAGCACTTTGTGACGGTCGCCGACCTCGAGCGCCTGGGTCATCAGCGCCACCACCAGCGGCTGGCTGATGGTCTGCGCCTGGCCGATCGGCAGCGCGACATTCTCCCAGGCCTGGTCACGGAACGCCGCCGGCACGAAGGCTTCGCGCGGCACCCGCTCGATCCCGCCCAGCACGCGCGCATCGGTGATGCCGAGGCCGCGCAGCTCCATCAGCAGCCGCAGCACCTTCGACGCCTGCACGTCGTTCACGCGAACACCTTCTTGAGCTCGGCGAGCGCCGGGCCGTTCGTGAGATCGAGATAGATCGGCGACAACGATACCTTGCCGTCGATGACGGCGTTGAGATCGGTGCCGGGCATGTCCGGCACCTCCTCGCGCAGCGGGCCGATCCAGAAATACGGCCGGCCGCGCGGATCGGCGCGCTCGACGACGCCGTCGCCGATCTTGCGCTTGCCCTGGCGCGTGGCGACGATGCCCTTGACCTTGTCTGCCGCCACTGAGGGGAAGTTGACGTTGATCAGCGTGTTGCGCGGCCAGGGCTGGGCCGTCAGCCGCCGGATCACGGTTGCCGCATGCGCCTGCGCCGTCTTCCACGGAATCACGTGGCGATCCTCGTAATGCTGGCTCAGCGCGATCGCCGGCACCTCCAGCAGCGTCGCCTCCATCGCCGCCGCCACGGTACCGGAATAGGTGATGTCCTCGCCGAGATTGGCGCCGGCATTGACGCCGGAGAGCACGAGATCGGGCGGGTGCTCGCGCAGGATCGTCTTGACCGCCAGCAGCACGCAATCGGTCGGCGTGCCGTCGATGGCGAAACGGCGCGCGCCGAGCTTGCGGATGCGCAGCGGCCGGCTCAGCGTCAGCGAGTGGCTGGCGCCGCTCTGCTCCTGTTCCGGGGCAACGACCCAGACGTCACGCGCGAGGGTGCGCGCGAGCGTAGCGAGCAGCTTGAGGCCGGGGGCGGCAATGCCGTCATCATTGGTCACGAGGATGCGCGCGGCAGCGAGATCGATGGGCCGGTCAGACACCGCCGATCACTTCCAGCCCGCCCAGATAGGGCTTGAGCGCGTCGGGCACGGCGACGGTCCCGTTGCCTTGCTGGTAATTCTCCAGCACCGCGATGAGCGTGCGCCCGACGGCAAGGGCGGAGCCGTTGAGCGTGTGGACGAAGCGCGTCCCTTTCCCGTCCTTCGGCCGGAAGCGCGCGCGCATCCGCCGCGCCTGGAAGTCGCCGCAATTGGAGCAGCTCGAGATCTCGCGATAGGCGTTCTGCCCCGGCAGCCAGACCTCGATGTCGTAGGTCTTGCGCGCCGTAAAGCTCATATCCCCGGCGCAGAGCAGCATGACGCGATAGGCGAGGCCGAGGCGTTTCAGCACCTCCTCGGCGCAGGCCGTCATGCGCTCATGCTCGGCCTCGGATTGCTCGGGATGTGCGATCGACACCAGCTCCACCTTGGAGAACTGGTGCTGGCGGATCATGCCGCGCGTGTCCTTGCCGGCAGCACCCGCCTCGGCGCGAAAGCACGGCGTCCAGGCGGTGACCCGCGCCGGCAGCGCCGCCTCGTCGACGATCTGCTCGCCGAAGAGATTGGTGAGCGGCACCTCGGCGGTGGGAATGAGCCAGAGGCCGTTGGTGGTGGCGAACATGTCCTCTGCCGATTTCGGCAGTTGCCCGGTGCCGAAGACGGTCTGCTCGCGCACCAGCAGCGGCGGGCTCACCTCGCGATAGCCGTATTCGCTCGTGTGGAGGTCGAGCATGAACTGCGCCAGCGCGCGCTCGAGCCGCGCCAGCGCGCCCGACAGCACGACGAAGCGGGCGCCGGAGAGCCGGCCGGCCGCCTCGAAATCCATCATCCGCAACCCCTCGCCGATCGCCGCGTGGTCCCTGACCGGAAAGGCGAAGCCGGGCGGCGTGCCGTGCTGGCGGATGAGCCTGTTGTGCGTCTCGTCGCGGCCGTCCGGCACCTCGTCGGCGGGCAGATTGGGCAGCGCCGCAAGCCCGCGGTCGAGGTCGCTCTTGAGCGCGCCGGCGCGCGTCTCGAGCGCCGCCTGCCGGTCCTTGCTCTCGGCGACGCGGCGCAGGACGTCGGCGGCGTCGCGGCCTTGCGCCTTGGCGGCGCCGATCTCCTTGGCCAGCCGGTTGCGCTCGGCTTGCAGCTGCTCGGCCTCGGTCTGCGCCTCGCGCCACTGCCGGTCGAGCGCCAGCAGCTCGGCCGCCGCGCCCGCCAAGCCGCGCCGCGCGAGGCCGCGATCAAAGGACTCGGGATTGTCGCGAATCCATTTAAGGTCGAACATCGGCGCCGGTTATAAAGGGATCGCCGGGTGGCGTCTACGGCGCGCTTGCTCCGTTTCGCTGCGGGACGGGCGGCTCTTAGGTCCCCGGCGCCTTGCCGGAGAGCTCGGCTTCCTCTTCCGCCTCGCGCTTGGCGCGCTGCTTCTCGACCATGCGGCAGGAGATGATCGAGAGCTCGTAGAGCAGGAACAGCGGCAGCATAAGCGACACCATGCTGAAGATGTCGGGCGGCGTCAGCACCCCCGCCACCGCGGTGATGGCGACGATGGCATAGCGGCGCTTGGCCGCGAGGCCGGAGGCGGTGACCATGCCGACCCGCGCCATCAAGGTCAGCAGCACCGGCATCTGGAATGTGCAGCCGAAGGCGAAGATGAGGCGCATGACCAGCGTCAGGTACTCGCTCACCTTGGGCTGCAGCTCGATCGCGATGGTGCCGTCGCCGCCGGCCTCCTGGAAGCTGGCGAAGAAACGGAAGGCGAGCGGGAAGATCACGTAATAGGCAAGCGCGGCGCCGATGATGAACAGCACCGGCGTGGCGAAGAGATAGGGAAAGAACGCGCGCCGCTCGTTCTTGTAGAGGCCGGGCGCGACGAAGCGCCAGACCTGGAAGGCGATGGCGGGGAAGGCGAGGCAGAACGACACCCAGAAGGCGACGCGCAGATTGGTGAAGAACTTCTCGGTGAGATCGGTGTAGATGAAATGGCCGCCGGATTGCGCGGCCAGGATCTCGGCGAGCGGACGCGCCAGGAAATCATAGAGCTCGCGGCTGAAATAGGCGCAGGGCGCGAACATGATGAGCCAGGCGACGATGGCGTAGAGCAGGCGCTGGCGCAGCTCGATCAGATGATCGAGAAGCGGCATCTTGCCATGCTCGAGTTCTTCTTCCTCGGCCATCGCGGTTCAGGCGTGCGTGCCGGATTTGGCGGCGGGCGTGTCGGCCGGCGGCGCTTCCGGCGCGTCGGCGGGCAGTGCTTCCGGCGGCGTCTCCGGCTGCGCCTCGATTTGCGGCGGCGTTGCCGGCTGCGCCTCGATCTGCGGCGGCGTTTCCGCCGCCGGCCTGGTCTCGAGCTGCGGCGCCTCGTCAGGGATCGGCGAGGTCGCGAAGGTCTGCTTCAGCTCACCGCCGGGATCGACCGCCTTCTCGATGGTCTCGTTGAGATCGAGCGTGGCCGCCTTCTCGACCTGCTTGCGCACCTCCTCGAGCTCGGCCTCGCGGATCATCTGGTCGAGGCTGCCCTGGAACTCGCGGGCGATCGCCCGGGCGCGCCCGACCCACACGCCGACGGTGCGCAGCACCCGCGGCAGATCCTTGGGGCCGATCACCAGCAGCGCCACCACGCCGATCAACAGGATATGAGACCACGCAAGATCGAACATCGCCGCCTGTCATCGCCTGATTCTCACCGCGTCCCGCGGCGGCGCGGATAATGGCAGATGGGCGACAGCGCCGCAATGTGGCGGGGCTACCGGGTGTTTCCGCTGCATGGGCGGCGGTGCGTCCTTCGACAGGCGCGCTACGCGCGCCAGCTCAGGATGAGGTAGATTGTTGATGGCATAA
>JBKQTR010000098.1:0-3927 GCA_052143095.1 Allostellaceae bacterium
CCTCTCCTCTTCGGCCGACTTCCCGGTTTTGCCGGTTATACGGGCTACCTGCTCCGCCGTTTTCACGACGGGAGGAGGAGGGCTTCTCCAGTTGCTCAGCGCGTCCTTGCCACCGTGCCGCCGCTACCACCCCGTCGAAGTCGAGAGTCGGTATCTGCCAGCTTGCGACCCTCGATGCTGTCTTCACCCTGGGGCGAAGGATTCGGCCTTCGAGATTTCCACTTTTCGGGGCTACCTGTGCGTTCGCTTACGCTGCGGCCCGGTGACTCGCAGTCGTCCTTCTGACGACTCAGTCGATGGGCTTCAGGTCATTGGTTTCCCTCCTCCCTGCCATCCAAGCTACAAGGCTTCTGGCTTTTGCCTTGGCGGGACTCTCTCCCGCTGAACGCGCCAGCCTTCGCTGGACGCACAACCGGACAGGCGGATTTCCCGCATCTGATGTGGTTAGCCACATCAGATGCGTAATGTGGCCAAGTCAATTATGTGGCGAGGAGCCGTGAGCGCCGCGGCAGGCTCGCAGGTGAACGTTTTTCCTCGCCACATATACAGGGACTGGCTGTTACAACGACGCCAAGAACGCCATCAAGTCGTGAGGCTTGCGGCGGGCAGCGGCTGACTGGTCGATCGGGCGGTCGCTTCCGCTGATCGCGCAGGCCGCCAGTGCCTTGGCTTTCGTTTCCAGGTCGACCTCTGCATAACGGTTCGTTGTTTCCAAGGACACATGACCGAGCCATGCTCGGATGGTGTTGATATCGACGCCGGCTCGGAGGAGATGGACAGCGGTAGTGTGGCGCACCGAGTGGGGGCTTATCCGTTTGCTCTTGAGAGAGGGGACCCGTGTGGCGGCGCGGGCGGCCATGCGCTCGACCGCCGTGTGGATGCCGAACCGTGTCAACGGTTGCCCCCGTACGTTGAGAAACACGGGCGCATCCGGTGAGCCATCCAGACGACTTCCCAGTAATGTGCGGAGGACTTGCGCAGTGTGATCCCACAAGGGACACAGGCGGGTCTTCCGCGCTTTGCCAAGAATGCGGACTGACGCGGGTCGCCCGAGATCGAGCGCGCCTCGGGTCAGGTGAGCGGCTTCGTCCGCTCGGGCGCCCGAGTTGTAGAGGAACAGGAGCAGCGCGTAGTCGCGCTGGCCCTGTCGCTGCCCGCGATCCGGTGTCGCCAGCATCGCGTCGATTTCAGCCTTCTCCAGGTAGGGCACCGTCGGGTGGTTGACACGACGCAAGGGAACCGCCCTGGAGCTGAGCCGCCAGATCCACCAGCTCTGGGATCTGGCGGCCGACGAACCGGAAGAGCGAATGGATCACGGTCAACCGCTGATTTAGCGTGGCAGCCGCGCTGTCGCGCTCCCTTTTGAGGTACATGAGGAAGTCGCGGACGACCTCCGCTGTGACCTGCTCGACGGTCAAGTCGACGGGGTCGATCCGATGGCGATCGGTCATAAACCGCAGGAGCAGGCGGATGGCGTCCCGATAACTGCACTGTGTATTGCGACTGAGATTCCGATCAGCGACGACATGCTCCAGGAGAAAGCGGCGCACATAAGGTCCAAGCAGATGGTGTTCAGGCATGAGCATGCTCCTGGGTCGGGAGGGCATAGCGCTCGAAGCGCTGGGAGGCTTCGACCAGCAGTTCGGCGGTCATCGTCAAATAGATACTGGTGGCTGACACGTTTAGGTGGCCCAGGTACGTCGACAAGAGCGGCAAGTGCGCTTGGACATCCGTGCCCTCGCGATACCAGGCGATCAGGCGATGGACGGCAAAGGTCGCGCGCAGATCGTGCAGTCGCGGCCGATGCCCCGCATAACCCTCGCCCACGCGGGTCTGCCGCAGGAGGCGAGTAAACGCGTGCTCCAGCCGTCCGAGCGAGATCGCCTGTCCTGTCCGCGTGGCGAAAAAGATCGAGCATTCACCGTCGGCGAGCGGTAGTCTGGTCCGTTCCGTCCTGTAACGCGAGAGCGCGGTGCACAGATCAGTGCCGATGGGTACCAATCGCGACTTGAAAAATTTGGTATCCCAGATAGTGAGGAGGCGGTCTTGCACGTCCACGTCGCAAGATCGCAATCGAAGCGCCTCACCAGCGCGGAGCCCCGTGCCATAAAGCACCAGCAGTAAGAGTCGCAGCGTGTGCGGCTGAACAAGCGCGGCGGGATGGACGGGCCGCGCAGCCGCATCGAGCAACCGGCGAAGGTCTTCCCGCGAATAGATGTACCGCTGGAAGGTCGACTGAATCCGCGGACCGGGCTCGGGGAGGGGCGAGTGGCTCAGATGGCCTCGTCCGACGAGGTACCGGAATAGGCCTCGGAGCGCCTCGTGTTTGCGTGACCAGAATCGAGTCGGCGGACCTTTGCCGCGGCAGAACGCGGTGCACAGATCCGGAGTGATCGCGGTTACCCAGAGATCGCCCACCGCCCGGACGAATGCGCGCAGGATGCGGGCGTCAACGGAGAACACGGCACCCAACGATTGCTTGAGCATGACGTAGGTCTCCACGGCTGAGCAGAGCTTCATAGGAGACCTCCGAGGTCCTCGAGCGCCACGAGGCGCAATGCGGCCAAATTGACCTTGGCGTAGATCCGGGTGGAGTCTGGACTGCGATGACCCAGATGGTCCCCCACTTCCTTGAAGGACAGCCCGGCGTCGATCAGATGCCGGGCACACGCATGGCGCAATCCGTGGGGGCCGCGGCCCTTCCGTGGCCGGTCTGTCGCCGGGGTGCGCGATTGCACGAGGTGATAGAGTGCGCCGGCAGATAGCGGTCGGAAGGGCGCGCGCACCGTGAGGAAGAGCGTGGAGTGATCGCTCTGCGGACGCGCGTCACGGACATAGCGCCTGATGGCGTGCTCGACACTAGGTTCAAGCGGGAACACGTCTCGATGCGCGCTCTTGGAACGGCTGATAACGATGCGGTGGGTGGCCCAGTCGATATCCTGGAGCTGAAGCCGCCGAATCTCGCCAGACCGCAAGCCATAGATCGCGAGCAAGCGGAGCATCGCGGCGTTGCGGCGCTGCAGTCGCGTTTCGCCATCGGCATCCGTGATCAGGCGAGCGACGTCCTCCCATGTGGGCCCGATCGGAATGCTTTCATCGCGATAAACGCGAGGCACCAGGATCGCCGCCGCCAAGCCTTGTCGGACCCAGCCTTTGCCTTCACAGTGGTGGAACCAACTCCGCAGAGAAAGCGCCGCCGATCGCAGTGATACGCGGCTCCATCGCTGAGCGGCATGCTGGAAGTAGGCATCCAAATGATCAGGGGTGACCGCCGCCAACTCGCAGTTTCGCTGGACGAGATAGGACAGGAACCGCTCGATCTGCCATCGTCGATTACGGCATGTGCTTGCGGACCGTAATCGATCCTGCCGCTCGGCGGTGACAAAATCGTCAACCTGACGCTCGTACGGACACGACGCAACCGGTAGCGGAGTCCAGCGTCCCAACGATTTGAGAAAGTCAGTGGCGATCGCTCGGAAGTGCTGATGCGGCCACCGTGGCGCCGCGGCATGGTGATCTTTTACCCGACCTGCAGCCCAAACACCGGCAAGCACGTCGATGTCGGCCTTGGTGAAGGACTGATCGTGCGGCATCGCTTGCAGCACGTGTGCAATCGCCAAGCAGTAGCGAGCGCATTTGAGGAGCGTACCGGGGGCGCTCCCTTGAGCCGCCAGACTCGCCAAATAGGCTCCTCGCTCGGCAGCGAGCGGACCATCGTGATGGCGTCGCACAATGGCCGGATACCGGAAAAGCCGGTCAAACATGATGGAATCCTCCTGTCCGCGGGATTCCATCACGACCTAACCTTGAAGCGAAAAAAATTCTGGCCGATCTAAAGAAATGATCGAAGAAAAGGGGCCTCTGGTGCGTCTTTTGGAGTGCACGGCGAAGTGACTCCAGCGGACACGAAAGGCCCCACGGATGCGG
>JBKQTR010000099.1:0-6751 GCA_052143095.1 Allostellaceae bacterium
CAATGCATGACCACCCGCGGCGTCCACAAGCCCGGCGTCGCCATGGTCACCTCGCGCATGCTCGGCGCCTTCCGCACCGACCCCTCCACCAGGCGCGAATTCCTCGCCATCATCGGCCAGCCCGCCGGCGCGATGCTGGTCAACGTCTAGCCATCATTTCCGCGACGAAGAGCCCGACGCCCGGCCGCCGAGGCCGTGAGCGCTATTGGAAATAGCCGCCGAAATGCGCGCTGATCTCCTGGCTCATCTGCTGGTCGAAATCGGCCATCAGCGCCGTGGTCAACTCGTACCAGGTCTTCTCGCGGTCGTTGGGGGTGATGCCCTCGAGCACGCTTTGCGAGCGTGACGCCTTCACCGAGACGGTGCGCACCGGCATGCCGCGATCGTCGAGGATCTGCAACGTCGCGGCGACCTTGGCGTCATAGCGCTGCGCCGGCTCCTTGGTGAAGGCGCCGGTGATGCCCTCCTCTTTCTTCTTGAGCTCGACCTCGACGACGGAGGCGTCCTCGATGACGAAGCGGGCGCGGGCGCTGCCGCCGCCCGCCACCAGCCGGTCATGCGCCCAATTCTCCATCGCGCGCGCCGGCGGCACCGGGAAGAGATGCTCGACATGCGGCGCCAGGAAGCTCGGCTTGAAATTGCTCTGCACATCCACGCCGGCGACGGCCAGCCGGATCGGCGGCTCGCCGGTGAAGCGGATATCGGGGAAGGTCGGCCGCGGCGGCGGCGATTCGCAAGCCGCGAGCGTGCCGGTCAACGCGAGCGCCAGGATGATGAAACGCAAGGAGCTGAGCCGCATGGAGAATCCCCGCAGAGGCCGCGCCCGTTCGCGGCGCCGCGAGACTGGCATGGGTGATTTCAAGAGTCCACCCGTGCGTGGATATCGTCCGCGCCGAGGCCTAGACAGTGCTTACACCCGCGGCCCGCCGTCGCAGACCAGCACCTGGCCGCTGACATAGTCGGATTCCGGGATGCAGAAGAGATAGACCGAGCCGGCAGCTTCCTCGGGTGTGCCCGGGCGGCCGAGCGGGATGGTCGGTGTCAGTGCCTCGATCGTCCGGGTGTCGAGGCCGACCTTATAGGGCTCGCCCTTGATGTCGATCGTCGCAGGCGGGCCCTCGAAGCGCTGGGTCAGGCGGGTGTCGATGAAGCCGAAGGCGACGCAGTTGACGTTGACGCGCAAGCGGCCCCATTCCTTGGCCAGGGTGCGGGTAGCGCCGATCAGCGAAGCCTTGGCAGCGGAGTAGGCGAATTGCGTCGCCGCGCCATAGAGCCCCGAGACCGAGGAGACGTTGACCACCTTGCGGTGCCTAGGCGCGCCGGCTTCCTCCTCGCGTTTCGCCGCGGCACGGAAATGCGGCTGGGCGGCGCGCAGGATGCGGAAGGGTGCGGTGGCGTGCACATCGATCATGGCGTACCACTGCGCGTCGCTCATGTTCTGGATCGCGCTGTTCCAAATATAGCCGGCATTGTTCACGATGATGTCGAGATCGCCGAAGGCGTCGAGCGCCGTGGCCACCGCCCGCTCGCCGAAATCGGGCGCGGCGACGTCGCCGACCAGCGGCACCGCGACGCCGCCCTGCGCCGTGATCGCCGCCACCATCTCGGCGGCGGGAGCGGGATCGAGTTCGCTGACCACGACCTTGGCCCCGTCGCCGGCGAGCTTACGCGCAATCGCCGCGCCGATGCCGCGGCCCGCTCCCGTCACCAGCGCCACCTTGCCGTCGAGCTTGCCCATGAAATCTCCTCCCGTCTCTTCCCGGCGCAGTCCTGGAACTGACTTTAGTTTCACTCAGCCGGGATCGGCGCCGGACGAAGCGCCGAACTCGGCATAAAGCGCTTCGATCACGCGGGCGTATTTCTCGGCGATTTGACGTCGCTTGAGCTTCATGGTCGGGGTGAGTTCTTCGCTGTCGGCGAGCCAGTCCGTGTCCATCAGCCGCCAACGCCTGATCTGCTCGACCCGAGACAGGCGTTCATTCGCCCTGGCCACCTCATCCTGGATCGCCTCGAGCAGTGTTCCGTCACGCACGAGCTCTGCATAGGGCTTCCCGAGTCGCCCATTTGCGGCGGCCCACGCGTTGGCGGCCTCCGGATCGGCCACCAGGAGTGCGACGTTGTAGGCGCGCCGGTCACCAATCACGCAGGCCTGGCCTATCAGAGGACCCGCCGTCACGAGCGCTGCCTCTATTGCGGACGGCGACATGTTCTTGCCTGCGGCATTGATGATGAGCTCTTTCTTGCGGCCGGTGATCGTCAGATAGCCATCGCTGTCGAGCCGTCCGAGATCGCCCGTGTGCAGCCAGCCGCCGACGATCGTTTCGGCCGTCAAGTCCGGTCTGTTCCGATATCCGCGCATGGTCTGCGGCCCTCGGGCCAGCACTTCGCCGTCCGACGCGATGTGCAGCTCCACGCCCGGCAATGCCGCACCGACCGTACCGATGCGCCTGTCGTTCGGCGGATTGACCGTAAGCAGACCGCAGGTTTCGGACATTCCATAGAGTTCGCAGATCGGCAGGCCGAGGGTCTCGAAATAATGGAGGGTCTCGGGGGGAATCGGAGCCGCCCCCACGAAGAGGCACTGCGCCTGATCGAGGCCGATTCGCTCGCGCAGGGTTGCGGCGGCTTCGGGACTCAAATCGCGGGGTTCCCTGATGCCTTCCGCCATCAGGGCGGCGCGCAGCTTTTCCCATACGCGCGGCACCGATCCCCAGAGGGTCGGACGAACGCTCGGCAAGATCGCCATGATGCGCCGGCCGTCGGGCACGCAGGTCAGTTCGAGGCCCTGCATCATCCACCAGTAATGTGCCGACCATCGATCGCCGACATGCGCGGAGGGAAGATATGACGTCGCCCTGCCGCCAGGTTTCAACTGCGTAAGTGCCGTCATCGCATTCAGCGTAGCAATCATTCCGCGATGGGTCAGTTCCACGGGCTTCGGAATGCCGGTCGTGCCCGACGTCCAGATAATCGTCAAAGGGTCATCGGCCTGAACGGAGCGCCAGCAGGCGGCGAAATCCCATCCGGCCGGCGCCGCCGGAAACGTGTCGAGCTGGTCGACGACGAATACATGGTCGACAGCGGTGCCGTCGAGCGACCCGCTCAATCGCGGCAGAAAGTCACGCTCGCAAATCACGACACGACTCGCCGATCCCGACAAAAGGACGCGGATTTGTTCGGCAGACGAGGTGACATAGATCGACCAGGGCACGGCGCCGAGGTGAATTGCGGCGGCATCGAGGAGATTGAATTGCGGCCGATTCCGCAGCATCAAGGCGACCGTGTCGCGGGCCTGGATCCCGAGCGCGGCCAGGCCGCCGGCCAGTCTCTCGACTTCGGCGGCGCATTGGGCCCAAGTGAGCGCCATCGTTCCGTCGTCGAGCCGAAGAGCGATACGATCCGCACACGCCTTGGCGGTGGATTGAAAGGCGGCGCAGAGACTTTGAGCTTCGCACGACGTGCCGCCCGGCTCAGGGGAGCCTTCGTTTGCAGCGTCCATGGCATGTCCTCCCATCGGCTCTCTATTGCCGGCGATATTCTTCTACCGGGAGCCGCCGTAGCAGCATGCCTCGGACATTGGCGGCCAGCCGTTCGGCCGCGGCTAGCCGACCGCACGCGTGAAGCTATAGTCCCGCGCCTGTATCTTCCGCGTTCGTCGCCAATAGGCGATGGACGTCATCGGCCAGAGCAATGTGTTACGGCCCGTGGCAGGATCGAGATACCAGCTGCGGCAGCCGCCCGTCTTCCAAACCGTATGCGCCATACGCTCGTCCAGCTCGACATTGAACGCGTCTTGCGCCTCGCTGCGCACCTCGGCCACAGTCGCGCGGAGGCGCCGCATTCTGCGCAGGCAGTCCATGATGTAGCGCACCTGCGCCTCGATCATGAAGATCTGCGAATTATGGCCGAGGCCGCTGTTCGGCCCAGTCATCAGGAAGAAATTGGGAAAACCCGCGACCGTGGTGCCGAGCATCGCACGCATTCCCATCTCCTGCCAATGGGCGAAGAGGCTGCGCCCTTCGCCATTGCGGATCGGCAGATGCGACAGCAGGTTCTGGGCGTCGAAGCCCGTCGCGAAAATGATCGTGTCGACCGGGTGGGCTTCGCCGTCGGTGGTGATGATGGCTTGCGGACCGATTTTAGCGATGCCGCTGTCGATCAGTTCGACGTTCGGGCGGGTGATCGCCGGGTACCAGTCGCTCGATATGAGCAGGCGCTTGCAACCGACGGCGTAGTTCGGCGTCAATCGGGCCCGCAATGTCTCGTCCTTCACTTGCCGTTCCAGCAAGCCGCGACATAGGTTCTCGATTCTCGCCATGGTCGATGGATCCGTCAGAAAGCCCTTGGCGCGCAGCTCATGGATCCAAAAAAGCCGGGAGCGCAACCAGAGCCGGTAGAAAGGCACAAAGCGCAGACGCCGTCGGGTCTTTTCATCGAAGGGCCGGTCGAAGCGTGGGGCGATCCATGGCGGCGTGCGCTGGAACAGAAAGAGCTGGCGCACTCGATCGACGATTGCGGGCACGACCTGAATGGCGCTCGCCCCCGCGCCGATCACGGCGACGCGGCGGCCGGACAGATCATGATCGTGTCGCCAGCCGGCGGTATGGAACACCATCCCTTCGAAGGTATCGAGGCCCTGGATCTTCGGGATCTGCGGATGATGCAAGATGCCTGTCGCCGCGACCAGCAGGCGACTTCTGATGGTTTCGCCGGAGCGCAGCACAATCCGCCAGCGACCGGCTCTCGCCTCCCAATGCGCCTCGGCAACCTCGCTCTGAAAGCGGATTTTCGGCGCGAGACCATGCGCCTTGGCCGTCCTTTCGAGATAGGCGAGGATCTCCGCCTGGGAGGCGAACATGCGCGACCAGTCCGGATTGGGCGCCCAAGAGAAGGAGTAAAGGTGCGAGGGAATGTCGCAAGCGCAGCCCGGATAGTGGTTATCGCGCCAGGTGCCGCCCAGGCGATCGGATTTCTCCAGGACCAGAAAGCGATCGATCCCCATGCGTCCGAGACCGGCCGCGACCGCGAGGCCGCTGACGCCCGCGCCGATGACGACGACCTCCTGCTCCATCATTGCTCCCCTCATATCGTTGTACTATATATTGTGTTTTTATACCACATGGTATATTCATTGACAAGGGCGCAGACGGAGCTGCAGGAAGCGACGACGGACGCCGGTTTCGTCCGCACGTACTTACCAGCGAATACTTCGTCTATGGATTGTTCAGCTGCCGTATGGGATATTGACGAAGAAACCCACGAGGCCGCGATTGACGAAATCCAGGAGATCGAACGGAATGTCCGTCCGCAGCGAACTTGCTGCGTTGAAGCGTGAGCGCATATTGGATGCTGCCACGCATCTGTTCGGTGAACGCGGCTATCATGGCACCTCCATGGAAGCCGTCGCCGATGCTATCGGCGTCACCAAGCCATTCGTATATTATCAATTCCGCGACAAGGCCGACCTTCTGACGGCGATTTGCAGCAAAGGCGCTGATCTTTCCCTCGAAGCCGCCCGCTTTGCCGTGGAGTCCGGTCTCGACCCCGCCGAAAGCTTTCGCGCATTCTGTCTGGCGCTGGCGAGGATCGTGATCGCATATGGTCCCTATGTTTCCGTCTACGCGCGCGAGGTGAGCAATCTGCCGGCTCCGGCGTGCCGGGCGATCGAGAAGAAACGCGCCGAGATCGATCGGCTCGCCGCGACGATGATTGCAGAGGGCGCCAAACGCGGCTTGTTCGACTGTGAAGACGCTCTGCTCCACGCCCGCGCGATAACCGGAATGATTTCCTACATGCATATGTGGCATCGCGACCGCGAGGGTGTCGATCAGGAGCGACTGGCGCAGCAGATCACCAAGATCGCCATGCGTACTCTCGTGAAAAGCCGATTGGATCGGCAGGCATGAAATTATACCTTCTTGACTTAATATATACTAGACGGTATATAATTTCGCAAAAAGAGTTGCCTGGGCATCAGCCGTGAGCTTAGGAGGAACCGCGATGACGGTGGTCGTGAACGGGCAGCCGCTGAAATCAGCTCGGCGATAACTTTTCCACGCGACGCCACGGTTCGATGCATTTTCACTTCACTGCTTGCTTGACTGAATTGCAGTCCGCAAGGCAAGATTATTGGTCAAAGAAACGAAAACAATCCCGCGGCGGCTCCGCTCGACCCGGGTGGCGGGAGGGAGGACAGCACCGCGACATGGTAGTTGAAGCAACTACTGCGCGTGGTAGGGCGGCGCCTCGGTGGCGCAGCCTCGGCCGGCTCAGCCAGGAGCAGATCGTCGCGGGGATCACCGTGCTTCTGCTCATCGTCTTCGCCTTGGCGCTGCCGGGCTTTGCAACGACGTCCAACTTTCTCGGTCTCGTCCGCAGCATCTCGATTCTCGGCATCCTCGGCCTCGGCATGGGGCTGATCGTCATCAGCCGCGGCCTCGACCTGAGCGAGCTCGCGATCATGGCGGGCCCCTGGTGTGTCGCCCTCGTCGCCAACCAGCACGGCCTTCCCCCCTTCTGGGCGGCGGCCATGGCCTTCGCCATCGCCATCGGCATCGGCGTCGCCAACGGCGTCATGATCGCCTTCGTCGAGGCGCCGGCGCTGTTCGTCACCCTCGCCACCAACCTGGTCATTTATGGCGTGGCCTACTGGATCGCGCCGGTCTACGTGGTCTATGCGCCGCAAAACGCGCCGGCGCTGGTGTTCGCCGGGCGCGGCATGTTGCTCGGCATACCGATGCCGATTTTCGTC
>JBKQTR010000100.1:0-6657 GCA_052143095.1 Allostellaceae bacterium
GCAGCATACTCGCCACCCGAAACAAACTTCAACAGCACGCCTTCTTAACCTGCTCGGGGTCACCCGGCGGCATACCTGTACTCAGGAAACCAAAATCCCGCAGCTCGCAGATCTCAGCCCCGCCAACACCTCGTCCAGTCGGCAAGGCGTCAAGTTCCGATTAGGCGGTGCCGCAGTCTGCTCCGGCGCTCATTCAGACGTCAATATCGCCTTGAGATGGCGGTCCAAGAAGGTGGCGAGCCCTTCCCGGTTCATATGATCAGTGTCGAAATAGAAGCGCTCCTCATCCATCGCGCGAGAGAAGTCATGATAGTGTATTCCGCGCCGCGCTAGGAGATCGGAGATCGCCGCATCGAACGTCGGCTCACTGGGAAGGCTCTTGTAAAATCCGCTCGGGACGGGCGTCTTGACTGCGACGACGTGGACGCCTTCGTTGCGAGCCTCGTCGAGAAGCGCGGCGAACGTATCGAGGTAGCGCTTGAACGCGCGGGGGTCGAGAGGCGCGGGATAGAGATACGCGATGCGTTTGCGGTCTGCTGCCGCAGACGGCCGGTAGGGCCGTTCAAACTGCGCCTCGCCTTCCCAGATATCCGGCTGGAAGCGCTCCCGGTTGTTGATCTTGGAGAAGCCGGTCAGGTAGTCGAGCACGGCGTGCGGATCGACGCCTTCGCTGAGGCTGTAATCGACAAGCCGCCGGGCCACGGTCGGTTCGAACGGCGTTCGCCTGAGCAGCGTGGCGTCGGCGAAGCGGTCCTCATTCCAGGTCGCCGAATAGAAAACGAAGGAATCGAGCACATAGAGCAGATTGTCGGCGCGATGGCCATGCGAGAAGGACTCAAAGACGAAGCGATTATAAAGCGGTCCGGTGCCGGGCGACGCCAGGTTCAGGATCCGGCGGCCGGTTTCACGCTCAATCTCTCGATTGAATTCACCGAAATCGAGCTGCATGGCGTGTGAGGCGCCCAGCACCACCCAGTCATACTGCCGCCGATCGGCAGTTGCGATCCTGAAGAACGGATTGGTGTCGCCGGTCCGATAGAGCAGCCACTCCGCCGCCGTATAAGCCGCCGTGTAGATCAAAAGCCCGATCGTCAAGAAGATCAGCGCTGATTTGGCAAATGCGCTCATTGCGGCCGTCCGGATCGCCTCGCTGTCAGAACTGCATGTAGATGAATTGGCGCGACTGCCATCGGCCGATGATCAGAAGGGCAAAGATGCCAGCGTAGTAGGCCGCCCAGCGCAGTGCGACCGGAGCCGCCGCGAGCCGCCGCCAGATTGAGCGGCGCTCATCGAGGATTTCGATCGCTATCAGCAGGACGATCAGGCCGATACCGAGATACTGATCCGTGCTGAACGGGTAGCGCTGCAGCAGAGCTGGTATGTCGGGAAGGGCAAACCAGATCTTTCTCAGGATGGTGAGCGCGTCGCCGATCGATTTCGCCCTGAAGAACACCCACCCGATCGCGATCAGATGGAACGTGATGAACACCCGAACCAAGTGGAGCGGCAGGCTGTCAGCTAGCCACGGCAGCCGTCGCCTACCAAACTGCAAGATCGGCGCGGTCGCCAGACCGACCCACTGATAGGCGCCATTGAGCGCACCCCAGACAAGGAATGTCCAGCCGACCCCATAGCCGAGACCGGCATGCCAGAGGCCGCTAATCACGAACACCGCCATAAGATTGGCATAGCGACGGACCTGCCCGGCCCGGCTTCCGCCGAGCGGAAAATACAGATAATCCCGGAACCAGCGGCCGAGCGAGATGTGCCAGCGCTCAGCCCAGAACTCGGCCGTGCTGCGCGAGAGGTAGGGTAGGCGGAAATTCTCCATCAATTGAACGCCAAACAGGAGCGCCACGCCGATTGCGATGTCCGTGTAGCCGGAAAAGTCGCAATAGATCTGGAACGCGAAGAAATAGACGCTGAGCAGCAGCTCCATCGGCGGGGCAAAGGCGGCGAGGCCGAAGGTATGATCAACCAGCGGCGCCAGATTGTCGGCGATCGCCACCTTCTTGAATAATCCCCATCCGATCAGCTGTGAGCCAAGGAGAATTCGTTCCGGCTCTGCGCGGAGCATCGCAGCGACCTGAGGCAGGAAGCTCGTTGCCCGCTCGATCGGCCCGGCCAGGATCTTGGGAAAGAAGGCAACATACAGCGCCAGACGACCAGCCTTGGGTTCAGCTGAAAGGCGTCCAACGTGGACGTCGATCAGGTAGCTCGCCGCCATGAATGCGTAGAACGAATATCCGACCGGCGTTGTAAGACCAAGCCGCGGCAAGACGACGGCGGCCTGTTGCGTAAACGCGCCGGCCGCCAACCGTTCGATCTCGCCAGCCACGAAATCATAGAACTTGAACGCGGTGAGCGATCCGAGGATCGCAACCAGACCGGCGGTCAGGAGGGCCGTGCGAACCACCTTGCGCTTCGAGGCGCCAATACCGCGGCCGCAGCTATAGGCGACCGCGGTCACCGCGCCGAGATAGACCAGATTGAACAGGCCGAAGGAGCCATAAAAGGCGTAGCTCGCCAGCAACAGCCACGCCCAGCGCCACCGTTCGGGCAGTGCCGCGAACATTGCCAATACGACAGGCAGGAACAGCAGAAAATTGAGCGAAGTGAACAGCATAATCGGCGCCCCCACAAGCGTGGCCGCAGGCGCACCGCGATCACTGCGCCAATCCGCGCCGGCGCCCCCGTGTCGTCGAGCCCTGTCGGCTAGTACGTGGCGCCGCCGGCGCGCAGGTCCTCCGGAACCTGGTCGATCGGGATTCCGGCATTGATGACAAGGTAGCTGGCCAGGGCCTCGCGCTCAGCCGGGGTGGTTTTGATCTCGATATGGCTCGGCTTGTTCATGGTGCCAAGCCAAGCCTCTTTCGTCCGGCTTTGCGTAATGGGAACGGTGATGATGTGGCACGATTGACAGTAGGTGAGCAGCAGGTCCCGCCCATCGCGCGGCAACAGCTTGTTCCAACTCGCCTTGGCGATGTCGGCCGGTATCTTGTCGGCTGGCAGTGGCATGTTGAAAGACAGATAGTCCGCCAGCGTCAGCAGCTGTTTGTCATCCAGATCCTTCAAGCCGGCGATCGAGCCCGCACGGTCCTTCAGCTCGCCCAGCCATTCATCGCGGCTGTGGTTGCCGGTCAGCAACGCCATCACCTGATCGGCTGGCGCACCCTTCTCGATGGTCTGGGTAAGCAGCGTCCTTCCGCCGGAAGGAATGAATGCGAACACGTCGTCGCTTTGGGCGATAACAGGCACGACGGTCCACGCGGCGATCACGACCGCAACGAGACAACCAATCGCAGGAATGACGCGCATGCCGTGACTCCTTCTCCTGACGAAACATGCCGGCCCTGCTCCTGGAACCAGGCCAGAGGCCGGGTCAAAATCGCAAAGCCTCAGGCACGTCCTCCATTTTCATCGGCATGTTGATGACCGCGTAGTGCGAGAACTCCTCGCGCTCCTTGGCGCTCATCTTCAGCTGGCGATGGAACGGCGCCTGGAACAGGTTCTGCCATCCCTGCAGGTCGCGATCCTGGGTGAGGTAGCCCGTGAACAGCGAATGGCAGGACTGACAATTGTTCCAAGCGAGCTCGCGGCCATCTGGTGGCAGCACGGTGGCGATGTCGCCGGCCTTTGCGGCGGCGTCGAGTGCCGCTGGCGGCAGCGGCATGTTCAGCGCCAGATAGGCCGCCAGCGTGCGTATCGCCTTGTCACTGAGGCCAGTCTTGCGCGTCGTCACCATCTCGTTCCAATCAGCCTCGCTACGGCCGGCAGCAGTCATCTCGGCGAGCGTAGCCGGATCGGGCGAAGCGCCGAAGACGCCGAGAAGCAATGTCTTGCCGCCCTTGGGCATGAAGCTGAAATCCTCCTGGGCGAAGGCCGGCAAAAGACCCGTCACCGCGAGGGCCAGCGCAGTGGCGGCCAAGCGGCTGGCATCAACCGGGCGCATCACGATCCCTCTCCGCCCTTCATCTTGTCGCGCAATGAGAACACCGGCACCGTGATTTCGCGAAGCGCCTTTTCAGGCGGATACCCGTCGCCGCGCAACAGATCGAGCAGCACGACTGTCATGTCCTCGTAATAGTGCTCATGGCACTTCTGGCAGACGATGGCCGGGATGTCCTCGACGACGACTAGGCGATCGTCGTCCCAAAAGGCCGATCGCATGGTGGTCGCACGCAGATCGCTTCCGCCGCAACGACTGCAGCTGGCGGGGATTTGCTCGTGGCTATCCATGACAGGGTCGGACTGCTGATCGCGCGCGGGAACGGGAGCGGAGGACATGGCTAGCTCGGTCCCTCAAATCGGAAGCCGGGGTGGGCAGACTGTGAGCCCACCCCGAGCAGAGTATGCCGATGACCCATGCCTCCGGCTCAGCCGACCATCTTCGACGCCGCCGCAACGATATGGTCGGCATTCGGCCGCATCCACAGGAACATCTCCGGGGATGCTGGGGGCGGAGCATCCGGGAAGGCGATCCGCTTATAGCGTGCGCCATCGACGTTTTCCGCCACCCGGGCGATCACCTCGGCGCCCGGGCAGAGCGTGTAGTAGGACTGGTCGAAGGTCAGCAGGCGCTTCGTCTTCCGAACCGAATTGACCAGCGTCTCGGTATCCATAGGCTTCAGCGAGCGCAGGTCGATCGCCTCGACGTTCATGCCCTTCTTTTTGAGTTGCTCGGCCGCCGTCATTACCTCCGGCATGCCGGCTCCGGAGCTGACGATGGTGAGGTCGCTGCCCTCGGTGCGCACCGCCGCCTTGTCGAGCGGCGTCACATACTGCTCGTCGGGCACGTCCTCGCTCAGATCGCGCAGCCCGGCCGGATAGAGATAGACAACCGGGTTCGGATCACGGATCGCCGAAACCATCATGCCCTTGGCATCGGTGGGCGTCGACGGGATGACCGTCTTCAGCCCGGGGATATGGGCGTAGTAGGTGTCGATCTCGTAGTCGGAGTGCTGTCCGGCGAAGCCCGGCGTCTGGCCGGTCATCTCCAGGATGAACACCACCGGCATCGAAGCCTTGCCGCCGGTCATAGAACGCAGCTTGCCGGCGTGGTTCTGCAGCATCTGGAAGACCATGCAGTTCCCCTGATAGGGGATGTAGGTGACCGCCGTGATGCCGGCCAATCCTGAGCCGAGCGTCGCGCCCGCCATCCACATCTCGTCGATGCCGGTGTTGTTGACGCGGGTGCGTCCGAACTCCTTCTCCAGGTTGATCACCGGCTTGCCGGGGTTGGAAGCCACCGGTGGTGTCAGCTCGAACAGCCACACCATGTCCTTGCGCTGTCGCATCTCGTATTGGACAGCTTCCAGGACTGAGTACATCCAGGTTTTCTGTGCCATTGTCCTGACCTTCCTCTTAACCGCGAATTGCGTGCGACGAAACAGTCGGAAAGACGCTCTGGCGTCTAGCCGAACTGCCGCTCAGCAACGCTGCCCTCGACGAAGACGTTCTTCAGACCCTCTTCCGGCTTGCACATCGGTTGCTGGTCGGCCCACGCGAACGCTTCCTTGACCTCCTGCTTCACTGCCGCTTCGATTTGGTTGGCCTTGGGCTGGTCGATCACGCCCCAACTGATCAGGGTGTTGCGGCAGATGTCGACCGGGTCCCTTGCCATCCAGTCTCGCACCTCGCGTTCCGGTCGGAACGAGGTGATCGCCAGCGGGTCGTAGCCGAAGGCGCCGAGTTCGCCGGCCTTGGCGCCCGGCGCGCCCCAATGGTTGTAGTAGCGGTAGGTCTTGGCCTCGATCAGGGTCGGCCCTTCACCGGCACGCGCCCGGTCGACGGCCTTCTTGGCCGCATTGTAGACCTGCATCACATCCTGGCCGTCCACCACCACGCCCGGGATGCGGTAGGGCCCTGCCGCGTCGGCGATGTCATGCATCGGGCAGGAATAGGAGTAGTGGGCGTACTGATGGTAGAGGTTATTCTCCAGCACATAAACGAAGGGCAGCTTCAGCAAGGCCGCGTTGTTCAGCGCGCCGTGGAAGGCCGGCGTTGCGTACGTGCCGTCACCGCCGAAGTTCACGACGACCTGCTTGCTACCTCTGGCGCGGATGCCGAATGCAGAGCCCGCGGCTATCACGATGCCCGGGCCGATCATGCCGTCGGCGCCCATGAAGCCGACTGAAGGGTCGGAGATATGCATCTCGCCCGCGTAGCCGCCGTTCAGGCCGGTCGCCCTGAAGTCGTACTCTGCCGCCATCTTCTTGATGTCGACGCCCTTGGCGACGGCATGTCCGGTCGGCCGGTGCGTGCTGTAGACAAGGTCGATTTCTTCAAACGCGCCCTTGTTGTTCAGGGCGGCGCATACGCCGGTGGCAACCGCCTCCTGTCCGGGATACATGTGGTTGTAGCCGCGATAGTTCGGCTCGGTCAGCATCTTGTCGACGACCGTGCGATCAAACCATCTGATCCGCAGGATCGTCTGGAACATGTCGACCAGCTTCTCACTGGGCAGATCCTTGGCCCAGAAGCCGATCTCGCCATCGGCCCAAGCAAGCTTGCTGCTAAACGATACCGCTGCACCCGCGCCGGCAAGCGCCATCAGTAACGTTCGCCGGGTGGAGGACAGGGCATGCTCCTCGCCCCGCGTCGCGGGCGAGAGTTCTTTCGTGTCGACCATGATGTTTCCTCCCAGTAGACGAAGTC
>JBKQTR010000101.1:0-24109 GCA_052143095.1 Allostellaceae bacterium
GCCCGGCTCAAGACGGTGCCGCTGCGGCAATTCCCGGTCGGCCGCGAATTCAACCGGCGCATGAAGAAGGCGTTCGACGAGCACGGCATCGAGATGCCGGCGGGGAACCAGACGCACTATCTGGAGCCGCCGCCGCCGGCCCCTGCCGCCTCAGGCTGATCCTCGCCGCGCTCCAGCGCCGACAGCGCCGCCTCGTCGCCGAGCCCGAGCACGCGCCGCGCCAGATCGAGGCCGAAGCCGGCGCGCGCCAGCGCGGCGAGGTCCTTCTGCCGATGGGCCGCGCGCTCATGCGCGGCGCGCAGCGGGCCGAGCCGGCGGCGGCGCACCAGGGCGCAGGCGGCGGCAAGCTCGCTCTCGCCCGCCTCGGCCCCCAGCGTCTGGTCGATGAGCTCGCCGGCGACACCTTTCAGCGCGAGCTTGCCGCGGATGGCATAGCGCGAGGTGCCGCGGCGGCGCAGGCTTGCCGCCCTCTGCGCGGCATAGGCGCGGTCGTCGAGCAGCCCGGCGCCGAGATACCGCGCGATGAGCGCGTCGACCATCCGCTCGCCCGCAGCGGCGTCGGTGCCATGCGCCCGCGCCGAGCGCGTCACCTTGCGCATCAGCACGCGCTTGAGGTTGCCGCTGGAGCTGGCGAAGCGCTCGAGATAATGCAGCGCCGCGCGCTCGAGATAGGCTTGTGTAGCCGGCTTCGGGCCGCGGCGGGACTTGGGCGGTGGGCGTGTCATGGCGGCGATCTTAGGGGGTTGCGTCGGCGCTTTGCCACTTTCACCTGCGGCGTCGCCCCAGGCGGCGCCGGCGCACGGCGAGAGACCGGGCCTGCCTGCCTTGATCCCTCGGTGTGCCGCCGCCTAAGCTCCACGGTGCAATAAAGGAGTGTTCCCCTCTCCATGCCCGAGCTTGCCCCGCGCCTGCGCCATTTCGGCGCCGTCAATTGGCTGGGATTCTGGACGCTTTATCTGCGCGAGGTGCGGCGCTTCCTCAAAGTGTCGATGCAGACCGTGGCGGCGCCGGTGGTGACCACCTTGCTCTTTCTCGCCATCTTCCTGCTGGCGCTGGGCGGGCAGCAGCGGCATATCGGCGACATCTCCTATGCCGAGTTCCTGGCGCCCGGCCTCATCATGATGGCGATGGTGCAGAACGCCTTCGCCAACACCTCCTCTTCGCTGATGATCGCCAAGGTGCAGGGCAACATCGTCGATGTGCTGATGCCGCCCTTGAGCCCGGCCGAGCTCACCTGGGGCTTCGCGCTCGGCGGCGTGACGCGCGGCGTGCTGGTGGGCGTGGTGGTGGCGGGAGCGATGGCGCTGTTCGTGCCGCTTCATCTCTACGATCCCGCCTTCATCCTGTTCCATGCCTTCGCCGCCTCGCTGCTGCTGTCGCTGCTGGGGCTGTTGGGCGGCATCTGGGCCGACAAGTTCGACCACATCGCCGCCGTCACCAATTTCATCATCACGCCGCTCTCCTTCCTCTCCGGCACCTTCTATTCGATCGAGCGGCTGCCTGCGCCCTGGCACGGGGTGGCGCTGGCGAACCCGTTCTTCTACATGATCGACGGGTTCCGCTACGGCTTCACCGGCCACGCCGACGGACCGGTCTGGACCGGCGCCGCGGTCATGCTCGCCGTCAACCTGGCGCTGCTGGCGTTGTGTCACGTGCTGATCGCGCGCGGCTACAAGCTCAAGGCGTGAGGCCGGAGCTCCGGGCGGGCGACTTATCCCAAGATTGACAGGTGGATATCGCCTCCGCATACTTGCCAGAAAATAACAAGCGAATTCAATAATTTGTCTGGTAGCGCTCGCCAGCCGCCTACGCCCCGGCCTACGCCTTGGCGGCGGATTTGGGCGGCCCGCCGCGGACGAAAGCGGATGCTTGGCGCCATGTAAGACGGCGCTCGGCCCGGCTGTAACGCCGCCGGCGGTCGAGGGCGGTGACGCGCGCCGGCGCCGGGCGGCAATGTGGAGAAGATCAGGGCACGACCCTCGTTCCACCTTTCGAGTTTGATCGCATCGAAATATGGGCGCCAGCGCTGCGCGTGGCGCTCGAGTCGCTCTTGACTAGAGCCGTCGACACGATCATTTTGGAGCTAGAGAACAAACATAGTACATGGTAGGCTATCATGCTCCAGAATTTTGATGTGATACGTGAGGCCCACGCCTTCGATGTCGAGGCCGCCACGATCCTAGCCGGCTACCAGGGCCGCCAGCGGGTGCTGGTCATCCTCAGCCGGGAGACCGTCGACGACCTATTTCCCGCAAGGAGGCTGACGCGCGACCAGCGCATCCTGCTTGCGGACCGCCATAGGGACGCGCTCAATCGCATCGCCAGCGCGAAGCTCGTCGCCGGCCAGCACGCCACCTACAGCCAGTTCGGCACCACCCTGCCGCTGGTCCATGTCACGCGCGACGACATCGCCCGGAGCGGCGAGCCGTTCAGCGGCAGCGTGCTCGACATCGCGGCCGGCGCCGGCTTCGCAGGCGCAGACGGCAGGGTGCGGTGACGCGGTACGGCCGGTGGTCTCGTCCAGCAGCAAGTTCAACGAAGGGAAGGCCGTCGATGCTGTGATTCGGCTCATCGAGGCGCGAGAAGGGTGCCGCCGCGGAGACGACGGCCGATCGCCGGAGGCGGAGCGGCATCCTGCGCCGGTGGAGTTCGTCTGCACCATCGGCGGCAGGCTGTGCGCGTTCGAGCATACCGGCATCGAGCCGTTCCCTGGTCAGATCGAGGAAGCGGAACACGCCCACCGGCTCTTCGGCCCGATAGCCGACCGGCTCGCTGGCGCGTTGCCGACCGAGGAGTCGATCCAGCTTCACGTCCCGGTCGGCGCGACCGTCGGCCTCAAGCGCAGGCAAGTCACCAAGATCCAAGATGCGCTCACGACTTGGATTCGCGAGACCGCGCTGACCTTGCCGATCGCGCCCTCCGGCCGGTACATCACGCCGGTGAAGAAGGTGATGCTCCCCGAAGTTCCGTTTCCCGTCTCGCTTCACCGCATGGCGGCGGCGTCGCCCGCCCTGCGGGGACGCTTCGACGTCATGCACGTCGCGCCGGATGACACGGAGGCGGCTAGGGTGGACCGCATCCGCAAGGCGTGCGACGACAAATTTCCGAAGCTAGCGGCGTGGAGGGGAGACGCGCGCACCATCCTGGTGCTTGAGAACGGCGACATCCAGCTCTCGAACGCGCAGCGCGTGTACGAGGCACTTGTGCTGGCAGAGGAAGGCCGAGCCGATCGGCCGGACGAAGTCTACCTGGTCGACGCAGCGATCGAGAATCCCTGGTGGGTCACTTGCCTGCGCCGCGAGGGCAAGACCTACTACGACGAGGGCGAGCGCTTCGCCGAGATCGATCCGGCTACGCTGGTGTCGCTGACGCATCGGTAGGGTCCAGCGGCCGGCTGCGCGAGGCGGCGCAGAAGGTGTGCGACAGGATGAGGGAGCTGTGCGGGATGATCTGGGCGGCCGGGACATAAGGCGGCCTCGGCATGCGGTTTGGTGGGGTATGGCAGGGGGATAAAAGGAAGGGCCGGCGTTCGGTGCGGGGATGTCTGGCGGGCGCGACGCGTAGCACTAGCATCGCGCATTCGCTGACTTCGGTCTGACTCGGGAGGATCGCTTGAGAGCAGCCAGCATCATGGTCGCCGGCTTCGCGGCGCGCCGAGGCGGCAGAGTGTCATGGCGCGCTGGCGCCTTCATGAGGTGCCGCGGCTCGGCGGGATGATGACGATCGAGGTATTGCGGCCGCCGCAGTAGGGGCAGGTCAGGGGCCGCATGCGCACCACCGGGCTGCCGTGCCCCCGCTCGGCGATCAGCGCCGGAAGATAGACCTTCCACGCCGATGGCGCCCGGTGCTGCCACGGGATGTCTTTTCGGTAAAGCTGGGCGCAATCGGCGCAGGAGCCGTGAAGCTCGATGCCGTTGTCGAGCAGATTTCCGATCGTGCTGGCCTGGTGTGGCAGGGACGACCTGGGCATGGCGACCTCGCTGTCGCCCCCGACAGCCCGTAGATGAGCGAGTCGACGGCCGCGCGTCAAGCCCGGCTTGTCGCGGGCGATCGAGCCGCGCGATAGTGGTGCATGGTCTTCCGCGACCCCGCGTTGCTCGAATGGCTCTCCGACCTCGATCCTGAGACCGAGCTGGTGGCGCGTCTCGCCATCCGCGGCCTTGGCCAACGCTTCCGCGGCGGATCTGAATGGGGTCAGCGCATAGACCAGCTTATGGCGCAGCTCGAGCTGGACGAGGATCGGCTGGCCGGCATCCTGGCGCGCGCGGCGAAGATGGGGGAGAAGCTGGCGCGCGATGCCACGCCGCCAGGCACCGGCGGGCGCGCTCGATCGGCTCGAGGACGAAGCCGCCGGCGGCGATGAGCGGCGCAATGTCCGGCGAGATCGCCGCGGGCGATCAGCCGCCGACAGCGGACGCGGCTGGCGCGCACCTCCGGCATCCCTCCGGCGGGCCGGGCGAGCCCGCGCTCGCGCGCCCTGCGCCGCCGTATGCGAGCGCCGGACAAGAAAAGCCCCGCCGCGAGGGCGGGGCGAGTCCTAGGGATGACCGGCCACGCGAGATGGCCGACATGCCTTAGAAACATGGCACGGCCGGGATCGGTTCCTGACGAGGCGCCTTCGCTTAGTCGAGCCACGCCGATCTGGTCGCGCTCGTGCCCGACGACCGGCGAAGAATCGGGCGCCAGGCCGGTTCTAGCGCAGCGATTTCCGGGAACGTCAGTGGAACGTCGGCCGGCGCTAGGCGCGCTGCTCCGGCGCGGCTCTGGCGCCCCAGCGCCGCGGCCCGAGATGGCGCCGGTGACGCGAAAAATCCCCGCATCCGAGCTTAAGCGAACGTCAACCATTCGCGGTGATCATCGCGGCCATGGATGACGCCCCCGAATACGACGGGTTCTACAGCTCGCCGGCCGTGATCGACATCCTGCGGCAGCTCCATGAACGGGACGCGCTTCGTGACCGGCCGCGGGTACGCCCACTGACCGATGTCAGCACGCACAGCCACGCGCCGCAACCTGAGTGTGTCTGCCACGACTGTCGCGGCTGGCGCGCGAGATCTGGATACCCCGAGCCCGCGCCTGGCTGAGGCGCAAGGCACTAGCTGCGGCGCCCACGAAGGAACCCGCCCAAGCGTCTAGAGTTCAAGCCGCGCCTCGCCGAGCTATTCGCACTCCAGCACGATCGACCGCAAGGATCACGGTCTAGGGCGCGTTCTTGAGGCGGAAATCGCCTAGGTGGTTATCGCCTACGCCGCGCTCCCCTGTCGGCCCAGCTCGCCGGCGCATACAGTCAGCCGCCGTACACGCCGCCCGGGCTCATCTCCGCCAGCGCCGGCGCATCGGTGCCGTTGCCGCGCGCGATGCGATTGATGAACCCGGTCCCGCGCTCGAGTTCCAGAGTCGAGGTCCAGGTTCGGAACGGCAGAATCTCGTGAACCACGCGCGTGATGTATGCTGTCTGGGTGAACCCGGCGGAGACCTTTCCGCCGCTGTTTTGCAGGCCGCGGAGCAGCTTCACATAGGATCCGGCCGTGACATCAGGGCGTCCGCGGATGCGCATGGTGCCGGACTCGAAAACGATATTGTCTTGGTTTTGTAGAATGAGCTGTTGGACTTTTGCATTCACCTGCGCCAGCGCAATGGCGCGGCCGGCGTCATATGCTGCCTCTTTCTGGTTGTCGAAGCGCGGGCCTTGCCGCGAGACGCAGCGAAGCATGCGAAAACCATAGAAATCTGGCGAGGAATTCGCGTTCCCGACGATGTTCTCGGACGAGAGAGTGGCGAAGCCGTATTGCAGGGCCGCGCCCTGGCCGGTCGCCTGTAGCCATTCGGAATCGACCCAGACAAAATTGAAGATTTTCGAGTCATCGCGCTGCACGCGCCTCCCGACAAGCTCGGTGTCGAGCACGGTCGTCGTCGGCGGGATGATCGGGATGCCGTCGGCGTTGGCGGCGACGCCATTGGTGTACGGCGCATTGATGAACTGGCCGTCGACATTCATGAGGGGCGCCGGTCGATAGATCAGGTACGGGCCGGACTCGAAATCTTGAACGAATAGCTCGTTCCACTCTGGCACGTCCCCGTAGCTGCGCAGCAGCCCATCGAGGTTATTGCCGCTCCAGCGCGCATCGATGCCGGTCAAGAACACGGTGCCGCCCTGAACGAGCGCCTGTGCGGTCAACTGCATGACTGGCGAGGGCGCGAAGTTCCCGGTGGCGGCGATCGTCGACGCTTCGCCTGTCGCCTGCATGGTGGCGATGAACGGCGAAACGATATTGTTGACGCACAGCTCGACGAAGCTCGACGCGTCCATCGACCCGTCGGCGCCGTTGCCCCATCTGCTGAAAAACGTGAACGCGTTTTGGATGTACTTCGCCTCGGTCGCGCCCGGGTACAGATTGGAGCGGATGATGTCCAAGATGAATCCATAGTCGCCGCCCTCGATGATGACGACGCGCTGCGGTCCGGCGTCGGTCATGCTCTCGTCGCTGGCGATGACGCGGACGAAGCCGCGCATGAGGAGCGGGAGCGAGTAGGGCGAGTTTCCAGCGGTCGCAACCGTACTCCTCGCGGCGCGGATCTCTATGATGTCGAGCGGTTCGATCAGACCGTAAGCGGTCTCCAGCTCGCCATCCGCGAAGCCGGCGGTGAGCACGATCTGGAACGTGCCCATGGTCTCTCTGCACGATTTGGAGACGACGATGCTCCCGGTATCGGAGAGAAGTGGCGTCAGGTCGACGACGCGCTGGGTTCCGGTGTACCGCTGCGATGCCGCCACACTGCCGCCGGCGCTCGCGCGGCCGATGTTCTTGCGGAGCGTCAACGATACGCTTGGGTTATAGACGCTGACGGTCATGGCACGGCTCCCGGCGCCGCCGGCGCGCCGGTCGGGGCGTAGGCCGCGCCAGGCTTCTGCTGCAAGGTCGCGCGCTGCGTCTGGACGACCTTGCCGCTGGCGTCGGTGAAGTGGACGTAAATTTCGCCGATCATCCGCGCCTCTGATGCTTCCCTCTGCGCCATGGCGTCCGGCTTGTCGAACAGGTGCGCGATGCCGTAATGGTGACCCATCGCGAATTCCTCGTCCGTGGTCGCGCCCTTCGCGCGAAATGCGGCGATCTCCCGTGCGAATGCCCGCATCTGATCTTCCGGGCTGTATCGATTTCCGCCGCCGTAGTCCTTCCACGCAGGATCGGTAAATTGGAAGAGGCCGGTGGCGGTGCTCCCGGGGGTCTTGTTGTGGGCTAAATTGTCGAGCCCAGATTCCTCCCACCCGACAGCCTTAGCCAGCGGGCCGAGCGCGCCCATGCGGGAGAACATGCCATCGAGCCCACCGCCCATGCGGGCGACGATGTCCTTCACGGCCCCCGCGGCCCCGCCGTTCCAGTTCATGAAAGCCGCCCCGCCCTCGGCGCCAGTCATCGCGTCTGTGTACGAGGTCATGTCCGCGTCTGGCATCGCCATCGGTCCTGCGTCAGCCGTGATGCCCGCCAGCTTATTGACGGCCGTGAGAATGCCGGCCAGCGGTGAGGCGATCTTCTCCCCGAGGAGGGTTTCCAGGTTGTCGACTCCGGCGACCAGCCGTCGCATTGAGGTCGCGTCGTTCTCGACCTGGCCGTGCTTGGCGACGAGCTGGACGAGCGTATCCTTCAGCGCGCCCATGCTCGAACCGCTCATTGCCGTCCGCAACCGTGTCTGCTCGTCGCCGCTGAGTTGGCCACCAGAGAGCATCTGGTCGCCGTAGGCGTTGAGCGAGTCGAAATCCTTCGCGCCGGCAATTCCGGATATCTCGCCGAGGCCGGAAGGGTTCACGTCGCCGAGGTTGATGCCGTTACGCTTCAGGAGCGCGCTCATCGCCCCCATGCCGCCCGGCGACTGCTTGTGCAGCAACCACATTTCCGAGGCTTGCGCCATGGTGGGTAGGCCGAGCGCCTGCATGAGCGCCGCCGGCGCCACCGAGCCGCTACCGGCGTATTGCTTGTCAAATTCGGCCATCATCTTGTCGAGATTCGTGGTGCTCGATAGCGCTGGGAAATTTCCGGCGCCGAAGGCCGCCATCATCTTGCGCAGCGGCGAATCCTTCGCGAACGTGTCGGCCGTGGTGCCGAAGATGCCCTGCTGCTCGAGCGCGGAGATCATGAAGGGGTCGGTCAGCCCCTGAGTGCCGCGGGAGAGCGCCTGCATCATAAAGGACTGCCCGAACATGCCGGAGCCGCCCCCGCGCATGTTGCTGTCGGCCGCGCCGAGGAGGTTCGCCGCGCCCGCCGCGTCGAGCTTGCCGCCGCTGATCTGCATGAGGCCGGATAGCGCCGATGCGTAGGCGCCGGAATTGGGCGTCGTCAGCCCCATGCGCGCCGCGGTCTCGCTGAAATTCTGGACCGCCTTCATGAAGTCGCCGCCCATGCCGGCAAATCCGGACGAGGTGACGGCCTCGGCGATCATCGCCGCGAACTTCCGCTGGTCGCCGCGATCGGCGCCGGTGCGGCTCGCCGAGGCGAAGAACCCGACGCTCGACGATGGATCGAGCCCGAAGGCACGCGCGAGCCCCAGGGCGGTCCCCATGCCGCCGACACCGCCGAGATTGCCGGCGGCCTTCGCCCACACACCGGCGAATTTCGCAGTGTCGGTGTAGAGGTAGCCGAACTGATCGCCAACCTTTTGGGTGATGCTGCGGAGCGATTCCAGAGACGTTCCGAACGCGCCGGCCGAGCGGATCGCGGTGTCGATGGAATTGTTTTCCGCCATGGCGTGGTCGAGCCCGGCCTTCATGGTCGACGCCAAACCGCCGATGCCGAGCATCCCGAGCCCGAAGCCCGCGCCGCGCATGAGCATCCCGCCGAGGGATGGCATCATGCCAGAGCCGATGCCCGGCCGCGGCGATGGAAGCGGGGGAGCCGCGCCACCACCGGCGCCGGCACCGTCGGCCACGGGCGGCAAGACGCTGCGAATCACGCGCTCTCGGTACGCGCGGCCGGAGGCGGACTGGCTGTGGAGCGCGGCGCCGGGTCCGGACAGAAAATCATCAAGGCCGCCATATCCGCGCAGGCCGGGGGCGACCCGCTTCAGCTTGGTGAAACGATCGGCGGCCATGACCGCCGAGACATCGTCGATCGAGCGGCCGGTGGCGCCGCTGAGCAGCTTCACCAGCCGGTCAACCTGATCGCCGGCGGCTTTCGCCGCGGCGCTGACGCCCTCGAGGCGTTTCTCGAGCCCGGCTGTCGCGGCGTCGACTTTCTTTATGCCGGCCTCGGCCTGGCCGACATTTGCGTTGACGCCGATCTTCACCTCAGTCATTGCAAGTCTCCCGGGATGCCGAGCTTGTCGGCGACTTCACCGGCAAGGGTTGGGGCAATTTCGTTGACGGCGCGGAGGATCGCCAGCACGCCATCCGCATGCCAGGCAGGGTCGGCCTCAGCATGGCGAGCGAGCCCGCGAAGCCGCTGGAACACCGCCGCTCTCACAAGCTCCGTCTGGCCGTCGAGCGCGTCGGTTAGCACGTCCATAGCTCTGTTGACGAAGCGTTTGCCGACCTCGGCCTCGGCGGCCTCGATGCGGCGCTCCAGGGCGGCGCGGGTACTACTGCGCATCGGCGTGATCCTTGGGAGCGGACGGCTGAGCGCCTCCGAGGCGATCAAGCACCGCCTCAAACCGTGCGCACGTCTCGGCGGTGGCGGCGGATAGGGCGATCAGCGCCGCGTGTAGGTCGGCGTCGGCATTGGCTGGTGTGGCGTTGTCGAGTTCCATAGCGCTATTTCTCCACCTTCGGCGGCGCCAGCGCGGCCGGCGGCGAGCCGACTTGGGCCGGCGCCGAGCCGCCGGTGAGCGCGGCGAGGCGCGCCTCGATCTCACGGATGCGCTCGGCAAGCTCGGCGGAATCATTGATCCGCTGCGCGCCGGCGAGCGCTGACATGAGCGCGAGCGCGTCTTCAAGCGTGATTGATCCGGCAGCCATCGCCGCGACCACGTGCGCTGCCTGCTCCGGTGGCGTCATGCCGTCGATCTGGAGAGGTGCGGCGATCGGGCCGGATTTCGGCGGCGGAAGCACGCGTTCGAGCACGAGGCGGAGGCCGATGATATTTCCCTTAGCCACCAGCCGGGCCAAGTGCTCGATGGCCGTGGGCGCGAGCTTTTCCAGCTCCTTGCGGAGCTGGACCTGCACCAATGCCTGACCGCGACTGCGCCCGGCCGGATTTCCGCTGGCACCCGGTCGAAATCGGCCGGTCTTGTCCCGCTCAGCCATCGCCTGCCACCTGGATTTTGGCAGGCTCGCCAGTCGCCTGCTGGCCGAGCTTGAGCAACACCTCGGCCGCCGCCGCATCGCCGGCGAGAGCACGATCACGCAAGCCGGAGAGCAGCCGGCGTCGGGTTCGCTGGCTGAGCGGGTGCGCGCGCCCGCGCGGGCGACCGGCGGCGGCGGTGGCGGTCATAGAGCGCTCCCGGCGAGGCGGCCATCGGCGACGTGGCGCAAGCGCGTGATTTCGATGACGAGCGCCGGAGAAGGAGCCCACGTCGGGCGGCCGCGGCGGCGGGTCCATACGCCACGGAGTTCCGTGATCGTCGCGAGCAGCAGCTCGTCGAGCCGTGACGCATGCTCGAGGAGGTGCTGTTGCAACTCCTCGTCGGTTGCGAGCGCGAGCTGTTGCTCGGCGCTGGCGACGACCGTGCCGGCCGAGGCGACGGCGCCACGCGCCTTGCTTACCGCGGCATCGGCATCGGCGACCAGCGGCGCGAGGTCGGCAAGATCGGCATCGATCACACCGACGCGGAGCGCGTGGGCGGGATCGGCATCGCCATTACGCGCCGCGGCGATGATGCCGGCGCGCTCGGACTGGAGCACAGCGACGCGGTTCTTGACGCGGTCGGCGTCTGCTTGAGCCTCGGCCATCGCCTCTTTCGCGCGGGCGGTCTGCTGTCGGGCGGTGGCGGCTGCGCGGGCGGCGTTTTCGATGTCGATCATTTTGGATTTCCCCTTTTACGGATGGCCTGGCGGTTGAAGCGCGTCGAGCTTCGCCTTGATGCCGGCAATGACATAGGCGACGAAATCGGTGGTTTCGCGATCCGCCTTCGCCTCGGCGGCGGCATCGAACTTCGCGGCGATATCGGCCAGTAGGCGCGCGATTTCCGCTGCCCGTGCCTCATGCGTCTTGAGCGCGGTGCGGCACTCCGAGGTGTCGGCGTCGGCGACGGCGAGGAGCAGGCGTCGGATCTGGGCGTGCAAGCCCGCAATCTCGGCATCGATGAGAACGTGCTCGGCGCGAAGATCGCGCTCGGCAGGTGGCGGGGCTTTACTGTTTCGCGCCATTGGTGACCTCCAGCTTTGAGCGGATTTCGGAAATCAGCAGCGTCAAATGGTTGTATTCCGGCTGCGTGAGCTTGCCGCGGCGGATCAACGCTAAAGCCTCTCGGATGACGCCCTCGGCGTCGCCAGCCTTGCCATCGGCAAGCGCGCGATCGAGCGCGGCCTGAATGTCTGTGATGCGCGCGAGCATCGGATGATCGGCTTTCGCGAACACGCGATCGTTCAAGTCGCTGAGTTTGAGCATCAGCGCGCCGCGCTGTTCGGCGGTGAGATCGCCATGCTGCAAGGCGTCGAAAGCCTTGCGGATCGTCTCGGCGCCATGCCCGGGCAAATCGGCTTTCTTGATGACGATCGGCTTGGCCTTCATGGCGCCATACATGTCGTCAAGGGCGCTGAGGCTCTTCGTGAATTCGCGGCCGGCGGGAGTGTGTCCTTTGGCGCGCGCGTTCAGGGCGCCGACCTCCTGCTGGACGCGCTTGCGATCTACGGCGCGAAGTCCTTCGGAAAGGTCTTCGGCATGAACCATCGCGCCGGCGAAACATCTACGGCCATGCGGATTGAGATCGGCGAGCAACGACTTTTGCAGAGCCCATGGCCCTCGGCCATCGGCGCCCAACTCGGCGTACAAAATTGCTTGGGAGGTGGTGAGCATTTCGCGCGGCCTCGGCTCGAGGTTCATCAGAGCCTGTAGGGTGCCGTCACGACCAAACCGGAAGTGAGCGCCGTTGATGTGACCAGACGGTTTTTTGACGGGATTTGCCGAACCGGCCGGAACGGCGTCCTGGCGATACTGCGGCGCGAGCGCAGGTGGCCGGCTATGCGGCGCCTGCGATCCTTGCGAGTACGCGCCGGACGCTCGTCGGGTGCCAATTTCCGCCGCGGGCCGTTAGGATACCTCGGCGATTCAGCTCGGCTGCGATCCCGCCGACGCTCGTAATCCCGGCGGCCAGGATGTCGGCGATCACGGGCGCCACATTCTCCGCGCGGTGAACAGCGTTCTGCCGAACAGCGGCCGTTGCGGCCGCGTTTCCGAGGCCGCGCAGATGGGCCGCGCCGTTCGGGTTGCCGAGCTTCACACCGCGGCGCCTGGCCGCCTGTAGCGCCGCCTTGGTGCGTTCTGAGATCATCTTGCGCTCGGCCTGGGCGACCACCGCCATGATCCCTACGACCATCTCGTTGGCCTCCGGCATGTCGGCGGCCACGAACGGGACGCCGGCCTTCTGCAAGCCGAGCAGGAAGTGAGCGTCACGGGACAGGCGGTCGAGCTTGGCGATCACTAGCTTGGCGCCGGTGACCTTGCATAGGCGCAGGGCTTTCTCGAGTTGCGGCCGGTCGCTGCGCTTGCCGCTCTCGACCTCAACGAATTCCTTCGTGAGCACCCAATTGCCGCCATTGAGGAATTGCTCGACCGCCTGGCGCTGTGCGTCGAGGCCGAGGCCGCTGCGGCCCTGCCGAGCGGTGGAGACCCTGAGATAGGAGACAAATTTCCCGGTGGCCATGGTCTCTCACAAAACGCCAAACGCTCGTATGGTAGATTGTGCGCCTGGCTCTATGCCGGGTCAAGCTGGTCCTGCATAACCGACGATCGCGCTCGACTCGTAATCGAAAGATGCGCAAGGATGTTGTGCTGCGCGACGGAGCGGGGGGAAGTGGCACCAGCAATCTTAGTCATCGACGATGACCCAGGTACGCGGGATGTACTGGTCGGCGCGCTGGAAGCTGCTGGCTATGCGGTGCAGGCGGTCGCCACGACGATGGAATGCCTCGTTCTCCTGAGCGGGGGAGCCACATTTGACCTCCTGATCATCGACGTGTTGATGCCGCCCCCATCGCCGCATGGTTTCTCGCTTGGGCGGATGGTGAGGTGGAGGAACCCGGGGCAGAAGCTGATCTACATCAGCGGCTTGCTGGAGGCGATCCCCTACGCTGAGCTTGAGGGCGCACAGGCGGTGGTACTCGCCAAGCCGGTGCGTATCGCCGAATTTCTCGATTCCGTGCGATGGGTGCTGGAGCCAGTCGGGTAGCAGTCCATCTGAACGGGCGCGGATCGCAACGGTCGCCGTTGACGACCGGGCGCGCCGGGCGGGCGGCGCAGTGGCCCGTCAGTACTCGGCGGAATCCCTCCGTTCCCCGATCCGTCGCCGAACCGGTGGGTGCCGGCCGAGCGGACCTAGCGCATCGTTGTCGCCGAAGCCGATGCCAGCCGCCCGAAATGCCCGGCCAAGCGCGATGCCGACCCGCTCGCCGCGGTCGCCGTCCTCGAATGCAGCAACGTCGCCTGCCGACACGCCTGCCCTCACCGCGAGGCGGTGGCGGCTCCAGCCGAGCCGTGCTCGAGCTGCGCGGCATTGCGCCGCGGTGATCGGCTCTCCGGGCCGCAGCAGGCGCATTCCGAGAAATCCGATAGCTCGCATGGCCACCACCTCCCGATCTGTCGACGAGCTACAATAGCCCCGGAGTCCGGCGGGCGTCAGGCGGCGGCTTAGTGTCCCGTCTTCACGCCAAGATCGTCGACCACCCGCTGCCACCTGTCCCGGTTCTTCTCGATCAGTGCTGGCGTCGGGAGGACGATGACCGCGCGCATGTCGTCCTGGTCGGCGATCATTTCGATCATGCCCTCGCGTTTCAACCGATGCAGTATCCGCTTCGCCGAGCTGGCGCCGCACCATCCCGGCACAACCTCGCCGATCAGGCGTTTCATGTTCGGGATGCGGCCGTCGAGATAGTCGGTCAGCAGCCGCGCCTCCATCAGCACCTCGGCGAAGTACGGGGCCGAGCGGCGTTGGCACCTGGCCATGTCCTTCATGAACGCGGCGTTGCGCGTGATCATGCGGCTGATCCGGGCGCGGATTTCGGCGGGCAATTTTTCCATGGCGAGGGTCTTACCACTGTCGGCGACGCCTGGCGAACGCGGGTGCGCCGCGAAGTGGTGGAAAACACCACAACTACGCTATTGACGGCTGCGGCGCGTCGCCGCACCGAACCTCGCCGCCGTCGGCCGAAAATGAAAGAGCCGCCCCGAAGGGCGGCCCTCTCTGCCGGCAGAACCTGCGGCGCTATTCGGCAGCGACACCCAGCGCGAACTCGGGGAACACCTCACCGGCGTCGTCATCGATCAGCTCCTCGCCGCCGACCGCGCGTAGATCGAGTCCGGCATGCTCGGCGACAACCTTGAGCGCCCTGGCGAGCACCAGCGACGGCCTGGCGTTGTCATCGTCGTACTCCTCGCCCTCGGCGAGCCATGCCTGGTGGTGCAAGATCATGATCTGGACGGCAACGTCGGCGAGGGTTCGCGGCGTCGCCGCCAGGATGCGTTGCCGATCGGCCGCGATCCCGGCGTCGAGGGTGGTCTGCAACGCATGGAACTCGTCGGTGTACTTGATCGCGCCGGGGTGCGCCGACAATGTCCGGTTCACCCGCTCCGCGTTCTCGGCGGCGATCTCTGCGAGCGATACGAGCGTGCTGGTGGCGATGGTGTCGGATTTCTTCGGTGTGGCGGATTTCTTCGGCATCAAACGTTCTCCTCTGCTGGTGGTGGTTGATAGTGACAGTCAGCCGGGCATGCCAGCCGCGATCCACGCGATGATGACCGCCGCCGCGACGGTGCCGAGAACGATGCCGATGGCGAGGTGGGCGAGGCGCCGTCCTGTGCGGGAGAGCCGGCGCCTGGGCGTGGTGTCGCGGACGTGCATGGCGAGGCCATGGTGATAGGGCGACGGCTCTGATCGACGGCGCAGGCCGAGGAGGCGGCGGGCGGTGGCGATCATTGCGCCACCGACGGGCACGGGAAGGCGGTTCTTAGAGCGTTCGCCAAGACGATCGGAGCCGGCTGGTCAATCTCCTCGGGATGGCTCACCAGGTAAAGGAGCGCGGCTCTCATAATGGGTTGGATGCGGTCGGTGCCTTCAGGTTCACAGACCTTGCCAGCCTCTGTGATGGCCAGCACGTCAGCGATTCCGCCGATGTAGCCGACGCATAGGCCAGCATGACCCTCGGAGAAGGAACTCCCTGCGCAGACGCCGTTGATCCACGACGCGGCATTCGTCTCCGCCATCGCCGGCGGCGAAGTGGCGACCATGGCGAGCGCAACGGCCGCGGCAGTGATCATGTGCTTCACGTTCAATCCTTCTTTGGAGGAAGTCCGACCGCAGCACGCGCCTCGGCCTCGGTGTCGTAGATTCCGGCGTAGCGCCAGGCGCCGGTCGGATCGACGCGATAGGCGAACCATTTGCCGGCCAGTTCTGGGGAGTTGGCCGGATCGACGTAGTTGATCGGCTTGCCGCTGGCGTCTCGGGGAGGGGAGCCTTCGGTCATCGATCGCTCCGCTTAATCCGCATGGCTTGCAGCCGATCTGCGAGTGTCCGGCAGAGCCGCGCCTCGTCCAGGTCGTGCTCGCGGAGCACCTTGAATGCGGGCGCCGGGGCTAGGCTCGCGGCCGACTTCTCATAGTCGTCTGCGCGCTGATCGAGCGCTCGGATCACGGTGATCAGCTCGGCGCCAGAGAGATTTGGCCGGTAGATTTCCGAGCGGGCCTTGCCGAATAGGGGCGGCCGGGCGCCGCGTTTGCGGGGAGGGGTCATGGCGGCCTCACGGTGCAAAAGTACAGCACCATCACACGTGAAGCACTGGCAGTCAACGCCTATCTACAGCACGTTGACAGGTACAGCGTGCCCCGGCACTATGTTTCCATGCCCGTGAATCCCGAGACCACGGTTCGGAAGTCCGTCGCTATGCCCCGCGCGCTTTGGGAGCGCGTGCGGGCGTGGCGATTTCAGAATGAGGTGAACACGGAATCCGAGGCGCTATGCCGCCTCATAGAGGCCGGACTCGATGCCGGTGGCACCAAGCCGCCGAAAGGCCGCGGCCGATGATCTTCATCGAGTCAGAGGGCGCCCTGTACCGCGGCGCCTCGCGATGCTGGCCGAAGGAGCGCTGGAGCAAGCGCCAGCGGCGGTTCCTCCCCTACACCGGCGCGGTTCCAAAACCCATCGAATGGGGCAGCGAGATATCCCGGGCCGAGGCGCTGAACATGATGATGGACGCGATGCTGAGCCGGGCAGCGGACGCGCTGGCGCGGCGACGCAGGCCGCGACGGAGATAGCCCTACGGCGGCGAGCGCTTGACCGGCCGGCGAGATGAGCGCGGCGAGGATGGCGGCGCGGGTCACCGGAACAGCACGGAGCGCACGGCGCAGTCCTTGCTCTCCAAGAGCTTCCGGAGCGCAACCGTCCGCTCCGGGTTGCGCGGCAGCGTGTCGACCATCCACCTGGCCAAATCGCTGAACGGCTTGCTCGCTTCCTGTAGATGCGCCGGCAGATGCTCGTAGGAGAAGAATTGCAGCATTGGCTCGCTCACGGTGGGATTCTCCTGACTCTGTTGTGATAGCCAGCGCGTCACGGCCTCACCGTGATCCGCCGGGGATGCCCGGCGCTGTTCCAGTTCGGGCCTTTGTTATCTGCGAGCGCCTGGCGGATGACGTGCCGCACCCGCTCCGCCGGCATTTCGCCGCGAGGACAGCGCAGAACGGCCGCGCCCAACGTGCGAATCGAATGCCACACCTTGGGCGAGCGGAGCGTCGCCAATGTGTGATCGAGCTGCGTTTCCAGGATGTCGATAGGGTGGCCGCCGCCGAGACGTTCCGCCAGCTCGATCGCGCGCAAAACCTCTTCCCGCTCCTCCGAGATGTGCGTCGAGGGCAAGCTGGCGAAATTCATCTCGGCCGCCGTTGCGGCGAGGGCGAGGCGGATATGCGTCGCGAGATCGTCGCGCGTCTTCGGCGCCGACACGGCCTTGAGATCGAGCGGATGGTCGAGCGCGATGGCCGGCGTCGGATGACCATGAAGATGCGCCAGCACGGCATGCCCGGCCCGGCCGATGGCCGTGATCTTGATGGGGTTCATGCGGCGGCCCCCCTGCGCCAACGCTTGCGTAACAGGTCGGCGGGCGCCGGGCGGTGGCGCCGGATCATCTCGGCCAGCGATATCGCCTCGCCGCCGCGCGCCCTGGTGAAGATCAGGCGACCAGGAACGACGCGCATCACCGCGATCATCATCTCCGGCGTGTCGGCCGCGCGGTCGGCTACCACCTCAACCGGCTTGCCGTCGAGAACGATGCTCACGCGGCGCGGCAGCAGCGGCGCCATGGTCGGCTTGGTGCCTTTCGCATTTCGGCCGGCGACCAGCTCCCTTTCCCGGTTGTAGCAGGAGACGCAGCGGGTGCCGTGAATGATCCGGCCCGCATATTTTCGGCAGCGAGGGCAGATTCCGAGGCCGAACAGCGCCGACCGGGCAACGTGCCTTTCACCGGCGTGGGCGGCGCCGATCGGGCAGTCTCGACAGAGATGGACGGCGGTCACCTCGTCCGGCCGTAGGCGCTGCGCGCGGCGCCAGTTCGTGGTGCAGCTATCCGTCGACAGCGTCGCCTTGAGCGCGGCGCAGCGGAAGAATTGGCGGGCGCACCCGTCTACGGCAAAATACTGGATCCCATTCGCCAGGGTCATTGCATCCTCCCCTCTACGCGGGCGATCTGAGACTCGATCTCCGCGAGCTGTAACGCCAGCTCCGAGGCCAACCGCTCGCGTTCTGCCGCATGCCGGCGGAAGGTCTCGGCGAACGCCAATGTGTTGGCGATTGCCGCGCGGAGTACCAGCGCCGCGCCGCGGAGACGGGCCAGATCCTCGGCGGTCATGGCGTGGCCTCTTCGGCGACGAATTCCGCCGGCGCCTCGGGGCTGGGTGTGCGGTTCTTAATGCACCGCAGTTTGACCCGGGCAACGCCGGTATCGATGCCGCATGCGCATAGCGATTGGTGGGAGCCGTTGGTCTCCACGCCGCAATCGGCGCATCGCGTGATGATGGCGCCATCGGGCATGAGGCGCTTGAGAAGGCGGCCGAAACACTGTCGGCAAACATGCGGAAGAAGTTGCCATGCCGGAGCGCTCACGATCGATCTCTCCCCATCCCGGCGCCTGCCGGTGAGGGAATCAGGCCGTCACGCCGATTTTCGGTGGGAAGGAATTTCGGCGTGCGGAGCCGGCTTCTGCCATGCGGTCAAGGAAGCCGGGCTGAAGCGGCTCAGCATCGAGGATGTTGTCGCCGCGCATGACGCGGCTGCCATCGGGCGCAACCCAATAGAAGTGCCCGGCGGTCGCGTCGATCCGCGCCATTCCGGCGTCCCGGAACTGGCGCCCCGGTCCGCGCGGCAGCGCGCGGCCGGTGACGACCAGGCCGCGGACAATGGCGCGGGCTCGGCGGGACGCGACGCGCGGTGCTGGCGCGATGGCGATGGCGGCGGTGTTCATGGCGTGGCTCCCCTGAGTGACAGGGGGACGGTTCGGGCACGCCATTTTCCGGTCAACGAAGATCGGCGGAAATCTCGACGGTGCGCCCTATTTACGGGGCGCCAGTGAGCGCCGATAAGATCGGCGCGCCGCTGGGCCAGGTGGGCGCGATGCGTACCGGCGGGCACCTATTGCGATTGGATGATCCGAGTGGTGCGCGAGGAGGTCAGCCATGGATAGGTGCCGCGAGCAGGGTCCATTGATGATCTCGCCGGCACGCTCGGCACCGACTCGGACGGCGCTACTTGCAGAACGCTTTCATGCCAGAAGCCTTCACCGGATCACTGTCCGGCATCGCCCGGAGCCTCGCGCAGGTTTGCGCTGCCTGCTGATCGACCTGCGCCTGCTTCTCGGCCGCTACCGCGTTGTCGTGCTTCGTCTTCGCCTCCGCGATGGCCGACTGCCGTTCCATCTCGGTGTCCACGCATCGCTTCGACGCGGCGGTGTTCTTGCCGAACTGTGCGTTGCAGTTCGCCACGGCCACATCATAGACGTACTGCGCATCAGCGGCAGCGTTAGCGTACGCGGGGCCGCTGAGGGCGACGAGGGCGACGAGGCCGGTTAGAACGTTCTTAATCATCCAATCCTCCGTCCCGTAGGCGCCGCCAGGTCTTGCCCGTTGTCATTTCGCCGGGCCGCGAAGGGCGTCCAGCGCTCGACGGCCTGCGCCCGGCGATCAAGCGTCATCGGCTTCATTGGCAAGCGGTCTCCACCGCGTGGGCTTCCAGGTTCACGTGGAGCTTGAGACGGATCGCGCCGAAGATGGCCGCGAGGTTATCCATTGTCGGGTTGCCGCCCTTTGACAGCATGCGGTGCAGGCTTTTGCTCGGCGTGTCCGTCACGGTCGACAGCTTCTCGAATCCGACGGTCGCGTTGACGAGATCGCGAAGTGTGAGCCGCGCGACCTCGGGCTCGCCGTTGAGGAAGGCGGTCGCGGCCTCGTCGAGGAGAGCCTTGGCGAAAGCAGGATCTCGGCGGACGCGCTCGACGATCGTTGCCTTGAAGTCTCGTGTCAGTGCCATGTCGCTCACCTCTTCCCTTTCCTGGCCTCTGCCTTCCGGCGTTTGTACTCCGCCAGGAGAGCTTCGGCCTTTTTGATATCCGACTGCTGGTCCTTCTTCGTCCCGCCGCCGAACAGGACAATGAGCGCGTCCCCGTCCTTGGCGAGATAGATCCGGTATCCTGGTCCCCAATCGATTCTGTACTCCCCGAGAACGCCGATCCACTTCACGCTCGATGTGTTGCCTAACTCCAACCGCACCTTTGCCATAGCGACCTTAGCAGCGGCGTGTGCATCAAGCCGGTCGAACCATGCCTTGTACGGGCTCGACCCGTTCTCCCGAATGTACTCGCGGACCACGATCTTCACGGGTCAGATTGGTAACATATAAGTTTCCATTCGGCAAAGGAAAGGCGTGAAACTTTGTTTCTTTGCGGCGCTCGATCTTGATTTATTAAATCGCCCGTCCGCGCCGGCCATCGGAAACCGTATGTCATTCCGTAGGCGGCGCCATACCGGCCTCGGCTATGCCCTTGGCGCGCCAGCCGGATCGGCAGGCGATTGGCGGAACCGGAGTGTCCGCCAGCGGCGCGACGGGTTTCCCGTCACGGCGACGGCGACACCGCACTGGATTGAGGCTGCGCCGCACCGGCCGTAGCCGGCGATCCGAGCAAACGGGACGGTGTCCGCCCGAGCCGGTTGGCGACGAACCGACGATGACTCGCGGTTCTCCCGTAGACGAAGCGCTCGGCGATCCTGGCCACCTCATCATTGACCGACATCACCACCTCGGTCTTGTTCCGACGATTGATGTTGTGTTCGGCTTTTCGATCGTGCGTAGCGATGAACAATTTCGTCGGCGTCAACGGAAACAGGATCGTGCATCGGGGGTCTTTCAGACCGTAGTACCGCAGATGCGGCATGTCGCCGGTCAGCAACTCGTGCCGGCTCGCCGACATGTCGAGCGTTGACCACTGCATGTTGATGATGATGTTGCCGATGCCGTCGCTCTCGATCGCCCTGACGACCATCTCCTTCGCGGCATCGTCGACCCGGTGCGGATGGTGCTTCTGTATCCACTCGAAGCGGGTCGACGGATCACCCTCTTGCTTGTCCGACTCGTACGAAGAGTCCGCGAACAGGTTCTGTCGGAGCGTGCTCTTGAAGGTCTCGCCGATCTCGGCGACCGCCGCCGGCCGACGAAGCAGACTCGCGATCATGAATCGTGTCCAGGCTCCCCGCAGCGCCTCGGTCAGCGCGCTAGTGTCGGTGCCCAGCAGCACCCGGAGCGCTTTCGCCGCGGGGTCGTCCACCTTCGGGGCCATATAGTCCTTTTCGATCGTCTGCTTCTGATCGTCGGGCAGCCCCTCCATCGTATAAAGGAACCGTTCATACCCCGTCGCCGCCGGATGGACGGGTTTGGCGATCACGTCCTTGTACGGGCGCGAATATGCGATCAACTGGCCGGTGGTGCTGTCGCACCAACCGCTCAAGTAGAAGACGGGCGAAAAGTGGTGCTTTATCGGGTCGGTCACGGCGGGCGTTACTATAGCGATTTCTGTTAGAAATGGGGAACTCTCCAGTCTAGTTGGGGTGCTGGATCACCCTGAGCAAGACCGTCAGGCGCTCCTCTTGTCGCGCCCGGTCTTTGCCGCGGTCTCGGCCGAGAACTTCCGCGTCTGGTTGGAGCCCTTCCTGCGCCCAAGGCTATCCGTCTCGGCGGCAAACTGCTGCTGTTGCTGTGAACTCTTGCGGCGGCCGAGACTGTCTTGCTCGGGATGGGTGGGCAAACTTTTCTCACCCATCTCCTGTTCCGGCGCGGGCGCGGCAAGTAGATCGCCCTGCCCGCTCGGCGCCGGCGACGGCTCCTTGCGGGTCTCCTTCATGCCCCACAGTTCTTTCCGTCGCGCCATATGCTTGGCGGTCTGCGCCGGGAACCCGTTGCCCGCCTGCCGGTGTTGTCCTGTTGCCGCGGCGGCTCCGGCAAAGCCGGCCCGACCCGAACCCGACGGGCGCCGGATGGATCCCCCACACGGCCCGCGGCGCTCGATCTGCTGTTGTCGTCGAGCCCTGCTTCTTGCGCGGCATCCTTTGCTTCCGGCGCGGTCTCAGCGATCTTCTTGCCGCGAGCGATCCTCTTGCGCGCGCCATCGTCCGTTTCGCCCGGCTTCTTCAATTCGCGTGCGGCCTGGCTAATGCCTCTCTTCTCACGATCCGGCCTCGACGGGTGGTCACCGTGACCACCCGTTGTTTGATCGACCGACGGTTTGGCGGCAAAAAGGTCCGCCTGTTCCTTCGGCGGTGCCGCGGCCGGCTCCTCCGCTGGCGTCGGCTTCTCCGCCGCGCAGAGCAGCACTAATTCCGCCTCCCACTCGAAACGCTCCAGTACCGTGTCATGTCGGCCGGCCGGGCGTCGTCCACCCTCCGGCAGCAAGCGCCATTGCATCGAATTCCAGGGCTAACGCCAGCAGCCCCCGGTACATGGGATCGCTAATGGAAAGGATGCAGTTGGCCAGGCGGCGGCAATCGTCGGCCTTGTCGCGGTAATACTGGGCGGTGTTCATGCGCGCTCCCGGCCTTGGGCGGGAGCACTGGGACTCTCTCAGCCGGCGCCGAGCCTGGGCGACGAGGCGCCGATGACCGAGGCTAGGCCGATCCGGGCCTCGCCGATAGGCGGCGTTTGGTTGAGCGCCAGCGCCCGGCCGGGCTGCCGATCGATGCGAGGCGGAGGCGCCCTCCGCCGATCTGGCGGCGATCGGCCAGCCGTATCAGGCACATGGCCTTGGCGGGTGCGCCGCGACCCACGACTCTACCCACGATTCGGTGCCAGCGCTACACCCACGTGGGTCGCGGGGCCGTCTTCCCCGCCGAGCACCACTTCGCCGGCCGGAACGACTAAAAGGACGATCGCGCTCAGGCACTGGAAGGCGGCTCGCTACCGCTCGCATCTCACCGCTATTTGTGTCATTTTCGCCGCTTGGACAACCAAGAGGAAATCGAGATGGCCAAGCGCCCGGCAACCCCCGCCCTGTCCGACGAGACAAAAGCTGCCCTTGATAAAGTACAATCAGCACCTTTGCTTGCGCGGGTGATGAACGAACTCAACGTAAATCAAGACCAACTTTCAAAAAGACAAGAAACAATCAAGAACCTAGAGAAAAAACTGTCGGAACGCTACAAGGCAGAAAACAAGGTGGTCAGTTATATCATAAAATTCGGCCACCCAAAGGCGATGATACATTCGTCGGATGTGCCTGCGCTGGACGCAACTCTGAATTCAGTCGTTCACGCCGAAGAGATCAACATAATCCTGCACGGGCCGGGCGGCGACGGCTCGATTGTCGAGAAGATGATAGAGATGTGCCGCGGTCATTTGCCTATGAAAAAAGGCAAGTTACGCGTGATCGTACCGAACATTGCCAAGAGCGCAGCCACGCTATTCGCGCTCGGCGCCGACAGCATTGTGATGGGGTATTGCTCAGAGCTAGGGCCGATCGATCCTCAGATCCCAGTCGTCAATTCGGGCGTCACGCATATGATTTCGGCACTCTCGTTTCTCGAAGCGCGTGACACCCTAATGGCGAAAATAACTGAGGCAGCAAAGAAGAATGAGCCGACGGCGGGGCTTTTAACGCAGCTTGCAGGGCTAAATATCCCATTCCTGCAGGAAATGGAAAACGTGATCCATTTCGCTGAAAACACAGCCGTCAGACTGCTTGCGCGCTACATGTTGGCGAGCAAGATCAAGAACCAGCAGGAGAGGGAAACCAAAGCAAAGGAGATTGCGGGAAAATTGCTGTCAAAGGAACTGTTTCCAATTCACGGGCACTTCATTGACGCGAACGCCGCAAAGAAAGACCTCGAACTAGAGGTTGATCTACTAGACCGCACCGACGACTTGTGGGCTCTTATTTGGGAGTACTATATACGGAGTGAGGTGCAGCTCATGTTGACGCCGCAACCTAACCACGTCCCAACGAAATTATTCGAGTCGGCCGGAGGCTCTATTCTAGGCCAGGAGCAACAGAAGCCGTCGGCGTAGTCCATGAGGTGGTTGCCGCGTCCAGGGAAACGGGCTCCTGCATCGCAGCCAGCTCACGGGCGCGCGTCGCAATTTCGAGCACAAGCTCAACCTCGGGGTGATTCGTCAAGCCCTGCTTGAGCAATTCGGTGGCGCTTGGAGCCGTCGCCGTCTTCGTCCGGGTCGTCGCCATGTCGGATACTCCAGAGTTTACGTAGTGTCCCCTTGGCGCAATGCAACTCCCGCGCCAGCCCTACGTCGCCGCGAGCCTAGCCCAACGGCTGCGCATGTTAAAGTGATCATTGCCTTGCCCAGGCAAAATATAGCTCACGTTCTCGGCAAATTCTGCCCAGTCGCCGCTTCACGACGTCAAGGTGGCTGTAGAAACGAGCAAATTCCCCACTGGTTCCGGCCCTTCTGAGATCATCCGCTCTCCACCCTGCGCAGCAGCGCCACG
>JBKQTR010000102.1:0-7065 GCA_052143095.1 Allostellaceae bacterium
GACACCTACTTTCCCAGCGCGGTAGACCGTGCGAATGCCATTTTCGTCGCCGTTGCCGTTGCGCGCATCAACCTTTGGATCCGCGGCGTCACGCCGGAGCCGTTCGGCCTTTATGCGACGGTGCTCGAGCGGGACCCCGGCGGCGCCGGGCGGCGGGTTCCCGGTGATCGCAACGCGGCGTAATCGAGGTTTGCTGGACGGCTAACGCGCGTCTCAGCTGGATTGACTCCGTGCGTCCTTCGGACAACCCGGCCGACCGCTTTGCGGCCGGCCCCGGAGGGTTCGATCGCAGAGCGATCGAACGGATTGGCGGCACGCCAATCGCGAGGACTTTAGCGCGCAGCGTAACACCGCGATTGCCAAAGCTGTCACGTTGCAACAATGCCGGCGGCACGAAGTGCGTGGTGTGGTCTACGCCCTGCGCCAGCGACGATCCGCGCTGGCGCGCGCGCTGAATCGGACCGATCACCACCGGGCTCACGCCGCGCGAATCCTCTCCAGGAAGCGATTGACGTCGGCGCGCAGAGTCTCGGACTGGTGGCCGAGCTGCTCGGCCGAGGCGAGGACCTGCGTCGCTGCGGCGCCGGTCTCGCCGGCGGCGCGGTTGACGCCGGAGATGTTCGCCGATACCTGCTCGGTGCCCTTCGCCGCCTGCTGCGTGTTGCGCGCGATCTCCTGCGTCGCAGCGCCCTGCGCCTCCACCGCGCTGGCGATCGCCGTCGAGATCTCGCTGATCTGGCCGATGGTGCCGCCGATCCCCTGGATCGCCGTCACCGCCTCGCCCGTCACCGTCTGGATCGAGGCGATCTGCCCGCCGATCTCTTCGGTCGCCTTCGCCGTCTGGTTCGCCAGCGACTTCACCTCGCTCGCCACCACGGCAAAGCCCTTGCCCGCCTCGCCGGCCCGCGCCGCCTCGATCGTCGCGTTCAAGGCCAGCAGATTGGTCTGGCTGGCGATGTCCTGGATGAGCTGCACTACCTGGCCGATCTTCTGCGCCGCCTCGGCCAGCGTATTGACCGTGCCGTTGGTGCGCTGCGCATCCTCGACCGCCAGCTTGGCGATCTGCGAGGCCTGCGTCACCTGCCGGCCGATCTCGGAGATCGAGCTCGTCATCTCTTCGGCCGAGGCCGCCACCGTCTGCACGTTGGCGGAAGTCTGCTCCGAGGCCGAGGCCACCGAGCCGGCCTCGCGCTGCGTCTCCTCGGCCGTCGACGACATGCTTGTCGCCGTCGCCCGCATCTCGGTCGCCGCCGCGGCAAGAGCGCTCAGCGCATCCTGCACCGACTTGTCGAACTCGGCGACATAGCCCTCGACCGCCTTCTGCCGCGCTTCCTTGCGCTCCTGCTCGGTGCGCTGCTCGGCCGCGAGCCGGTCGGCCTTGATCATGTTCTCCTTGAAGATGAGCACGGAGTTTGCCATGCGTCCGATCTCGTCGCGATCCGCCGAACCGACAATTTCGACCGCCAGGTCCTGTTCCGCGAGCCGCGACATCGCCATTGTCAGGCGCTCGAGCCGAGACGTGACGTTGCGGACCATCAGAATGCCGATCAACAGCGCTGCTACGACTGCCCCTCCAGCGGTCGACAGCACAACCGTCAGCAAAAAACGATGCGACGAGGCCAAGGTCGAAGACGCTTCGGCAGCCGCCTTTCTGCTGCGATCGAAGACGACCTGAACGTTCTTCGCAATCTTGGATTCCACAGCTGCGTAATCGCCGTTCAAAACCTGATTTGCCTGATCCTGCGCGAAGCTTGCTGAAAGCTCAAAGACGTTGTCTGCCGCCTGGTTTAACAGCTTGAGATCACCCTCGATCAAGTCGAGAGTGGCTTTGACATCCCCCCTCGCATCGACACGAATGTCGCGCAGCGTGCTCTCTATCTCGTCGGCGTTGCGCTTAAACTCATCGTGGAACGCTTTCTGCCGGCCGAGGTCAAGTTCAGCCGGCGTCCGAGCGACCAAACCGCGCTCGCGCTCGATCAGAAGCGCAAGCCGCGACCCATGTTCAAAGCCGGGAAGGGCGTCACGGTACAGGCTGGTACCTGCCGCCGCCATCTGTTGCGCGCCGCGGATGGCGGCGGCCGAGACGGCCGCCAGCGCCGCGCACATCAAGGCCACTAGGACATAGAGCTTGACCCTGATCGTCAACGTCTTTTTGCGCGGGAATGGGGTCGTCATGGCGACTTCCCCTCGATCTGGTTTAGCGGGTCGTGCGCTACTGGCCGCCGGCCGCCTTGGCGGCGGCAATGACCTTGGCCACGTCCGGTGTCGGGTCGCCCATGGTCACCAGGATCAGCGGCTGCACGACATCCTTGTCCGTCTTGAGCTCTGCGACGCCGGAGTTCAAGGACGTGCGCGACACGACTCCAAGCGCCTGGTCGAGCTGGCTGACGATCTGCGCCCCCTGCGGTGCGTTCGTCACTTCACGTTTCACCGCGGCGATGTCGCCGCCGGCGAGGAACTCTTTCTCGACCATTGATCGAACGCCGCCGCCCTTGCCTTCGCAAATGACGACGATCGGCTTGTCCGGGCCGCCCACGTCCTTCCAGTTCTTGGCCTTGCCGGACAAGATATCGGTCATCTGCGCCGCGGTGAGGTTCTTGACAGGGTTCGACGGATTGACGGCAAAGGCGGCGTGCGACGCGCCAACTTGGTGAGCCTGAAGCTTCGTCTCGTCGAACGATGTGCCCTTGGCTTTCAGAGAATTGACCTCATCGGCGAGCGGTGCCGAGATCATCGCCAACTTGACCGTGCCCGCGACGAGATCCGCCAAGCCGCGGCCGGAGCCGTTGCCGACGATTTGCAACTCGACACCGGCAGCCTTTTCGATGTCCGCTTTCTTTGGCGTCAGAAGGCTGGCGGAGACCGTCGTCGAGCCGTGAACTTCGACCGTCTCGGCGCAGGCAATGGAAGTGCCGAGCGTGAGAATGAGGCTCACAACCGAAATTTGCAACCGCATGGGAAGCCCCATTTCTCGCAAGGGTTAATACTTTTATTTTGGCAGAAAAGTGTCAATAAAACGTGAAATCACTTGCCGACTGATTTTGTTAGCTGCAGATCGCTTTCTGGTGCATGGGCGCCGGTGCGTCCTTCGAGACGCCCGCCTCGCTTGCTCCTCAGAGGGTGTGACTCGATCGGCGGCGGGTCGGTACATGGCTGCTGCATCTCTGCCGTGCGTCCTTCGACATGCGCCTGCGGCGCAAGCTCAGGATGAGGCTACAGTGTTGACGGCACAAAGAACGGCACAAAGAAAATCGCCAAGCCCTAGGTGCGTCGCCGGCACGGTGCGGGCTCTCGCGCCCCGGATCAAGTCCGGGGCGCTGGCGCCCGCCGCGGACGAACGCTCCGCGTTCGCCGCTACTCGGCGGCGCTCGCCCGCGTGGTCGGCGCCCGGAAGGCGGCCAGCAGCGCCGCCTCGCGCTCCTTGGCCTTGGCGAGGTTGCGGTCCTTGATGTGGCCGTAGCCGCGGATCTGCTCGGGCACGCGGGCGATCTCGACCGCCAGCGCGTGGTTGTCGGGGGTGAGCGCGGCGCCGAGCTCGGCGATCACCGCGGCATAATCGACGATGAGCTGGCGCTCCATGCGGCGCTCGGATGTCCGGCCGAAGATGTCGAGCCGCGTGCCGCGCAGCCGCTTCAGGCTCGCCAGCAGCTTGAAGGCGCTGAATACCCAGGGGCCGTAGCCGGTCTTCTGCAGCTCGCCGGTGACGGGGTCGCGCTTGGCGAAGAGCGGCGGCGCCAAGTGGAACTCGAGGGTGAAGTCGCCCTCGAACTGGCGGTGGAGCTGCTGCAGGAAGGCGCCGTCGGTGTAGAGCCGCGCCACCTCGTACTCGTCCTTGTAGGCCATGAGCTTGAAGAGATTGCGCGCCACCGCCTCGGCAAGCCCGGTGAGGCCGCGGCCGCCCGATTTCTCCGCCGCCTCGACCGCGGCGACGCCATCGCGATAGCGCTTGGCGTAGGCGGCATTCTGGTATCCCTCGAGGAAGCGGGCGCGGCGCTCGACCAGCTCGGCGAGGCCCGGCGTGGCCGGCGTCTCCTCGGCGAGCACGGGGCGCACCAGCGCCTCGACCTTGGCGCGGTCATGCGCGGCCAGCCGCCCCCAGGCAAAGGTGCGCTTGTTGATCTCGATGGCGACGCCGTTCAGCTCGATGGCGCGCAGGATGGCGTCGAGGCTCAGCGGCACCAGCCCCTTCTGGAAGGCGTAGCCCAGCATGAACAAATTGGTGGCGATGCTGTCGCCCATCAGGGCCGTGGCAAGCCCGGTGCCGTCGAGGAATTCGGCGCCGCCATCGCCCGAAGCGGATTTGAGCGCACGCTGGATGGCGAGCGTCTCGAAATCGATGTCGGGGTTGACGACGAAGGCGGCGGTGGGCGCGAGATAGGAGTTGATGATGGCGCGGGTGACGCCGCTCTCGACCCGCGACAGCGCCGTCGGGCTTGCCGCCACCACCATGTCGCAGCCGAGCAGCAGATCGGCGCCGCCGGCGGCGATGCGCACGGCGTGAAGATCCTCAGGCGCCGGGGCGAGGCGGACATGGTTCAGCACCGCGCCGTTCTTCTGCGAGAGGCCGGTGAAATCGAGCACGGTGCAGCCCCGCCCCTCGAGATGCGCCGCCATGCCGAGCAGCGCGCCGACGGTGATGACGCCGGTGCCGCCGATGCCGGTGATGAGGATGCCATAGGCGTCGCCGAGCGGCCGCTGCTGCGGCAGCGGCAAGGCGGCGAACGGGTCCTCGGCGACCGCCGCCGTCGGCTTCGGCAGCTTCCGCAGCTGGCCGCCATGGATGGTGACGAAGCTCGGGCAGAAGCCTTTGACGCAGGAGAAATCCTTGTTGCAGTTCGACTGGTCGATCGAGCGCTTCCTCCCGAACTCGGTCTCCAGCGGCTTCACCGAGACGCAATTCGACTTCTCCGAGCAGTCGCCGCAGCCCTCGCAGACGCGCTCGTTGATGAAGACGCGCTTGGGCGGGTCGGGGTACTGGCCGCGCTTGCGCCGCCGGCGCTTCTCCGCGGCACAGGTCTGGTCATAGACCAGCACGGTGAGGCCCGGCACCTCGCGCAGCTCGCGCTGCACCTGGTCGAGCGCGTCGCGGTGGCGGATCTCGACGCCGGGGGCGAAGCCGGCGTTGGCGGGATATTTCTCGGGCTCGTCGGTGACCACGACGACGCGCCGGGCGCCTTCGGCGGTCACCTGCTGCGTGATCTGCGGCACCGTGAGATGGCCTTCGACCGGCTGGCCGCCGGTCATGGCGACGGCGTCGTTGAACAGCACCTTGTACGTGATGTTGACGCCCGAGACGGCGGCGGCGCGGATGGCGAGGAGGCCGCTATGCGAATAGGTGCCGTCGCCGAGATTCTGGAAGATGTGCGGTTCGGTGGTGAAGGGCGCCTGGCCGATCCAGTTGGCGCCTTCGCCGCCCATATGCGTGATCGTCGCGGTGCGCCGCGCCGGCACGTACATCGCCATGGCGTGACAGCCGATGCCGGCCTGGGCGCGGCTGCCGTCGGGCACGCGCGTCGAGGTGTTGTGCGGGCAGCCCGAGCAGAAGAACGGCGTGCGCTGCGTCGTCGGCATCGGCGCATCCAGCAGCTTGTCGAAGGATTCGAGCCGCGCCAGGCGCTGGGTGAGATGCGGGCTTTCCTCGCCCAACCGCTTCAGGCGCAGCACGATGGCGCGCGCCACCATGGTCGGCGTGAGCTCGCCGGGGCTCTGCAGGAGGGGCGCGCCGCGCTCGTCTTCCTTGCCGACCACCGTCGGCCGACGGGAGGCATCGAGGTTGTAGAGGAGCCGAACGAGCTGGTCCTCGATGAAGCCGCGCTTCTCCTCGACGACGAGCACGTCGCTGAGGCCCTCGGCGAAGCGCCGCGCGCCCGACGCCTCGAGCGGCCAGGTGAGGCCGACCTTGTAGATCCGGATGCCGAGCGCGGCGGCCGCCTTGTCGTCGATGCCGAGATCGGCGAGCGCCTGGCGCACGTCGAGATAGGCCTTGCCGGTGGTGATGATGCCGAACCGTGCCGCCGGCGGATCGGTCACCAGCCGGTCGATGCGGTTGGCGCGGACGAAGGCCGCCACCGCCGCCATCTTCGGCCCGTGCAGGCGCTGCTCGGCCTCGAGCGGCGGGTCGGGCCAGCGGATGCTAAGCCCGCCCGGCGGCATTTCGAAATCCTGCGGCAGCACGATGTCGAGGCGCGCGGGATCGACATGCACCGAGGCGCTGCTCTCCACCGTCTCGGCGATCGCCTTGAAGCCGACCCAGCAGCCGCTGAAGCGCGAGAGGGCAAAGCCGAAGAGGCCGAAATCGAGATATTCCTGCACCGTCGCCGGGTTCAGGATCGGGATCATCGCCGCCTGGAAGATGTGCTCGCTCTGATGCGCCAAGGTCGAGGACTGGCAGCCGTGATCGTCGCCGGCAATGGCGATGACGCCGCCATGGCGCGAGGTGCCGGCGGAGTTGGCATGCTTCAAGGGATCGACCGAGCGGTCGACGCCGGGGCCTTTGCCGTACCAGATGCCGAAGACGCCGTCGACCGCGGCGCTGGGGAAGAGGTTCACCTGCTGGCTGCCCCAGACCGCGGTAGCGGCCAGGTCCTCGTTCAATCCGGGTTGGAAATGAATGTTGTTCTGCTGCAGGAAGCGCTTCGCCTGCCACAGCGCGTGGTCGTAGGTGCCGAGCGGCGAGCCGCGATAGCCGGAGATGAAGCCGCCGGTGGTGAGGCCCGCCGCGAGATCGCGCTGGCGCTGCAGCATCGGCAGCCGCACCAGCGCCTGCACGCCGGACAGGTAGATGCGGCCGGACTGGAGGGTGTATTTGTCGTCGAGCGTGACCGCGGCGAGCTGCATGCCCGTCTCCCCGGGTTTCTTTTTGCTAGGGCGAGCTTAGGGAGAATCGCCCTGCGTGACAATGCCGCAGGCCGGCGATCAGGTGTGGTATGCGCCGAAGGATATTCACCACGGAGACACGGAGGGCACGGAGAAGACCGGGTTCCGCGGCCTTTTGCATTGCGGCAGGACCATTGTGCGTCCTTCGAGACGCCCGCTTCGCGGGGCCAACCCGTTCGATCGCTCTGC
>JBKQTR010000103.1:0-3409 GCA_052143095.1 Allostellaceae bacterium
CCGGGTGGGGGGTGGCCGCAGGCTCCGCCGCTTGCGGGGTGCGGGCTCTCGCGCCCCGGATCAAGTCCGGGGCGCTGCCGCCCGCCGGCGACGACGCTTCGCGTCGCGCCGCTCTCAGGGGCGGCCGTTGCGGCGGCGGGAGCGCCAGGGGTCGCCCCCGTTGCCGAGGCGCTGCAGCAGCTCGCGGATCCGCGGCACCAACGCGCGCGTCGCCGCCTCGCCGGCCGCGATGCTCTCCTCGGCGCGATGGAACTCGAGAATGCCGATATCGCCGAGCCGGGGGAAGATCATCACATCCGGCGGATCGCCGGCAAGGCGCGAGCGGGCAATGCGGTCCTGCACGATGTGCAGCGAGCGCGCCATCACGGCAAAGACGCTGGGCTCGTTGTTGCCGCGGCGGAAGAATTGCCGCAGCACCTGCATCCGCGTCGGAGCGTTGCCCTCGGCCTCGTCGATCTGCTCCTCTTCGGCGCTCGGCTCGGGATCGAGCGCGTCTTCGGCCGGGCTCTCGCCGAACGCCTCGCCGTTGAGGTTGACCGCGACGGTCAGATGCGCGCCCAGCGCGCGGCAGACCGATACCGGGACCGGATTGGCGAGCGCGCCGTCGATCAGCCAGCGTCCCTCGATCCGCACCGGCGCAAAGAGGCCCGGCACCGCGTAAGAGGCGCGCAGCGCCTCGATCAGGTTGCCGCTGCGCAGCCACACCTCATGGCCGGTGGCGAGGTCGGTCGCGACGCAGACGAAGGGCGCCTTCAGATCCTCGATCCGCAGTGCCGACAAGTCGGGATGGAAGGCCTGCAGCACGCGCCGCCCGGCAATGACGCCGCCGCCGCCGAATTGGAAATCGAACATGCGGGAGAGCCGCGTGCGGTTGAGCCGCAGCGCCCATTCCTCGAGCTCGGGCAGGTGGCCGCCGAGATAAGCGCCGCCGATGAGCGCGCCGATCGAGGTGCCGGCGATGATGTCCGGCTGCAAATTGGCATTTTCGAGCGCGCGCAGCACGCCGATATGCGCCCAGCCGCGGGCGACGCCGCTGCCGAGTGCCAGACCGATGAGGGGTTTCATCAAGGAGCCAAGGAGGTCACATCCGACGGTCGCGCAGCCGACTGAAGCGCGCGGCGCGCAACCTAGCATAGCGGCAAGCGGCGGGCCAGTCAGGCCGCCGCGGCGCGGGCGCCCGCCGCCCGTTCCAGCGCATAGAGCGCGATGTCGCTTTCCTTGCCGCGCAGGCGCCGCTCGCCGAGCGGGCGCTTGGCGATCCCGGGCGGCAGGGCGAGCCGGTCGAGCAAGGTCGCCGAGGCCAGGACCGGGTCGCCGGTCTCGCGGCAGAGGCCCTGGATGCGGGCGGTGGTGTTGACGGTGTCGCCGAGGAAGACGATCTCCTTCTTCACCGTGCCCATCTCGCCGGTCACCACCGGGCCGCAATGCAGCCCGGCGCGGAAGCTGATGGTGACGCCGAACTCGCGCTGATAGGCGGGCGCGGCGCGCGCCAGACGGTCGAGCGCCGCGAAGCAGGCGCGCACGCACCGGGCCTCGGCCACGCCATCGGCGAGCTTCCAGGTGGCGATCAGCTCGTCGCCGACATAGCGGTGGATCTCGCCGCGCGCGGCAAGGATCGGCGCGGTGAGATCGGCGACGAAGCGGTTGAGCAGGCGCAGGAAGGCGAGCTCGCCGAGCCGCTCGGCGATGCCGGTCGACCCCACCATGTCGATGAACAGGAAGACGCGCTCCTCGAGCCGCGGCTGATGGTAGCGGCCGGTGATGAAATTGAGCAACACGTTGCGTCCGAGCAGCTGGTTGACCTCGAGGAGGAAGTTGAAGACGAAGGAGGCCGCCAGGCAGAACGCCACGTCCCGCCGTTCGACGGGCAACCACTGGCTGACCTCGCCCGGCGCCGGGAGCAGCCAGGCGCCCAGCACCAGACCGGACAGGGTCACCGCCAGCAGGATCATCGTCTTGATCGCGAGATGCACCGCCAAGGAGGCGTTGCGCAGCGGCGCGACCCAAGCCCGCGTCGCGATCAGGGTTTCGACGGTGCCGACCACGCTGGCGATGAACGCGCCGACGAACGCGCCGCGGATGACGCTCGCGAGGCCAAAGAGCGGGGCGCCGGCCAGCACGGCGCTGAGATGGCCGTAGGCGCCGCCGACCACCGCGGCGGCCGCGGTAAACCACAGGATCAGCCTGACACGGTCCGGGAGCTGGCGGAAAGACGGCATGGCCACCAGGCGACGGGGTTGCGGCGGAAGGCGACTATACCGCGAAGCGCCGTGCCGCATGAAGCCGTCCTGGCGGCGCTTGGAGCGCGTTTCGAGCAGATCGAATCGTCATCCTCGTTTTCCCCGCGAAAGCGGGGATCCAGGGCAAGCGACGTGCGGTTGCTCCTGGGCCCCCGCTTTTTGCGGGGGCGACGATGATGGTTCCACCTTCCCGGAACCTGCTGAGGAAGTGACGCCGGTCACGCCGGCGCGCGGGGTGGCGGCCTCACTTCCCCCAAGGGAACGGAAAGCGGCTGCCGATCATCCCGCGGCGTCAGCCCCGGAAGGAAATTCTGTCATGTCGACCCGCAATCGTCTCACGAACCTGCCCCGACTCCTGGCGCTGTCGCTGGCGCTCGCGCTGCCGGCGGTCTCGGCGCCGGTGCAAAGCGCGCGGGCCGAGACCGCTTCTGCCGATCCGTCCTACGTCTTCGGACTCGTGACGCTGACGCCGATGGTTCATGTGCCGCTGGCCGGCGCCGCGAGCGAGGCGCAGCTCATCCAGCAGCTTCAAGCGCAAGGATTTAGCGACTTCAAGGTGACGCCGCTGTCGCCCAACCGCTTCGACCCGCGCCCCGAGCTCATGCACCCGGACCTCACCGTCACCTCTGCCGCCGATGAAAGAGCCCAGAACACGCCGGTTCACGCCGGGTGGAACGGCACCGCCGTCAAGAACGCGAAGACGGTGGAGGTCTATGTCGACCGCGCGCCGCGCTGAGAGGCGAGCGACAAGCCGAATTCTTAGCCTGCCCCATTTCGCAAAACGCAGCTGCCCGGAGCCCTCTCCGCCCGCGTGCGGCTATCGCAGTCACACACCTCGCGGTCCCTCCGCAGCCCCTCCCCCCTTGAGGGCAGGGCTATCGCATATGCACATATGGGGTTCACCACGGAGACACGGAGGGCACGGAGAAGAAGAGGTGTTGGGCGCGCGAACCTGCCTGCGCGAAGCCGAAGCGGCTTCGCTTCGGCGAAGGCAGGGCGCGCCATTCTTCGCTTCTCCGTGTCCTCCGTGTCTCCGTGGTCAATCCTTCCTGCCCAGCGGCTCGGCGGCATATGCGATTGCCAACCCGCCTCTGATTCCTGCTGGACGGGACATGCTCCAGTCGAACCGTAGCACCACAGGACGTCCGCGAACGGAAGCGTTAGGAAGG
>JBKQTR010000104.1:0-13381 GCA_052143095.1 Allostellaceae bacterium
CCCGATCTCCGCGCGGCGCACTGCATCAATCCAAGGGTCGGGACGGAGAGGTGGATCCAGGTCGAACAAAGAGGTGCACACAATGGCCTTGACATCAACACCCCTCATGTGAGCCCGCGCATGACGATGGAAGGGGTGTCGACGAACAGCATCTTTGCAACCGCTTCCCTTCAACCAGAAGGCCGTGGATCAAGTCCGGGCATGACGATGCACCTGGTCGATTTCATGGAATCGCTGCATTAGAACCGCTGCAAACTCGTCCTCTACATGCCCTCGAAGAGGGCCGTCGACAAGTAGCGTTCGGCGAAGCTTGGCAGCACCACGACGATCATCTTGCCGGCCATCTCCGGCCGGGCGCCGCACTCGAGCGCGGCGGCGATGGCCGCGCCTGACGAGATGCCGACCGGCATTCCCTCGACGCGCGCCGCCTCGCGCGCGGTGCGGAACGCGGTCTCGTTGGCGATGCGGATGACCTCGTCGATGAGCGCGGTATCGAGGATCGCGGGGATGAAGCCGGCGCCGATGCCCTGGATCTTGTGCGGCCCCGGCGGGCCGCCGGACAGCACCGCGCTGTCCTCGGGCTCGACCGCCACCATGCGCAGCCCGGGCTTGCGCGGCTTCAGCACCGAGCCCACGCCGCTGAGCGTGCCGCCGGTGCCGACGCCGGAGATCACGACATCGACCGCCCCGCCGCTATCCCGCCAGATCTCCTCGGCGGTGGTGCGGCGGTGGATCTCGGGATTGGCGGGGTTGTTGAATTGCTGCGGCATGAAGCTGTCGGGGAAGCTCCTAAGCAAGGCCTCGGCGCGCGCGATGGCGCCGCGCATGCCTTGCGCCGCCGGCGTCAGCTCGAGCTCGGCGCCGAGCAGCTTCAGCATCTTGCGCCGCTCCTCCGACATGCTGTCGGGCATGGTCAGGATGATGCGATAGCCCTTGGCGGCGGCGACAAAGGCCAAGGCGATGCCGGTATTGCCCGAGGTCGGCTCGACCAGCACGGTCTTGCCCGGCCGGATCTTGCCCTGAACTTCCGCCGCCTCGATCATGGCGAGGCCGATGCGGTCCTTGACCGAGGCGAGCGGGTTGAAGAACTCGCATTTGCCGAGGATGTCGGCCTTGACGCCGTGCTTGGCCGCGAGCCGCGAGAGCCGCACCAGCGGCGTCGCACCGATGGTCTCGGTGATGCTGTCATAGATGCGGCCGCGGAATTCGCCGGTCGCCGGCATGTGCGGCTTTTCCTGCCTGTGCGCCTCAGCCATGGCTTCCTCCGCGCCGTGGGCGCGCCGTGCCCGATGCCCGCGGTTCTAGGCGCTTTTGCCGGGGGGCGCAACGCCGCCCGGGCCGGGCAGGACGAGGCTGCCCTCGACGATGCGGCGCAGCGTGTCGACGAAGAAGTCCGGCTCCAGCGCCCGGATGCGGCGGCCCAGCGCCTCCGGCGTGTCGCCGGGCTCGACCGCGACCTCGCGCTCGGCCAGCGTGGCCCCGTGATCATACTCCTCGTCGACGAGATGGATGGTGATGCCGCTCAAGCGTTCGCCGGCGGCGATCACCGCCTCATGGACGTGGCGGCCATACATGCCGCGGCCGCCATAGGCCGGCAGCTTTCCCGGGTGGATGTTGAGGATGCGGCCGCGATAGCGCTCGAGGGTGAGCGGGCCGAGCTTCCTGAGATAGCCCGACAGCACGACCAGCTCGGCGCCGCGCTCGGCGAGCGTCGCGGCGATGGCGCGGTCGACGGGCTCGGCGCCGCCGAGCCTGGTCTCGCTGAGATGATAGGCGGGAATGCCCAGCGCCCGCGCGTAGGCGAGCGCCGGCGCATCGGCATTGTTGGCGATGACGACGCAGGCGCTGGCGCGCAACGCCCCCGCCGCGATGGCGTCGAGGATCGCCTTCATACTGCTGCCGCCATGGGAGGCGAGAAAGCCGAGCTTCAGGCCGCCGCGCATCTAAAGCCTTCCCGCAAGCAGGGTTCCGCTGCATGAGCGTCGGTGCGTCCTTCGACAGGCGCGCTGCGCGCGCCAGCTCAGGATGAGGAAAGCTCTTGATGGCACAAAGAAAATTTCCTCATCCTGAGCGCGAGCGTAGCGAGCAGTCGAAGGACGCACGGTGTCAATCCGGCGGAACACGTCCTAGATCGTGTAGTCGAACCGGGCGGCGTACTCGCCGGCGACGCCGGCCGCGTGGGCGCGGGTGCAGAGATCCTCGATGGTGACGTTGTCGAGGCGCTGCATCACCTCCTCCTGCAGCTCGAGCCAGAGCGGCCGCACCACCTTGTGGCCAAGCTCGGCGCCGCCATCGGTCTCGATCGGATCCTCGCCGCTCTCCAGCGAACGCACGACGCGCACGATCTCGCCGACGGTGATGCGGCGGCGCTCGCGCGCCAGGCGATAGCCGCCGCGCGGGCCGCGCACCCCCATCAGCACGCGCTCGCGCACGAGCTGCTGCAGCACCTGCTCGAGGTAGCGGCGCGGGATGCCTTGCCGGCGCGTGATCTCGCTCGACTGCACCGGCATCGTGCCGGCGTTGTAGGCGATGTCGAGCACCGCCTCGATGGCGAAAAGCAGCTTCTTAGTGAGCCGCAGCATTCAGCGCCCTGTCGAGCCGAAACCGCCGGCGCCGCGCGCGCTCGGCGGCAGCGCCACGACGCGCTCGAAAACGACCCGGCTCACCGGCGCCACGACGAGCTGCGCGATGCGCTCGCCGCGGCTGATGGTGACGGGCTCGCTGCCGAGATTGGCGAGGATGACGCGGACCTCGCCGCGGTAATCGGCATCGATCGTGCCGGGGCTGTTGAGCACGGCAAGCCCGTGACTGAGCGCCAGGCCCGAGCGCGGCCGTACCTGCGCCTCGAAGCCCTCGGGCAGGGCGAGCGCGATGCCGGTGGGCACGGCGACGCGCGCCCCGGGACGCAGCTCCAGCGGCTCGTCCAGCGCCGCGGCGAGATCGACGCCGGCGCTGCCCGGCGTGGCATAGGCCGGCAACGGCAACCCGTCGCCATGGGGAAGCACCTGCAGCGCGACGGCGACGGCAGCGGTCATTACCCCGCCGCCTTCGGCTCGAAGAAGCGAACGATGCGCTGCGCCAGGCGCTCCGCCACCGCGCGCTTCGCCATCGGCGGCCAGTCCTCGACCCCGGCCTCGTCGACGAGGTGGATGGTGTTGGCATCGCCGCCGAAAGTGCCGGAAACCGGCGAGACATCGTTGGCGAGGATCCAGTCGCAGCCTTTGCGCGCACGTTTCTCCCGAGCGTGCTCGACCACCTTCTCGGTCTCGGCGGCAAAGCCGATGACGAGGCGCGGGCGGCGGTTGCCGGGCTTGCTCAGGCTCGCCAGGATGTCCGGATTCTCCACCAGCTTCAGCGAAGGCGGGCCGCCATTGCGCTTCTTGAGCTTTTGCGGCGCCGCCTCGGCGCGCCAATCCGCCACCGCTGCGGCGCAGACCGCGATATCGGCCGGCAGCGCCTTCTCGCATTCCGCCAGCATCGCCCGCGCGCTCTCGACATGGACGACGCGCACGCCCGGCGGGTCGGGCTCGGTGGTCGGGCCGGAGACCAGCACCGTCTCGGCACCGAGCAGCGCCAGCGCCGCGGCGATGGCATGGCCCTGCTTGCCCGAGGAGCGGTTGGCGATATAGCGCACGGGATCGATCGGCTCGTGGGTCGGCCCGCTGGTGACCAGGGCACGCCGCCCGCTGAGCGCGCCGCCGCCGAGCATCTGCTCGACCGCGGCGGCGATCTCGAGCGGCTCCGCCATGCGGCCGGGGCCGGTCTCGCCCTCGGCGAGCGGCCCGGCATTCGGGCCGATGCGGGTGATGCCGCGGCTTTCCAGCACCGCCAGATTGGCGCGGGTGGCGGCGTTGCCCCACATGCGCGTGTTCATGGCGGGCGCGACCAGGATCGGCTTGTCGGTGGCGACCAGCGCGGTCGAGGCGAGATCGTCGGCGAGCCCCGCCGCCATCTTGGCCAGGAGATCGGCGGTGGCCGGCGCGACGACGACCAAATCGGCCTCGCCGGCAAGGCGCAGATGGCCCATCTCGCTCTCCTCGGTGAGCGAGAAAAGGTCGGTATAGACCGGCTCGCCGCTGAGCGAGGCGGCGGCGAGCGGCGTGACGAAGCGCTGCGCCGCCGCCGTCATGATGACGCGCACCGCCGCGCCGCGCTCGCGCAGGCGGCGGATGAGGTCGAGGCTCTTATAAGCGGCAATGCCGCCCGCGATGATCAACAGGATGCGCCGGCCCTGGAGCGGCAAAGGGACCTCCGGTATCGCCGAAAGCTCGATGCCGCCAAGGTATAAGGCGGAGGCGGGCGAGGCAAGCGAGGCAAACTCCCGGAGGGAGTTTGTCCGTGGCGGCTTTCGCAGTTGCTGCGCAACTGCTGACGCCGCCCCCGACGAGCGCCTGCGGCGCTCGCGGGGTCACCACATCGCGATAGCGATGGCGGCAAGGGCCAGGGCGATGATCCAGAGCGGCAGGCCCAGCAGCGCGATGGCGTCGCGGCGCGCGATCTCGGCCAGCGTGTCGGGATGGAGCGGCAGGCCGCCACCTTCGGTGATCGCGGCGCCGAGCTTCTCCAGATCCTTGACCAGGCCGGGCAGCCGCTCCAGCACCGCGACGACATCGGCGGCGGCGTCCCTGAGCCGCGCCTCGGGCCCGCGATTCTCGCGCATCCATTCCTCGATCAGCGGCCGCGCCAGGCTCCACATGTTGACGCCGGGGTCGAGCAGCCGGCCGACGCCCTCGGCCAGCACCATGGTCTTCTGCAGCAGCAGCAATTGCGGCTGCGTCTCCATCTGGAACTGCTCGGTCACCTGGAAGAGCTGCGCCAGCAGGCGGCCGAGCGAGATCTCGGCGATCGGCCGGCCGAGGATCGGCTCGCCGATCGAGCGGCAGGCCTGGGCGAAGGCCTCGAGCGATTGCCGCGGCGGCACATAGCCCGCCTCGAAATGCACCTCGGCGACGCGGCGGTAGTCGCCGGTGAGGAAGGCCAACAGCATGTCGGCGAGGTAATAGCGCGTCTTGCGGTCGAGGCGGCCCATGATGCCGAAATCGACGACGACGATGGCGCCCGCGGCGTCGATGAAGAGATTGCCGGGATGGAGATCGGCGTGGAAGAAGCCGTCGCGGAACACCTGGTTGAAGAACGCGCCGGCGGCATGGGCCATGAGGAGATGGATGTCGTGCCCGGCGGCGAGCAAGGCGGCACGGTCATCGACGCGGGTGCCGCCGACCCGCTCCAGGGTGAGCACCTGCCGGCTGGTGCGTTGCCAATCGACCTTGGGCACGCGAAAGCTCGGATCCCCGGCGAAATTCTCGCGCAGCTCCGAGGCGGCGGCCGCCTCGAAGCGCAGATCCATCTCTTGCCGCACGGTCTCCGCCAGCGTCTCCACCACCGCCACCGGCTTCAGCCGGCGCAACGCCGGCTGCGTGCGCTCGACCAGCCGCGCCAGCCAGAAGAAGAGATCGAGATCGCGGGCGACGGCGGCGTGGATACCCGGGCGCAGCACCTTGACCGCGACATCCTCGCCCTCGATGGTCGCGGCGAAATGCACCTGGGCGATCGAGGCGGCGGCGACCGGCCGCTCGTCGAAGTCGCGGTAGAGGGCGGCGATCGGCTGGCCCAGCTCCGCCTCGACCATCCGCCGCGCCTCCTCGCCGGGGAAAGGCGGCAGCCGATCCTGCAAGGCGGCGAGATCCACAGCCAGCGCCTCGCCGATGAGATCGGCGCGGATCGACATCGCCTGACCGAGCTTGATGAAGCTCGGCCCCATCGCCTGCAACGCCGCCGCCAGCCTTTCCCCCGGCCGCATGCGCTGGAGCGCCGCATCGCGCCGGCGGAAGAGCCGCGCGAGGCGATAGACCAGGCGCGCGGCGACGACATCCTCGAGCGGGAAAAGCGCGTCGTAGCGCGCCAGGATGAAGGCGATCTCGACGAGGCGAAGGAGGTTGCGCCCGGCGCGCAGCACGTCCAGCGCCTAGGAGCCTGTCTGGGACATGGGATGGGTCTGCGTTGCACGAGGATGGGGCGATGTTAGGAGCGTGGCCGCAGGCGATGCTGGAAGCATCGTCAAGGCCGCGCGACGCGGCAGCGCCCCATCCTCGTGCAACCCTCCGGGACATCGGCATTTCGCGCCTGGCGTCGTCCCTCGTCGCTCACGATGCGCGTCGGCATCGCTTCGCTCCTCGCTCCTAGCCAGACGCGAAATGACGATGTCGCAGACCCATCCCATGTCCCAGACAGGCTCCTCTAGAGACGCCAGCCGGAATGGAGCGCGGCGATGCCGCCGGTGAGGTTGCGGAAGCTCACCTGCTCGAGCCCGGCAGCTTCCATCAGGCGCGCCAGCTCCGCTTGCGGCGGAAAGCGACGGATGCTCTCGACCAAGTATTGATAGGCCTCGCGGTCGCCCGCCACCACCTGGCCTAGCAGCGGCAGCACGGTGAAGGAGTAGAGATCGTAGGCCTGCCGCAGCAGCGGCGTCTCCACCCGGCTGAATTCAAGGCAGAGGAAGCGGCCACCCGGCTTGAGCACGCGCCGCGCCTCGGCCAGCGCGGCCGCGATATCGGTGACGTTGCGCAGGCCGAAGGCGATGGTGTAGGCGTCGACCGCGGCATCGGCCACCGGCAGGCTCTCGGCATCGCCGCAGACCCAGGCGATGCCGGCGAGCCGGCCGGCATCGATGGCGCGGTTGCGCCCTTGGCCCAGCATGCTCTCGTTGATGTCGCAGACGATCGCCTGGGCGTTGCCGGCGCGCGCGAGGAAGCGCTGGGCGATGTCGCCGGTGCCGCCGGCGACGTCGAGCAGCAGCTGTCCCGGCCGTGGCGCCAGGCGGTCGATGAGCTCCGCCTTCCACAGGCGATGCACGCCGCCGCTCATGAGATCGTTCATGAGATCGTAGCGCGGCGAGACGCTGTCGAAGACCGCGCGCACCAGCCGCGCTTTTTCCTCGGCCTTGACCCGGCGATAACCGAAATCCGTCTCGCTTCCCGCCATGGCCGGACCATAGCGCTTGAGGGCTGGAAGCGCTACACCACCAGCATGCCCGAGCTGCCCGAAGTCGAGACGGTAAGACGCGGTCTGGCGCTGCGCCTGGAGGGGCGGCGCGTCGCGCGGCTGACGCTCAACCGCGCCGATCTGCGCCTGCCCATGCCGACCGATCTGAGGGAGCGCGTCGAGGGAAGGCGCGTGATGCGGCTCGGCCGGCGCGCCAAATACATCCTCGTCCATCTCGACGATGGCGGCGTCGTCATCGCCCATCTCGGCATGTCCGGGCGGCTGGTGCTGTCGGCGCCGGGGAGCCACGCGCCCGCCGATCCGCACGACCATGTCGTCTTCACGCTGGAGGACGGCACCGAGCTGCGCTTCAACGACGCCCGCCGCTTCGGCCTGCTCGATTACGTCAGCGCCGCCGGGCTCGAGCGCCACAAATTCTTCGCGCATCTGGGACCGGAGCCGCTCGGCAACGCGTTCAACGGCCCGGCGCTTGCGGCCCGGCTCGAGGGCAAGGCGACGCCGATCAAGGCGGCGCTGCTCGACCAGCGCGTGGTCGCCGGGCTCGGCAACATCTACGTGTCCGAGAGCCTGTTTCAAGCCGGGCTCTCGCCCAAACGGCTTGCCGGCACGGTGACCGGCGAGCGCGCCGAGCGGCTGGCGCTCGCCATCCGCGACGTGCTGGAGCGCGCCATCGCCGCCGGCGGGTCGAGCCTGCGCGACTACGTCCAGGCCTCGGGCGAGCCGGGCTATTTCCAGCATCATTGGGCGGTCTACGGCAAGGAGGGCGAGCGCTGTCCCGGCTGCGACTGCCGGCACGGCATCAAGCGGATCGTGCAAGCCGGCCGCTCGACGTTTTATTGTGGCAAGCGCCAGCGGTGATTCCAACGGATGAGTCCCGTCCATTTCTTCCCGTCATGGCCGTCTTGACCCACGGCTGTCCGGTTGAGGGCAAGCGGTGGCAAAGACGCTACTCGCCTGCACCCTTCCGTCGTCATGCGCGGGCTTGACCCGCGCATCCACGTCGTGCGGCGCGCTCGTTGCAAGACGTGGATGCCCGGGACTCGGCCTGCGGCCGGCCCGGGCATGACGATTAAGGGCATTGGTACGTCGCGGGAGGAGCGTGAGTCGCGCAAAAATTTCAACCGGACAGCCGTGGGTCAAGCCCGGCCATGACGGGAAGAGAAGGACAGGCTTCATTCGTTCAAGCCACGACACGAGGCGACCGGCCGTCCGGGCGGGCGGCGCTTGACGCGCCCGGCGCGCGCGGCTATAAGCGCCGCTCCCCGTAAGACAAGTTGGAAGACGGCAGGTCGGCCCATGGCCACACATGTTTCGGCAGAAAAGCGCATCCGCCAGACCGCGCGGCGCAGCGAGGTCAATCGCTCGCGTCTCTCCCGCATCCGCACCTTCGTCAAGAAGGTCGAGACCGCGATCGCCACCGGCGACAAGGAAGCGGCGCGCGCGGCGCTCAAGGCGGCGCAGCCGGAGATGCAGCGCGGCGCGCAGAAGGGCGTGATGCACAGGAATACCGTCGCGCGCAAATTGTCACGCCTCGCCGCGCGCATCAACGCGCTCTGACTGTAACACACGACATCGCGCACGAAGAGCGCGCCGCAGGTATTGGCAGCGGCAACACTTTTTCTGGTCGCAGGGATCGGCATTGCGCGTCCGTCCTGCGTCCCCTCTGCCACAGGCAGAAAAGAATCTGAAGCATTCACCTATCAGTCATATTGCAATCGAGCCGCGTGCTTCGTTAGAGTTAGCGGCGGAGGGCAATTGCAGAGTCGATACGCGGTCGAGAGCCGCACCTGCGGTGCCGGCCATTGCTGACAAGCATTTAGCGGTGGGCGAGTAGGTAGAACGTTAGCGCGCTCGTGTAACTGCGCTTACCGAGGCCGAGGAGCGGCGAGGGAGACACTCTCCAGCGTCGAGCGAGGGAACTTGCGTCCAAGCGAGTGAGTGAGTTTCGTCCGGGGGGATGGTGTGAAATCAAGAGCAAGCTCGACGGCGCATTGCGCCTCAAGAGACTATCGGGAAGCCTTTCCGACAACCGGAACGGATAAGCCGCGGCAGACCGCGCGCCGTTCGAAGAACGAGGCTGCACGGCATGCTCGCGCGAAGGAGTAACGGCATGGCGAAGCCGACGACGCCTGCCAGCGGCAGCGACATCCAGGCGCAATGGGCGCGCGTTCGCGGGCGCCTGCGCGAGGAGTTCGGCGAGGCCGCCTTCCGCAGCTGGCTCAAATCCATGACGCTCGCCGAGGTCAATGAGGGCTGCGTGCGCATCGGCGTGCCGACACGCTTCCTGCGCGACTGGGTGGCGGCGCATTACGCCGACCGCCTGCGCGCGCTGTGGAACGCCGAGAACGCGGCGATCACCGCCGTCGACATCTTCGTCAGCGGCGGCGCCGCGCCGCAGGCCGAGCCGGCTGCGCCACCGGCCCCCGCCGCCGCCAGGGAGCGGGAGACCGCCGCCGCGCCCGAGCCGAGCGAGGATAAGGAGATCGGCGCCGCGCTCGATCCGCGCTTCACCTTCGAGAATTTCGTCGTCGGCAAGCCGAACGAGCTCGCCCATGCCGCCGCCCGGCGCGTCGCGGAATCCTCGGTCGGCCCGAGCCGCTCGGTGCCGTTCAACCCGCTCTTCCTCTATGGCGGGGTCGGGCTCGGCAAGACCCATCTGATGCACGCCATCGCCTGGCATATCCGCACGCATGACCCCTCGCGCAAGCTGATCTATCTCTCGGCCGAGAAGTTCATGTACCAGTTCATCCGGGCGCTGCGCTTCAAGGACACGATGGCCTTCAAGGAGCAGTTCCGCTCGGTCGACGTGCTGATGATCGACGACGTGCAGTTCATCAGCGGCAAGGATTCGACCCAGGAAGAATTCTTCCACACCTTCAATGCGCTGGTGGACCAGAACCGCCAGGTCATCATCTCCGCCGACAAATCGCCCTCCGACCTCGAGGGGATGGAAGAGCGCATGCGCTCGCGGTTGGGCTGGGGCCTCGTCGCCGACATCCACCCCACCACCTACGAGCTGCGCCTCGGCATCCTCCAAGCCAAGGCCGAGCAGCAGCGCATGCAGATTCCGATCAAGGTGCTGGAGTTCCTGGCGCACAAGATCACCTCCAATGTGCGCGAGCTCGAAGGCGCGTTGAACCGCATCGTCGCCCATGCCCAGCTCGTCGGCCGCGCCATCGCCATCGAAAGCGCGCAGGAAGTGCTGCACGACCTGCTGCGCGCCAATGACCGGCGGGTCACCATCGACGAGATCCAGAAGCGGGTGGCCGAGCATTACAACATCCGGCTCGCCGACATGCATTCGGCGCGGCGCGCCCGCGCCGTGGCGCGGCCGCGCCAAGTGGCGATGTATCTGTGCAAGCAGCTGACGCCGCGCTCGCTGCCCGAGATTGGCCGCAAGTTCGGCGGCCGCGACCACACCACGGTGATGCATGCGGTGCGCAAGATCGAGGAGCTGCGCGCCAATGACCGCACGCTTGCCGAGGATATCGAGCTGTTGCGGCGGATGCTGGAAACCTGAGTTGTCAGTCGTCAGTTGTCAGTTATCAGCGATCCCGTCCATGTCATCCGACTGATAACTGACGACTGAGAACTGACAACCGGCAACCGGTACCCCCTCCCCCGGTACCCCCGCAACTCGCCTCAACTCCGCCTTTTTCTCCGGTTTTCCCGGGTTTCGGCGAGTGTACCCCGTTCTCCTTTTATGCTATAGTTCCCTACCGTTCCGCTGGGGTCCCGAGGGGCCGATGGGGCGGAGGTTTCCGGGGGCTTTCCGAAGGGGTTTCCGGAGGTCAAAAACCGCCACAACGAGCGTGAACCCGCCGCCATGAAGCTGACCATAGAACGCGCCGCGCTGCTCCGCGCCTTGGGCCATGTGCAGAGCGTCGTCGAGCGCCGCAATACCATTCCGATCCTGTCGAACGTGCTGCTGCGCGCCGAGAGCGGCGAGCTCGCGCTCTCGGCCACGGATATGGATCTTGAGATCGTCGCCTCGGTGGCGGCGCAGGGCGTGCGCAAGGGCTCGACCACCGCCCCGGCGCATACGCTTTACGACATCGTGCGCAAGCTGCGCGAAGGCGCGCAGATCGAGATCGACGCGGCCGGCGACAAGGGGGCGATGACGCTGCGCTCCGGCCGCTCCACCTTCACCCTCGCCTGCCTGCCGCCCGAGGATTACCCGCTGATGGCCGGCGGCGAGCTCGCCCACAGCTTCACCCTCTCGGCGGCCGATCTGAAGCGGCTCATCGACCGCACGCGGTTCGCCATCTCGATGGAAGAGACGCGCTATTACCTCAACGGCATTTTCCTGCATGCGGCAAAGAGCAACGAGGTGCCGATGCTGCGCGCGGTGGCGACCGACGGCCATCGCTTGGCGCGGATGGAGATCCCGCTGCCCGAAGGGGCATCCGGCATGCCCGGCGTCATCGTGCCGCGCAAGACCGTGAGCGAGCTCAGGAAGCTCATCGACGAGATCGACCAGGACGTGCAGATCTCGCTCTCCGACACCAAGATCCGCTTCGGCTTCGGCAATGCGGTGCTGACCTCGAAGCTGATCGACGGCACCTTCCCCGATTACGACCGGGTGATCCCGTCGGGCAACGACAAGATCCTCGAAGTCCACTGCAGGGAGTTCGCCGAGGCGGTCGACCGCGTCTCCACCATCTCCACCGAGAAGAGCCGGGCGGTGAAGCTCACCATTGAGCGCGGCAGCCTGATGCTGTCCGCCACCAGCCCCGAGAACGGCACGGCCACCGAGGAGATCGAGGTGCGCTATTCCGCCTCGCCGCTCGAGATCGGCTTCAATTCCCGCTACCTCCTCGACATCACCGAGCAGATCGAGGGGGAGGGCGCGCGCTTCGCCATGGCGGATGCCGCGTCGCCCACCGTGGTGCGCGACACCGCCGACGGCAGCGCACTCTACGTGCTCATGCCGATGCGCGTCTGAGGGTCCCGAGAGAGTGCGGGACGGGGCTTCTATCTCCTTGCGGACTCTGGCGAAAACGGGTGCCGATCCCCATATAAGCGCTATGGACTCGACGGACCCGGCCGCCCCGGCCCGGCTCGCCGTCATCCGCCTGACGCTCACCGATTTCCGCGGCTACGCCTCGGCCCGCCTGGCGGTGGACGAGCGGCCGGTGGTGCTCACCGGGCCGAACGGCGCGGGCAAGACCAATCTGCTGGAGGCGCTCTCGCTGCTGGCGCCCGGGCGCGGCATCAGGCGCGCCAAGCTCGCCGAGATCGACCGCCGCGTGCCGCCGGCCAAGCCTGGACCGACGGCGCCCGGCGCCTGGGCGGTCGCCGCCACGGTGACCACGCCCAGGGGACCGGTGCAGATCGGCACCGGGCGCGACGCCCAGAGCGACAGCGGCGAGCGGCGGCTGCTGCGCATCGACGGCGCCGCCGCGAGGAGCCAGGCGGCGCTGGCCGAGCATGTCAGCCTGGTCTGGCTGACGCCGCAGATGGACCGGCTCTTCCTCGAGGGCAGCGCCGCACGGCGGCGCTTCCTCGACCGGCTGGTCTACGGTTTCGACCCCGCCCATGCGGCGCGGGTGGCCGCCTATGAGCAGGCGATGCGCGAGCGCGCGCGGCTGCTGCGCGACGGGCCGGCCGATCCGGCCTGGCTCGGCGCACTCGAGGAGCGCATGGCCGAGCACGGCATCGCGGTGGCGGCGGCGCGGCGCGAGGTGACGGCGCGGCTCGATGCGGTGTGTAGCGCCGTGCGCGGGCCGTTTCCCGGCGCGCTGCTGGCGCTCACCGGCGAGGTCGAGCACTGGCTCGAGAGCCTGCCGGCGCTCGCCGCCGAGGAGGAGCTGAAGCGGCGGCTCCTCGCGGCGCGGCGCCTCGACGGCGACAGCGGCACGACCATGGTCGGGCCGCATCGCGGCGATCTCGCGGTGCGCCATGCCGGCACCGGCATGGCGGCGGCGGATTGCTCGACCGGCGAGCAGAAGGCGCTGCTGATCGCCGTGCTGCTGGCGCAGGCGCGGCTCCAGGCGGAGCAGCGCGGCATGGCGCCGGTGATGCTGCTCGACGAGGTGACCGCGCATCTGGATGCCGGGCGGCGCGCGGCGCTCTTCGCCGAGATCGTCGGGCTCGGCGTCCAGGCCTGGCTTACCGGCACCGAGCCCGGCCTCTTCGCCGAGCTCGAGCGCCAGGGACAGTTTTTCGGGGTGGCCGACGGTACGATCGCGCCGCGCTGAGCGATAAGGAGCGAGATGAGCAACACGGATCTTCCGCCGGCAGTGCCGGAGCATGAGGACGAGTACACCGCGCAATCGATCCAGGTGCTGCGCGGCCTCGATGCGGTGCGCAAACGCCCCGGCATGTATATCGGCGACACCGATGACGGCTCGGGCCTGCATCACATGGTCTACGAGGT
>JBKQTR010000105.1:0-3747 GCA_052143095.1 Allostellaceae bacterium
GGATGGAGTCCGAAGCGTTCAGGCGACCTTCTTGGCGCTCTTGGGCTTGCCCTCGATCACGCCCATGATGTCGCTTTCCTTCATGATGATCAGCTCTTGGCCGTCGAGCTTGACCTCGGTGCCCGACCATTTGCCGAACAGCACGCGATCGCCCGCCTTGACGTCGAGCGGATGCAGCTTGCCGTCCTCACCCCGCGCCCCGGGGCCGACGGAGACGACTTCGCCTTCCTGCGGCTTTTCCTTGGCGGTATCGGGAATGATGATGCCACCGGCGGTCTTCTCCTCCGACTCGATGCGGCGGACGACGACCCGGTCGTGCAAGGGACGGAATTGCATGGAATCCTCCTCCGAAATGTTGACCAAAACTATGGGCTTATGCCGGATTGTTAGCACTCTCCCGGCATGAGTGCCAGCAAAATAGGCGGGGCAATTCCGGCTTTCAAGGCCGGGGCTCTCCGGCGGGAGAAAAAATTGTCGGCAGGGCGGCCGGACAGGCCTGGGCGGCGGCACGGGCGAGGCGATGGTGGGCGCTGTAGGGATTGAACCTACGACCCCACCCGTGTGAAGGGTGTGCTCTCCCGCTGAGCTAAGCGCCCTAAGCCGCGCAGCATTTAGGGGGTGGGGCGACACGGTGTCAAGGCAGCGGGGGGGGGCGAGGCGGTTGATCGCAAGCCGCCGATGCCGCAGTCTGGAGCGATGAGGCCTAACGGATGCGGTCGGCGGAGGACGGCGTGGCGCGGCGCCGCGGCGGCGCTCCTCGCGCTGCTGTTCTCCTGGCCGGCCATGGCGGCGCAGCAGGCGGCCGCGCCGGCGGGCGTCATGGCGCCGCTGGTGGTGCGCTACGAGGCCTATGCCGCGGGCTTGCCGGTGGTCGCCTTCGATTTCCGCCTCGACGAGGGCGACCGTGGCTACGCGCTAAGCGGCCAGGTGAGGACGATGGGGCTGCTGCGGCTCTTCTACCGTCTCGACCTCAGCACCCTCAGCCAGGGCACGATCGGCGTCGCCGATCTCCAGCCGCTGTTCCACGAGCAGGCGCTGCAGGCGCGCGGCCGAGACCGCATGGCGCGCCTCGACTACCCCGGCGACGGCTCGGTGGCGACCTCGCTGGTCCCGGCCGAGGATCCGGGCCGGCCCAAGCCCACGCTGCAACAGATCGCCCACACGCTCGATCCCCTGACCGCGCTTCTGGCGATCGGCCGCGCGGTGGCGCAGCGGGACCGCTGCGACGGCCGCTTCGCCGTCTATGACGGCCGCCGGCGCTACGACATCGTGCTGAGCGATGACGGGGTCGAGCGGATGGAAAAATCACCCGCCTATGCCTATGCCGGCGAGGTCCGGCGCTGCGCGGCGGCGGCCGTGAAGATCGCCGGCTTCTCCTGGGATCAGGACTACTCGCCGCACACCACCGAGGGCCGGGTCTGGTTCGCTACCCCCCGGACCGGCGCACCCGCGCTGCCGGTGCGCATCGATTTCGGCAGCACGTGGGGCTTCGTCACAGTGCGCATGACCGAGCTCGATCCGCCGAGGTGATGCCTCACCGCAGGCCCAGCATCCCCTCCGCCAGACGCGGCAGGTCGGCGAAGCGGTCGATCATCGCGTCGGGCCGGAGCTCGCCGAGCGTGGCGAGGCCGTAGCCGTAGCGGGCGAAGATCGCGGCGGTGCCGGCGCCCTGCGCCGCCAGCACATCGTTGCGGTGATCGCCGACCATCGCCGCCTGGGCCGGTGCGACGTCGAGCCGGTCGAGCGCGGCGATCAGCGGCGCGGGATCGGGCTTGTGCGTCGGCAGGCTGTCGCCGCCGAGCACGACCGCGAAGAAGCGCGCGAGGCCGAGCCCGTTGAGCACCGCATGCGTCGCCTGCAGGGATTTGTTGGTGCAGACCGCCAGCGCGGCACCGGCGCGCACGAGCTCGGCCAGGCCTTCCGGGACGCCGGGATAGGGGCGGGTGAGGGTGGTGGCGTCCGCCTCGTACAGAAGGGTGAAGCGGGCGATGGCCGGCGCCAGCGCGGCATCGCCAACGTGTCTGGCGGCGAGCACGCGCTCGACCAGCTTGGCGACGCCGTCGCCGACCATCGCGGCGATCTCTTCCTGGCCGAGCGGCTGCCGCCCGAACTCCGCCAGCAGCCGGTTGGCGGCAGCCGCGAGGTCGGGCACGCTGTCCACCAGCGTGCCGTCGAGGTCGAATAGCATCGCGGTCCGTTGCATCTTCGTTCACAATTCTTTACTGGCCGCTGTTATCCTCTTATGACAGGTTTCAGCCGCACGAGACATCGATGATTCCGCCGCTTTGCCGCCGCTTCGCCCCTTGCCCATGACCGATCCCAATCTTGCCGTGCTGGTCCTCGCCGCCGGCCAGGGCACGCGCATGAAGTCGGCGCTACCCAAGGTTCTGCACCGCATCGCCAACCGACCGATGATCCAGCACGTGCTGGCGGCGGTAAAGCCGCTTGCGCCGGCACGCATCATCGTCGTCATCGCTCCCGGGATGGAGGCCGTGGCCGAGGCGGTGGCGCCGGCCGAGACGGTGGTGCAGGTGACGGCGCGCGGCACCGGCCATGCCGTGATCTCGGCGCGACCAGCGCTGCAGGGCTTTGGCGGCGATGTCCTGGTGCTCTACGGCGATGCGCCGCTGCTCACGGCGCAGACGCTCAATCTGGTTCTGGCCGAGCGGCGCCGCAAGCCTGAGGCGGCGGCGGTGGTCGCGAGCATGCGGCCCGCCGATCCCGGCCTTTACGGCCGGCTCGTCATGCGCGACGGCATGCTTGAGGCGATCGTCGAGGCACGCGACTGCACGCCTGCGCAGGCGACGATCGGCTTGTGCAATGCCGGGCTCTGGGCGCTTGACGGCAAGCACCTGTTCGATCTGCTGGAGCAGATCAACACCGACAATGCCAAAGGCGAATACTACCTCACCGATATCGTGGCGGTGGCGCGCCGCCAGGGGCTACCCTGCCGCGCCGTCGAGGCGCCGGCCGCCGAGATGGTCGGCATCAACAGCCGCGCCGAGCTGGCGCAGGCCGAGGCGCTGATGCAGCGCCGGCTGCGTGCCGCGGCGATGGAGAGCGGCGTCACCCTGATCGATCCCGACACCGTCTATCTCAGCGCCGACACGCGCATTGGCCGCGATACCGTGGTGGGGCCGTTCGTCGTCTTCGGCCCCGGCTGCAGCATCGGCGCAGGGGTCGAGATTCCCGCCTTCTGCCATATGGTCGGTGCCAGCATCGGCGACGGCGCCAGCATCGGGCCGTTCGCGCGGCTGAGGCCCGGCGCCGATCTCGCCGAGAACGTCCATATCGGCAATTTCGTCGAGGTGAAGAACTCGCGTCTGGGCCCCGGCGTCAAGGCGAACCATCTGACCTATCTCGGCGACAGCACCGTCGGCGCCGGCAGCAATATCGGCGCCGGCACCATCACCTGCAATTACGACGGCTTCGCCAAGCACCGCACGGAGATCGGCGAGCGCGCCTTCATCGGCACCAACACTTCGCTGGTGGCGCCGGTCAAGATCGGCGACGGCGCCTTCATCGGCGCCGGCAGCGTCATCGCCGAGGATGTGCCGGCCGACGCGCTGGCGGTGGGGCGCGCGCCGCAGGTGACCAAGCCGAAGCGCGCCGCCGAGATGCGCGCGCGGCGCAGCGCCGAGAAGGCGAAGAAGAAAAGCTGATGTGCGGCATCATCGGCATCATTGGCAAGCGGGAAGTCTCGCCGCTGCTCGTCGAAGGGCTGCGGCGGCTCGAATACCGCGGCTA
>JBKQTR010000106.1:0-3978 GCA_052143095.1 Allostellaceae bacterium
ACTGGCGCTTGGCCTACTCATCGCTGCCGCCCGCGCCATCCCGACTGCCGACAGAACCATGCGAGCCGGCGGTTTCCAACGTGGCGTGCCGGTCGGCATAGGCCTCTCCGGCAAAACGCTCGGCATAGTCGGTCTCCGCCGCCTCGGCGCGCGCTTGGCACGCTACGCTATTGCGCTGGATATAAACGTAATTGCCTGGAGTCCGAACCTGACCGAAGCAAAGGCCCAGGAAGCCGGCGCGCGCCTCGTCAGCAAATCCGATCTCATGGCCAGCTCAGACGCCATCTCCGTGCACATGGTCTTATCGCCTCCCAGCCGCGGCATTATCGGTGCGGAGGGCATTGCGCGAATGAAGCAGGGCGCCATTCTGATCAACACCGCTCGGGGCCCTTTGATCGACGAGTCCGCCCTGATTGCCGCAGTCAAAGCTGGCAAGATCATTGCTGCGCTCGACGTTTACGACAAGGAGCCACTACCGCGGGACCATCCATTCCGCGCTTCAGACCATACCGTGCTCACACCCCACCTCGGGTACGGGGTGGCGGAGACGTGGCGCGATTTTTATCCTTGGAGCATTGAGAATGCTGAGGCCTTCTTGGACGGCAAACCCATTAGGGTGTTGAATGCGCTGTGACAACGCCCTGTGGACGGAAGCGACGCCGAAAAGCTGCGAGAGGCGTTAGCCGGTGGCCTGGACAAAGTCCGTAGCCTGATCTGGAAGGCCCGCCCCGCCGGAAAAACGGGTGGTTCGCGGGAGACCATTGGGCGCTCAGTTTCGATGAGGTTCTCGGATGACTGCCTGCCCGCCCCGCATCGTCATCGCCTATTGCACCCAGTGCCACTGGCTGCTGCGCGCGGCCTGGATGGCGCAGGAGCTGCTCTCGACCTTCGGCACCGACCTCGGCGAAGTGGCGCTCGCGCCACGAACCGGCGGCGTCTTCGAAATCACCTGTGACGGCCTGACGATCTGGGAGCGCAAGGCTGATGGCGGCTTTCCCGACGTTAAGGTCCTTAAGCAACGCGTGCGCGATCGCCTCGATCCCGGCCGCGACCTCGGCCACATTGACCGCCCGGTGCTGCCGGATAAGGCCTGATCCGAGGACGCGACATGACCGTCCCTCCCCTGCCCTGTCCGATCGCGCCGCAGCTCATCCTGCTTCAGACGGCGCGTCCGGGCGAGTTCGAGCAATTTGGCGCGGACGGCGGCGGTGAGCTTCGGCGGCAGCGGCCCGTACCACACGCTCGCCGGAGAGCGCCCCGGCGCCGGTCGCGGAACTTGGCACGGCCAAGCGAACAGATTGGCTTCCGGAGACGATCCAGAACCGGTCCTGATCAAGCCCGAGGCGGACGTTGGTTACCGCCGAAATCTCAATCGCCGCAGCGGCGTCGATAGGTGGACTGCGAGTGATCGGAACCACGACTACGATCCGTCGTCCCGCTTCCTTTACGGTGGCGGAGACCAGGACGCAGGGCCGGTCCTTCGCGCCTTCTTCGGCGCCCGGCTGCCGGTCATCCGCCAAAGATAACTGTGCCGCAAGACCCACGCCCCGATCGCCGCGAGTTTGTCGTCGCTCAGGTCCTCGACCCGCGCCGCGCGGCGATCGCGTGCGCTGAGCCGCTCGTATTCGCCGTATGACATCACGACGTTGGGCGGTCGGCCGTGCTTGGTGATGACGACTGGTTGGCTCAGCGAGCGATCGAACGCTTCGCCGACATGGTCCTGGAACTCACTCGCCGTCAGCGTGACGTTGGTCATGGAAAACCTTCCTTTCCAGGCCGGAATCTGCAAGATCATCTGGCCGCGGCTGCGATTTCCTATCGGATCAGGCAAATCCCATGACAACACCTCGGGAAAAATGGCGAAAGCCCCCTGCCCTCTCCGCATCAGTGTTGATAGCCGGTCGGGCCGGGACGGCATTGCGGCTCTGGGTCGTGGGGCCTTAGAGACAATGAATGGGTACAGTTTGCCGCAGCAGGTTGTTGTGCGGAAAAACGTCGCGAAATGAGCGGCCTCTTCGAGTTGACCGCGGTCAACTCCGACTCGCTATCACTCTGCCGCCTTTCAATTATCGGCATTAAGATTTCGTTAACACTTTATTCCTTGCGCAGAAGCATAGAATCAGGCGTACTCGCCACGCTTTTCGAGCGCCGAGCTCGTCGAAATCGTAACTACGCGAGATATCCGTGGCCACGGCACAGCAGGTCTCACACGCGTCGCTCCCAGCGATACACGATTTGATCGCAGCCGATGCCCGAGAACTCTCGGCGAAACTCCAAGCCCACCGCCTGAAGCTCTTTCCGCCGGCGGCGCGCAAGAGCTTGCGCCGCTTCTCGTCCGGTGAAGCTGCGAAGTTAATCGGGATCAACGACGGATATTTGCGGCAGCTTTCGCTTGAGGGCAAGGGTCCTCAGCCCGACACAACATCAAGCGGACGACGCTCCTACTCGTTCGAAGACATCCAAGGGCTGCGCGGCTTTCTCGAGGAATCCGGAAAGAGCGGGCGCAGATATCTTCCGCATCGCACTGACCGCGAACACCTGCAGGTGCTCGCCGTGGTCAATTTCAAGGGCGGTTCCGGCAAGACAACAACCGCGGCCCATCTGGCGCAATTTCTGGTCCTCAAGGGATATCGGGTGCTAGCGGTCGACCTCGACCCGCAGGCGAGTCTATCGGCTTTGCATGGCTACCAGCCTGAGTTCGACATCGGCGAGAACGAGACGCTCTACGGCGCGATCCGATATGACGACCAGCGCCGCGATCTAAGCGAGATTGTGCGTCCGACCTACTTCTCGGGGCTCGACCTCGTTCCCGCCAACATCGAATTGATGGAATTCGAGCATGAAAGCCCAAAAGCGCTCGCTCAGAGACAGTCGGGTGACCCGTTGTTCTTCGCCCGTGTCGCTCAGGCGCTTGCGTCGGTCGAGGCCCGCTACGATGTCGTCGTCATCGATTGCCCGCCCCAACTCGGTTTTCTCACCCTCTCCGCGCTGTGCGCGGCGACAGCAGTGCTGATCACTGTGCATCCACAGATGCTGGACGTGATGTCGATGTGCCAATTCCTGATCATGACCTCCGATCTGCTGGCAGTCGTCGCCAGGGCCGGCGGAAACATGGCCTACGATTGGATGCGCTATCTCGTTACGCGATATGAGCCAAGCGATGGGCCGCAAACGCAGATGGTCGGGTTCATGCGGTCGCTGTTTGAGGACCGCATGCTGACTAATGCGATGCTCAAGAGCACTGCGATCTCAGACGCCGGCATTACGAAGCAGACCCTTTACGAAGTGAGCCGGGATCAGTTTACACGGGCAACCTACGATCGTGCGATTGAGTCGTTAGAAAGCGTAAACAGCGAGATCGAGAGCCATATCCGAGCCGCGTGGAGGAGGTGACAATGGGCCGGAAAAATCTTCTCGCTGGCCTGGATGACGACGAGTTGACCGCGGTCAACTTTGATTCCGCGACTGGCGGTGACGCGCCAAAGAGGCTAGCGCAGCCCACGCTCGGCTCACGTGGTGCGGTTGGCGCGATGAGCCGATCATTGGAGATGATCTCCGCCGAGCGCCGAGCGGCGCTAGTGCTTGGAGAGCGTATCGCGGCTGGTCAGAATGTCGTCGAGATCGACACCGGTTTGATCGATCCGTCGTTCGTAACCGACTGCATCAAAGGTACCGACCAGGATCACACTGATCTGAAGGAGTTGATTCGGCAGCACGGGCAACAGGTGCCGGTGCTGCTGCGTCCCCATCCCAGCCAACCAGGGCGCTTTCAGGTTGCCTATGGTCATCGGCGAGTGCGTGCTCTTGCAGAGCTCGAACGCCCGGTACGAGCGGTCGTCCGCGAGCTGAGTGATGACGAACTCGTCGTGGCACAGGGTCAGGAAAACAATGCCCGCAAGGATCTGTCCTTCATCGAGCGTGCCTCATTTGCCGCGACCTTGGAGGATCGCAGCTTCGGCCGCGAGACGATCATGGCAG
>JBKQTR010000107.1:0-14439 GCA_052143095.1 Allostellaceae bacterium
GCATCGCTGTAGCTGCCGATGCCGGTTTCCTTGTCCGGCGTGATGTTGGTGGAATAGAGCGTGCCGAACGGCAGCACGAAGGCAAGCCCGCCGGCATAGGGAACGCCGCCCTTGGCGGTGTGGCACGCCGCACAATCCGCCGCGCGCGCGAGATATTCGCCGCGTTGGACCAGATCCGCCGTGGCGAGGTCCGGCGGAACGCCCGCGGGATCGGCGCCGTGATAGTCGGCAAGCGCAACACGACCGCCGCCCGCGAAATCCACCGGGCCCGGGCCAAGCACGATCCACAGGAAGCCGATCAGCACCACCGCGGCAACGACGGCGATGCCAAGCGCGATGTACCGCGTCACGCGACCGCGCCTGCGCGAGGCCCTCACGTCTGTTTGCTCCGGGCCAGAAGCTTGCGGTCGATCGGCAGCCGGCGCAGCCTGATGCCGGTCGCGGCATAGATCGCGTTGCCGATGGCGGGCGGCGCGGCGGTCGTGCCGGTCTCGCCGATGCCCCCGGGCGCCTCGCCGCTCGTGATCAAATGCACCTCGATGGCCGGCGTCTGGTCGATGCGCAGCATGCGGTAATCATTGAAATTGCTTTGCTGCACCCGGCCCTTGTCGATGGTGATCTCGCCGTAGAGCGCGGCCGTGGTGCCGAAGATCAGCCCGCCCTGCAACTGCGCCACCACCGTGTCGGGATTGATGACGATGCCGGTGTCCACCGCCGAGACGATGCGGCGCACCCGGACCTCGCCGGCATCGTCGATCTCGACCTCCGCCACGGTGGCGATGAAGCTGCCGAACGCCACCTGCGCGGCAATGCCGCGGCCGGTGCGCGCCGGCAGCGGACTGCCCCAGCCGGCCTTGCTCGCCGCGAGATCGAGCGCGGCCAGCAGCCGCGGCGATTTTTGCAGCATGTCGCGGCGGAAGGCGAGGGGATCCTTGCCCGCCTTCTTCGCCAGCTCGTCCATGAAGCTTTCGATGGCGAAGACGTTGTTGTTGGGGCCGACACCGCGCCAGAAGCCCGTCGGCACCCCGGGCGGCTCGTCGCGCACATATTCCACGCGCAGATTTGGGATGTCGTAGGGAATGTCGGCCGCGCTGTCGATCGCGTCGATATCGATGCCCTGCTGGAAGGCGGGCGGCAGCCAGCGCGCGATGATCGACGAGCCCGTGATGCGGTGCTTCCAGCCGGCGATCCTGCCGTCCGTCAGGCGGGCGGACAGCAGGTCGCGATAGACCGGCCGGTAGATATCGTGCTGGATGTCCTCCTCGCGGGTCCACACCACCTTGACCGGCCCATCGACCTTTTTGGCAATGCGCACGGCCTGGTCGACGACGTCGACCTCGAGCCTGCGGCCGAAGCCGCCGCCGATCAGGTGATTGTGCACCGTGACCTTGTCGAGCGGCAGGCCGGCGGTCTTCGCGGCGGTGGCGTGTGCCCGCGCCAAGATCTGCGAACCGATCCATACCTCGCACCTATCGGGCGTGAGATGGACGGTGCAGTTCATCGGCTCCATCGGCGCATGCGCGAGGAAAGGAAGCTCGTACGCAGCGTCGAGCGTGTCGCCTTCGCTGAGGCTCTTCGCCGCATCGCCCACCGCTTTCGCGACCACGCCGTCCTTTTGGCTGGCGGCGCGGATCTGCTCCCACACGCGATCGGACGAGACGGCGGCATTAGGCCCTTCGTCCCAGCTGATCGCGAGCGCATCGAGGCCTTGCTTCGCCGCCCACATATGGTCGCCGACCACGGCGACCAGATCGTCCAGGACGACGATCTCGCGCACGCCCGGGATGGTTCTGGCCTTGCTGTCGTCGACGTGACCGACCTTGCCGCCGAACACGGGGCAGGCGGCAACGGTGGCGAATTTCACGCCCGGCGGCATGGCATCGATGCCGTAGACCGCCCGGCCATTGACCTTGTCGGGCGTGTCGAGCCGCTTCAGCGGCTTGCCGATGAGCTTGAAATCCGCCACCGGCTTCAGCGGCGGATCCTGCGGCGGCGTCATGCCCGCGGCGTGGTCGACCAGCGCGCCATAAGCGATCTTGCGCCCGCTGGGGTCGTGGAACACCTCGCTCTTGTCGGTGCGGCAGGTCGCGGGATCGACCTGCCACATCTGCGCCGCGGCTTGGACCAGCAGGGCGCGCGCGCCGGCTCCGGCCTTGCGCAGCGGCAGCCAGAAGGCGCGGATCGAATTGGAATTGCCGGTGACCTGGATGCCGAAAACGGGATTGCCGTAGAGCGCGTCGCTCGGCGGAGCGGCTTCGAGCGTCACCTGATCGAAGGCGGCGTCGAGCTCTTCGGCCAGGATCATGGCGACGGCGGTATAGACGCCCTGACCCATCTCCACCTGCGGCATGATCAAGGTGATCTTGCCCTGGCGGTCGATGCGGATGAAGGCATTGGGCGCGAAGACGCCCGCCTCGGCAGCAGCGGCGACGGCAAAGGGCAGCGGGAAGCCCAGCAGCAACCCGCCGCCGGCAGCGGCGGTCGCCTTCAGGAAAGCGCGCCGGCTTGAGACGGCCTTCAACCCGGGAGCGATTTGCGGTTCCGTCGCGTCGGACATCGTCGATCCTCCGGTGACCGGCTCAAACCGGCTTGGCTGCGTGTTTGATCGCCTCGCGGATCCGCACATAGGTGCCGCACCGGCAGATGTTGCCGGCCATCGCCGCATCGATATCGGAATCCTCGGGATTGGGCGTGCCGGTCAGCAGCGCCGCCGCTGACATGATCTGGCCCGACTGGCAATAGCCGCACTGCACCACCTCGAGATCGAGCCAGGCCTGCTGCACCTTGGCGCCGGCGGGCGTGGCGCCGATGCCTTCGATCGTCGTGACCGCCCGCTCGCCGATCGAGCCGACCGGCAGCAGGCAGGAGCGGACCGGGGCGCCGTCAAGATGAACGGTGCAGGCGCCGCATTCGGCAATGCCGCAGCCGAACTTCGTGCCGGTCAGGCCCAGCAGGTCGCGGATGACCCACAGCAGCGGCATGTCGGCCGGAGCGTCGACGGGTCGGCTTTCGCCGTTGATTTTGAGAGTGATCATGGGTGCAGCCGTGAAGCCCTCCTGAGAGCGCATCGGCGAGCGGATGCTCGTTCCCCGGACGCCGCGCGCGGTCGCCGCTCCGCCTCGGGACGATCCCGTCGACGAGGGTCGCCACAAATTACATGGTGGCCCGGCCGGCGCGCGACAATCTTGGATATTCCCGCTCCGGCTTGTACGGCGGCGGCTCAGGACGCTCACCAACCGGGCGCCGCTGCGCTCACGGTGTCCGCGATGCGAATCGTCGGTTGCTCACTGCCCAAGATGATCGCGCTGAACGCGCATCCATGCCGCCGGGCGCCGGACAGCCGGCTGCATGTCGGCACCGTTGTGATCGATGCCGCCGCCGCGTCAGGGCGCGAGATACTGCAGCAGCCGCGGATCGTCGCGCATACCGGCGGCGGGGCCTTCGAGCGCGACGCGGCCGCGGTCGAGCACATAGGCGTAGTCGGCGACCCGCAGCGCGAGATCGAGATGCTGCTCGACGATGATGACGGCGATGTCGCGCACCAGCGCGGTCAGCCGCTCGGCGATCTCCTCGATGACGCCGATCCAGACGCCTTCGGTCGGCTCGTCCAACAGCAGCAGCTTGGGATTGGCCAGCAGCGCGCGGCCGATCGCCAGCATCTTGCGTTCGCCGCCGGAGAGCGTGCCGGCCGGCTGCGTCAACCTCTGGCCGAGCTTGGGAAAGATCGCCAGCGCCCGGTCGATCGCCGAGCGGTCGCCGCCGGCAAGCGCGCCCACTTCGAGGTTCTCGCGCACGCTGAGCTTGCCGAAGACCGCGTGCTCCTGCGGCACATAGCCCATCCCGGCCCGGATGCGCCGCTCGGTCGGCAGGCGCAGCGCGTCGCTGCCGTCGAGCCGGACGCTGCCGCCGCTGGCGCCGAGCTCGCCGATGATGGTCTTCAGCAGCGTCGTCTTGCCGACGCCGTTGCGGCCCAGCACGGCGACGCCGCCGCGGCGCGGCACCGCCAGGCTGATATCGAACAGCACCTGGCTGCGGCCGTAAGCGGCGGCGAGGTTGCGCACCTCGAGGAAGTCTGCCTCAGGCACGGGTGAGATAGACCTCCTGCACCTTGCGGCTGCTTTGGATATGCTCGACGCTGCCGCTGTCGACGACGCTGCCTTGATCGAGCACGGTCAGCACGTCGCAGATGTCGCGGATGAAATCGAGGTCGTGCTCGACGATCACCAGCGAGCAGCGGTGCTTGATCGGCTCCAGCAGCTCGCCGGTCACGCGGCGCTCTTCGAGGCTCATGCCGCCGGTCGGCTCGTCGAGCAGCAGCAGCTTCGGCTCCTGGGCGAGCGCCATCGCGATCTCGAGCCATTGCTGCTGGCCATGCGAGAGCGTCGCGGCGGGCTCCGCGGCGCGGTCGGCGAGGCGGAATTGCGCCAGGATGTGCAGCACCTGGTCGTGCAGCGTGCGCCGCGTGCGCGAGAAGAGGAGGCCGGTGAGCGGCGTCTGCGCCTGCAGCGCCAACAGCACGTTGTCATAGACGGTGAGCGCCGGCAGCACGCTGGTGATCTGGAATTTGAGGCTGAGGCCGGCGCGGGCACGCTCGGCGGGCGTCGCGCCGGTGATGTCGCGGCCGGCGAAGGCGATCGTGCCCCGGCTCGGCGCCTCGGCGCCGGCGATGCATTTCATCGCCGTGCTCTTGCCGGAGCCGTTCGGGCCGATGAGCCCGTGGAACTCGCCCTCTTCGACGGTGAGATCGACGCCGGAGAGCGCCGTGAGCTGCCCGAAGAGCTTGGTGACGCCGCGCACTTCAAGGAGCGCCACGGTCGCCTCCTTGGCCGCCGCGGGCGCCGGGCTCGCCGGGCCGGCCGAAGCTGCCGATCCGCTCGCGCTCCGAGACGAGGAGGCCGATGAGCCCGGTCGGGCGAAACAGGATGACCAGCAGCAGCAGCAATCCCAGGATGATCGGCCAGCTCTCCTGGAAGCTTTCGGCGAGCCAGAAGCTCAGCGTCTCGATGGCGATGACGCCGAAGACGGCGCCGATCAGCGTGCCGACGCCGCCGAACAAGGCGTAGAGCACGATCTGCGTCGACAGCACCACCCCCAGCATATTGGGCCAGACGAAGCCTTCGTGAAAGGCATAGAGGCCGCCGGCGAGACCGGCGATGGCGCCGGACAGCGAGAACACGATGGCCTTGAGGTGCTGGACCTTGTAGCCGAAGAACGCGATCCGCGCCTCCTGCTCGCGCATCCCGGCGAGCGCCAGTCCGAATTGCGAGCGCACGAGAAAGCGGCAGAGGCCATAGACCAGCAGCAGGCTCGCCAGCGCAATATAGTAGAAGACCGGCCCCTCGGAGATCTCATAGCTGCCGGCGGTCATCGGCGGGATCGAGGGGATGCCGTTCTGGCCGCCGAGATAATACCAGCCCCGCGCCAGCCTTTCGGCCGCGTAGGAGCCGGTGAGCGTGCCCAACGCGACGAAGATCGTCGTCGGCGCATGCCGCCCGAGCAGCAGGAACCCCGCGAGCAGCAGCGACAGCACCAAGCCGATGACCACCGACGCGGGAATGATGATGAAGACCGAGGTGATGTCGAGATCGCGCGCCAGGAGGGCGACGCCGTAGCCGGCGGTGCCGAAGAACAGCGCCTGGCCGAAGCTCATGATCCCGGCATAGCCCCAGACGAGGTCGAAGCTGATGGCGAGCAGCGCCAGGATCAGCACGCGGGTGACGAAGACCGTGAGGTAGTCCTCAAGCACCAGCGGCGCCAGCGCGAAGACCGCGAGAAGCAGCAACTCCAGGAGGGGGATGACCGGCACACGCCGCCTGGCGCCGGCGCGCGCTGCGCCGCGGCGGGTGGAAGAAGCGATGGTGGAATGCTCGGCCATGAGAGGGGCGTCGGCTCCTGGGCTCGGCGGCGGACCGGCACGGCGCTCGGCGGCGCCGCGCCGGTCCGCCGGTTGATCAGCACTCCTTGGGGTCGACGAGGCCTTCGCTCTTGGCGACGATCTCGTACGTGCCGCCTTTCGCCACCGCGGTGTACATCTTCATCTTGGCGTGGCGCTTGCCTGGGACCATCTCGGCGGGTCCGCCCGGTCCGTCGGCGATCTTGGCGTGATCATAGGCTGCGGCGACCGCGTCGCGGTCGATCTTGCCCGCCTCCTTCACCGCCGCTTCCCAGAGCTTCAGCCCGCGATACATGCCGGTGGCGGCGCTGCCCGCGGCAAACAGGATCTTGCCGGGAAACTCCTTGTCGTACTCGGCCTGGAGCTTGGCGCTGAACGGCTCGCTCGGCGTCACCGCGCGGAAATAATCGAGGCAGCTCGCCAGACCTTCGATCTCCTGCGGCGCATTGATATTCAGCGTGTTCTCGTCGTAATAGACGCAAGAGAGGCGGCCGCCGCGTTTGCTGAAGCCGGCTTCGTAAAGCTGCTTGAAGAACGGGCCGACGCCGGGCGGGATGACGGTGTTGAACACGACATCGACATTGTTGGTCATGATCTTGTTGACGGTGGCGCTGTATTCGACCTGATCGAGCGGGTAGTATTCCTCGAAGATCACCTCGCCGCCGTTCTTCTCGATCACCTGGCGCGCATATTTATTCAGCAGGTGCGGCCAGACATAGTTGGCGGACGGCAGGGCGAAGCGCTTGCCGCCGTTCTTCATCAGCCAGGGGATGAACTCGTCGCATTGCTGCGCCGGCGTCGGGCCGGTGCAGAAGAGATCGGGCGTGCACTCCTGGCCTTCGTAGAGCTGCGGGTAGATATAGAGCGTCTTGCCGCGCGTCACGATGACGTCCTTGATCGCGTTGCGCATCGAGCTGGTGATGCCGCCCAGCACGACGTCGACCTTGTCGCGCTGGATGAGCTTGCGCACATTGGCGACGGCGACGGATTCATTCGAGGCGGTATCCTCGATATAGAGCTCGAGCGGGCGCCCGAGAACGCCGCCGGCATCGTTGATGTCCTTCACCACCATCTTGGCGACATTGGCATTGGCGTTGCCGGCATAGCCGATCGCGCCGGTGAGATCGGTGGCGATGCCGATTTTGATCGGCCCGGCGGCGGCATTGGCCCAGCGCGGCCGGATGACCCAGCTGCCGACACCGGTGGCAAGGGCACCCCCCATCCAGGCCGCGCTCTGAAGCAGGCGCCGCCGGCTCATCATTGGCGATATCGTTCTCCGCTGCGTCTCATCGGTCACGGTGAAACCCTCCTTCCCGCAATGAGGCCTCCCGGCCTCAGTTTGACGATGACAATGGCAATGACGAACACCAGGACGTCGGCCAGGACCGGCGCGATCACCCAGGGCAGCGCCGCGCTGAGCACGCCGATGATCCCCGCGCCCGCGACAGGGCCCTCGAACGTGCCGATGCCGCCCAGCATGACCGCGAGGAAGCCCTGGATCAGGAACCGGATGCCGAGATCGGCGAAGAGCGAGAAGACCGGCACCACCAGCGCGCCCGCAAGGCCCGCAAGCGCCGCGCCGAAGGCAAAGGTGACGGCATAGATCGTGCTGGTGGAGATGCCGGACGCCCGCGCCAGCGCCGGGTTCTCGAGCGCGGCGCGCACCCGCAGCCCGAACGCCGTGCGGTTCAACAGCAGGTAGCTCGCCACCATCACCAGCGCGGTGATGACGATGATCGCCAGCCGCCATTTCGAGAACTGCATGCCGCCGAGGATGAACGAGCCGCCGATCGGCTCCGGGATCGAGATGTAGAGACCGCCGATCAGCCCGCGCACCGTCTCGCGGATCACCAGCCCCAGCGCATAGGTGCCGAGCATCGCGACGATCGGGGCGGCGTAGAATCGTCGGATGACCAGCCGCTCGAGCACGAAGCCGATGATGGCCAGCGCGAAGGGCGCCGCCAGCATGCCGAGCCAGACCGGCAGCCCGCTCTTGTAGATGAGATAGGTCGTATAGGCGCCGAGCAGCACGAACTCGCCATGAGCGAAGTTGAAGATGCCCATCATGCTGGCGATGACGCCGAGGCCCAGCACCACCAGCACGATGATGGCGCCGAAACTGAGCACTTCGAAAATAGCGTTGAGCGCGCTTTCCATGTCCTCGTCTTGCTCGCGGTGTCGCCGAGCCCACGCCGGCAGGGTGCCGGCGAAGCCCAGAGCGCGTGGCCTCACATCTTCTTCCAGTCGCCGGACTGCTCGAAGGCGTAGGCGGCGCGGTAGATGGTGGGCTCGTCGAAATGCCTGCCGACCAGCATCAAGCCGACCGGCAGCCCGTCGACCATGCCGCAGGGCAGCGACATCGCCGGGTGGTGGGTGATGTCGAACGGCGCGGTGTTGGCGATCATCTCCAGGGCGCGCTCGACATACTCCTCGCGGCTCGCCTCCGGTCCCGGCAGCTTCGTCGCCTTCATCGGCGTGGTCGGCAGCAGCAGCAGATCGTAGCGCTGCAGCGCCTGGTCATAGGCGGCGGTGAGGCGGCGCGAGATGTTCATCGCCTTGCCGTAATAGCGCGAGCCGTAGATGTTGTTGATGTAGGTGCCGAGCAGCAGGAACAGCTTCGTCGTCTCGGAGAGATCGTTGGCGCGCCGGCGCCAGCCGCGATGGAAATCCATCAGTGCGACGGAATAGAGATCCTGCCGGCTGAGGCCATAGCCGTCGCCCCACATCATCGTCTGGGTGAGGCCCTCCGTGCCGATCGGCGTCCAGATCGCCGGCGCCGCCAGGTGCATGGGGATCGAGACCTCCTCGACCGTCGCGCCGAGCTCCGTGAGGCGCTTGGCGGCGCTGCGCACCTTGTCGTTGACCGCCATCTCCGCATTCGGCTGCAGGAAGCCCTCGCGCAGCACGCCGATCTTCAGCCCCTTGGCGCCGCCGCCGAGCAGCTCCGAATAAGGCAGCACCTTGGGCGCCTTGATGCGCGGGTCATAACCGTCGTCGCCGGCGATGATTTCGAGCATCAGCGCGTTGTCGGCCACCGACGCCGTCATCGGGCCGGTGTGGTCGACATAGATCTCGATCGGCATGATGCCGGTGTAGGGGACGAGGCCCCAGCTGGGCTTCATGCCGTAGATGCCGGAGAACGAGGCGGGCATGCGGATCGAGCCGCCCTGGTCGCCGCCGATCGCCATGTCGGCCTCGCCGAGCGCCACCGCAACCGCGCTGCCGGAGGACGAGCCGCCGGCGGAATAGTCCATTTTCCAGGGATTGTGCACCGCGCCGGTGGCGTTGGTGTGGCTGCCGCCGGAGAGGCAGAAGGACTCGCAATGCGTCTTGCCGGCGATCTCGGCGCCGGCGTCGAGCAGGCGGGTGACGATTGTGGCGTCGAAATCCGGCATGAAGCCCTCGAGCGTCGCGGCGCCGTTCATCATCGGCACGCCCGCGACCATGACATTGTCCTTGATCGCCACCCGCTTGCCGCGAAGCTTGCCGCTTGGCGCGCCCTTGATGGCGGTCTTGCGATACCAGGCGTTGTACGGGTTCTCCTCGGGACCCGGGCGATAGCCCGGCGTCCGCGGGTATTTCACCACCGGCACTTCATCAGGCATGGCGTCGACGACGTTATAGGCGCCGATCGAGCCCGCCATCAGCCCGCGAAACGAGCCGAGATCGGCATCGCTCAGCGACAAGCCGCATTGCTTGGCGACGTCGCGCAGCTGCTCGGGCGATGGGAGCGGAACTGCCATGGCTGGACCTCCTCTGCCGCCGGAGGGAGATATTTTCCCCGGCAAATAATCCTCGCGCCCTTCCTAAGCAATTCGCTTGCCAACGCGATCCCGTGCGTGGCGCCTGCGGAAAACCCCGGCGACGCCGTGCGGTCTGGTCTCGAAAGAGGCAACTCGGCAGCGCCGTGCAACAAAAACAGGCGTGCCGGTCACGGCGATGGCTCCAGGTACTTCTTCCGGATCGCGGCGCCCACCGTGTATTTCGGATCGACGAAGTTGCCGAGCCGCACCATGCCGCATTGGCTCAGCATCATGTAGGCATCCCACTGCGCGTAGCCGTAATCCCGCACCATCCAACGGATGAGCTCGCGATAGGCGATGCGGGTGGCGTCCTCCAGGGGGCGCGTGCTGCCGATCGCCATGATGAAATCCTCGCGCTCGAGCCGCGGCCACTCGATCGTCCAGCCCTTGATGAGGTCGACGACGATGGTCGTCGTTGTCGGGTATTCCACCGCGACGCCGCAGACCTCGCCATCGCCCTGGCAGGCATGGGCGTCGCCGATGAAGAGCCGCGCGCCGGGCGAGCGCACCGGCAGATAGGTGACGCTGCCCGGCCCCATATCCGGCAGGTCCATGTTGCCGCCATGATTGTCGGGGGTCAGCGAATTGATCGAATCGATCTCGGGCGAGCAGCTCAGCGTGCCGATGTGCGGCCGATAGGGCAGCTTCACCCGGTCGCTCCAATAGACCCATTCCTCGTCGAGGTCGATCTTGCGCACCACCTCCGGCAGCGGGTCGTTGAGCGTTGCCGTATAATAGGTGCCGGTCAGCGCGCCGAATTCGGGGATCATGCAGCAGGTACCGCGCGGATTGGCGCCGCGCGGCACCATCTGCTCGATATAGACGGCGAGGGCGTCGCCCTTCTCCGCGCCCTCGACCAGGATCGGACCGTTCTGCGGATTGAGGAAGGGCATCTGCAGCAGCTGGGTCGGACGGTCGGTCTCGTGCTTGATCTTGCCCTCGAAGGCGTCGCGCGTCTCCACCACCACCCGATCGCCCGGCTTTATCCGCAGGACCGGCGCGGAATAGGGCCCCATGGTGTAGTGATAGCCGCCCTGCTTCGCCTCCGACAGCGTGTGCGTCGCGGGCTCGCGCGCCCGGCCCTCGCCGCGCGTCGCCATGATCGAGGTCGCGAGCCACGCCGCGCCGCCGGAAATCATGTGATACATCGCTCTCTCCCTTGTCGATCCTTCCCTTCCGGCCGGTCAAATCGCCAGGAACTCGGCGAGCCCGTCCGTATGCGCGAGGCCGTCGCGGTCGAGCGTGCGCACGACGCGCCCCTTGTCGAGCACATAGGCGCGCGAGGCGACCTTCTGCACCAGCTCGATGTTCTGCTCGACGATCAGCACGGTGAGGCGGCGCCGACGATTGAGGTCGAGGATGATGTCGCCGATCTCCTCGACGATGCTGGGCTGCACGCCGTCGCTGGGCTCGTCGAGCAGCAGCAGGTCCGGCCCGTTGACCAGCGCGCGCGCGATCGCCAGCATCTCCTGCTGACCGCCGCTCAACGTTCCGCCGCGCTGCCGAGCCCGCTCGCGCAGGAACGGAAAATAGCCATAGACGACGTCGAGATCGGGCTGCGAGCGCGACGCGTTGATGAACATGCCCATGCGGAGATTGTCCAGCACCGACATGTGCGGAAAGATCTCGCGGCCCTGCGGCACGTATCCCATGCCGCTGCGCGCCCGCGCTTCGGCGCGCTGGGCGGTGATATCCTCGCCGCAGAAGGCGATGCTGCCGGCGCGCACCGGCATGAGCCCGATCAGCGTGCGGATCAGCGTCGTCTTGCCCATGCCGTTGCGCCCGAGGACGGCCACCACCTCGCCGCCACCGATCTCGAGGCTCACGCCCTGCAGCACGTCGCCGGTGGCATAGCCGGCGCGCAGCTGGTTGGCGGCGAGGATGGGCTTCATGCGCCGTGACCTCCGAGATAGATCCGGCGGACCTCCGCGTTCGCCGTGATGTCGCCGATCGATCCTTCGGCAAAGACGCGCCCTTGGTGCAGCACGGTCACGCGCCGCGCCACTTCGCGGACAAAGGCGATGTCGTGCTCGACCACGACGATCGTCAGCCCCATCGCGTTCAGATCCTGCAGCGCGCGCGCCGTCTGCATGGTCTCGTCGGGCGACATGCCGGCGGTGGGCTCGTCGAGCAGCAGGATCTCGGGCCCGGCCGCGAGCACCATGACGATCTCGAGCCATTGCAGCTGGTGATGCGGCAGCTCGCGCGCCGGCCGCTCGCTCTCGATGTCGAGCGCGAAGGCCTCCCTTGCATAGCGCAGGCGCTGCGCCGTCGCCGGCGCGACGCCGCCGGCCGCAGGGCGTGCGGCGATCTCGAGATTCTGCCGGATCGAAAGCTTGTGGAAGGCGCGGTTGGTCTGGAAGGTCAAGCCGATGCCGCGCTGGACGCGGCGATAGGGCGCGAAGCCCGTGACGTCCTCGCCATTGACCAGGACCCGCCCGGCATCGGGCCGGTAGATGCCACAGAGCAGCGAGAACAGCGTCGATTTGCCGGCGCCGTTCGGGCCGATGATGCAGCGCAGCTCGCCGGCATCGACGGCGAGGTCGATCGCGTTGGTGGCGACGACGCCGCCGAACCGCTTCACCAGCCGCTCGGCGCGGATCACGGCCGCGTCGCTCACGGCGACCTCTTGGTGATCGCAAGCGGCACGCCGCGCCGCGGCCTTGACGGCCACAGCCGCGCCAGGGTCACGATGATGCCGCGCGGGAAGAACAGCATGGCGGCGAGCAGCAGCGCCCCCATGATGACCGGCGCATATTCGTTGCCGGCCGCCGACAGCGCGTAGTTGAGCCAGTTGAGCGCGAAGGTCGAGAGGCTCACCGCCAGCAGCTTTTCGCGGCCGCCGACCGCGACCCAGACCACCGGCTGCGCCGCCTGCAGCAAGCCGACCTGGGTCGGTGTGATGTAGTTGCCCCATTGGACATAGAGCAGGCCGCTGGTGCCGGCGAGCAGTGCGGCGAGCACGAAGACGGTGAGCTGATGCCGGCGGATGTCGTAGCCCAGCAGCTCCGTCCTGAGCACGTCCTCGCGGATCGCCAACATCACCTTGCCGCGATGCGAGTTCACCAGCGCGCGCCCGGCGACATAGCAGAAGAGCGTCACCGCCAGCGCGAAGAAGAAGAAGGCGTAGCCGGTGAAGACGCGGCTGCCGATCTGAAACGCGGGGATCGACGTCATGCCGTTGTAGCCGCCGAGCTGCACCTTGCCCACGCGCCACTGATAGCCCGCGGTTTGGCCGAGGAAGGTCTCGAGCAGCAGGGTGAACACCAGCGTCAGGATCGGGACGATCCAATTCTGGACGCGCGCATAGAAGACGAAATAGCCGAAAATCGCGCCGGTGATCGCACAGGACAGCAATCCGCCGGCGGTCGCCGCCAGCGTTCCCCACGGGCCCGGAAAATTGCCGGCGATGATGCCGTAGGCATAGCCGGCGATGCCGAAATAAGCCACCTGGCCGAAGCTCAGCACGCCGCAATATCCCCACAGCATGGCGAGGCCGAGCGCCATGGGGATATTGAGCAGATAAAAGGCGACGTTCGACGCCTCGAATTCCGTGAGCCGCAGCGGCAGCAGCGCCAGCGCGGCGACGACGGCGCCGGCGGCGAGCCAGAACCACGGTCCCCGGCCGATATCCTCGGGACCATCGAGCAGCGCCGCCAGCTTGGCGAAAGGGATCACGCCGTCACGTCCCGATGCGCCGCTCGAGGAAGCGCTGAGCGACCGCGGAGATGCCGTCCGGCATCAGGCGGATGACCACGAGCGCGGTGAACAGCAGCGCGACGCTGCCGAGGAAGGCGCCGAACAGCAGGCCTACCGGCGTCTTCACGATCGACAGCAGCAGGCTGCTGCCGATGGCGCCGGCCAGCACATTGGCGCCGCCGCCCACCACCACGGTGATGAAGGCCGGCGCGACATATTGCTGACCCATCAGCGGCGTGATCGACGCGGTCGGCGCCAGCAGCCCGCCGCTCAGCCCGGCAAGGCCGGCACCCAGCGCAAAGGTCAGCATGTAGATCCGGTCGGTGCTGACGCCGAGCGCTTTCGCCATCGCCGGGTTCTGCATCGTCGCGCGCGCCATCAGCCCGAAAGTCGTCTTTTGATAGATCCACCACAGCGCCACGACCAGCGCCGCGCTGCTGGCGATCAGGATGAGCCAATAGCCGGAGAAGGAGTATTTGCCGAGCGCGAAGGAGCCGCCGGGAATGGCGATCGACGGCATGAACGGCCCGAAGAAGATGAGCGTGCCCTGGCCCAGGATGAGGCTGATCGCCCAGGTCACCACCAGCGCGCCGAGCTCCTCGCCATAGAAGCGGCGCACCACCAGGCGCTCGAGCAGCGCACCGAACCCCGCGACGACCAGGAAGCTCAGTACCAGCGCGAGCGGGAAGGGCAGGCCGCGATGGGTGGCGATGGTGGCGGTATAGGCGCCGGCCATCATGAATTCGCCATGCGCCAGGTTGATGATGTTCATCATGCCGAGAATGACGATGAGCCCGATCGCCGCGATCAGCAGGAACGCGACATTCGTGCCGAGCTGGTACAGCACGCTCACCAGCAGCCCCAGATTATCCATCGTCGTCACGCCTCGATCGACTGCTCCGTCGCGCGCCCCCTCCCCCCTTGAGGGGGAGGGCAATCGCATATGGGGTTCACCACAGAGGCACGGAGGTCACGGAGAAGAAGAAACCGTGGAAACGTCTGCGTCGCCCCGGCGAAAGCCGGGGCCCAGGAGCAACCGCGCGG
>JBKQTR010000108.1:0-17516 GCA_052143095.1 Allostellaceae bacterium
CGCCAGCGGCGCAAGGAGGCGCGGCCGGCGGAGCTGATCGAGGCGGCGATCGAGGTGTTCGCCGAAAAGGGCTTCGCCGCCGCCCGGCTCGAGCAGGTGGCGCGCCGCGCCGGGGTCAGCAAAGGCACCGCCTATCTCTATTTCCCGACCAAGGAGGCGCTGTTCAAGGCGGCGATCCGCGAGGTCGTGGTCACCCGCCTGGTCATGGGCGAGCGCGAGGTCGAGGAGTGGCACGGCTCGAACACGGCGCTGCTGCGCCGCATGCTGGAGCAATGGGCGCAGCTCATCCGCTCGCGCCAGGGGGGCCTGCTCAAGCTCATCGTCGCCGAGGCGCGCAACTTCCCCGATCTCGCCGCCTGGTATCACGCCGAGGTCGGCGAACGCGGCCATCGCCTGCTGAGTGCGGTGCTCAGCCGCGGCATCGCCTGCGGCGAGTTCCGCCAGGGCGATGTCGAGGCGATGGCGCATGTGGTCGCCTGCCCGATGGCGTTCCGCGCCATCTGGTCGAACTCGGTCGGCTGCTACGAGACGCTGCCGCTGTCGGATGAGCGTTTCTACGAGAGCTATTTCACGCTGATGCTGGCGGGCCTGCGGCCAGAGACGCCAGCGGCGCCAGAGAAGAAGGAGTGACGCCGATGGACAGCTCCGGTCGCGCCGGGCCCGGTGACATCGTCATCCGCCCGGTCCCGCTGAGAAGCCGCAGGATGGCGCTGTGGCTCCTCGGCATGGCGCTGCTGATGGCGCTGGTGCTGGGCCTGCTCTATGTCTTCAACAGCTTCCGCAGCCATGCCATCGCCGATTTCTTCGCGCATAACCGGCCGCCGCCGGCGATCGTGGCGATGACCGTGGCCGAGAGCCAGTCGGTGCCGCATTTCCTCACCGGCATCGGCAGCATCGCCGCGGTGCATCAGGTCACCGTCGCCTCGCAGGTCGGCGGCGCGGTGACGCAGATCCTGTTCACCGCCGGGCAGAACGTGCCGGCGGGCCAGCCGCTGGTGCAGATCGATGACGGGCCGGAGCAGGGCGATCTCCGGAATTTCGAGGCGCAGCAGCGCTATGATGCCGTCACCCTGAAACGCAACCAGGAGCTGGTGGCGAAGCAGGCGGTGTCGCAATCGACGCTCGACCAGAGCCAGTCGCTGCTCGACCAGGCCAATGCCGGCATCGCCAAGACGAAGGCGCTGATCGCCCAGAAGCTGATCCGCGCGCCCTTTGCCGGCAAGCTCGGGGTGCGGCTGATCGAGGTGGGGCAATATGTGGCGCCGGGCACGGCGATGGTGAGCCTGACCGACCTCTCGCAGCTCTACATCAACTTCACCCTGCCGGAGCAGACCGCCGCCGCGCTCACCCAAGGCCAGGAAGTCGAGATCGGCGTCGACGCCTATCCCGGCCAGAGCTTCAAGGCGAAGATCAACGCCATCGAGCCGCAGGTCACCGCCGATACCCGCACCATCAAGCTGCAGGCGGTGATGGACAATCCCGACGGCAAGCTGCTGCCGGGCATGTTCGCCAATGTGCATGTCGTGCTGCCACCGCGGCCGGATATGATCACCGTGCCGGAGACGGCGGTGGAGAACACGCTCTATGGCGACAGCGTCTATGTCGTGGTGCCCGACGGCACCGACGCCAAAGGCCAGCCGGCGCTGAAGGCCAAGCGCGTGCGGGTGACGACCGGCGAGCATGTCGGCGGCCGCGTCGCCATCCTGGGCGGCGTCGCGGCGGGCGACCGCGTCGTGGCGCTCGGCCAGAACAAGGTGCTGTTCGACGGCGCCGCGGTGACGCCCAGCGGCAGCGAGGGGCTGGCGCTGCCCGAAAAGATCCCGACCAACTGAGCCGCCGAAGGACCGGGCCGCCATGGGTTTCACCGATCTCTTCATCCGCCGCCCCGTGCTCGCGGCGGTGGTCAGCCTGCAGATCCTGCTGATCGGCGCGGTGGCCGGCTTCAGCCTGCCGATCCGGCAGTACCCGAAGCTCGAGAACACGGTGATCACCATCACCACGCTCTATCCCGGTGCCTCGCCCGAGCTCATTCAGGGCTTCATCACCACGCCGGTCGAGCAGGCGGTCGCCACCGCCGAAGGGCTCGACTACATCACCTCGAACTCGATCCAGGGGGTGAGCACGATCCAGGCCTATGTCCGGCTCAACTACGATCCGAACAAGGCGATGACCGACGTCATGGCCAAGGTGCAGCAGGTCAAGTTCCTGATCCCGGCCGAGGCGCAGGACCCGGTGATCATCAAGCAGACCGGCCAGACCATCGACATCATGTATTTGGGCTTCGCCAGCAACACGGTCGGCAACGCGGCGATCGCCGACTACCTGTCGCGCGTCATCCAGCCGCTGATGGCGACGATCGACGGCGTGGCGCAGGCGGAGATCCTGGGCGGGCAGAATTTCGCCATGCGCATCTGGCTCGACCCGCTGCGCATGGCGGCGCGCGGCATCTCCGCCGACGACGTGGCGCTGGCGATCCGCGCCAACAATTTCCAGGCGGCGCCGGGCCAGCGCAAAGGCTATTTCACCGTCACCGATGTCACCGCCGATACCGGGCTCACCAGCGTCGACGCGTTCAAGGAGATGGTGGTGAAGGCGCGCAACGGCGCGCTTATCCGCCTCAAGGACATCGCCACCGTCGAGCTCGGGCCGCAGAACACCGCCACCGCGGTGTCGATGAACGGCGATCACGCGGTCTTCCTCGGCATCCAGGTGACGCCCACCGGCAACCCGCTGAGCGTGGTCAAGGCCATCCGCGCCATGCGGCCTGAGATCGAGCGCACGCTGCCGCCCGGCGTCACCATGAAGGTCGCCTATGACGGCACCGTCTTCATCCAATCCTCGATCAACGAGGTGGAGTGGACGCTGCTCGAAGCGGCGGTCATCGTCATCATCGTCATCTTCCTCTTCCTGGGCTCGCCGCGCTCGGTGATCATCCCGATCGTCACCATCCCGCTGTCGCTGGTCGGCATCATGTCGGTGATGCTGGCGCTGGGCTTCAGCCTCAACCTGCTGACGCTGCTCGCCATGGTGCTCGCCATCGGCCTGGTGGTCGACGACGCCATCGTCGTGGTCGAGAACGTCTACCGCCATATCGAGGAGGGCAAGACGCCGGTGCAGGCGGCGCTGGTCGGCGCGCGCGAGATCGTCGGCCCGATCATCGCCATGACCATCACGCTGGCCGCGGTCTATGCGCCGATCGGGCTCCTGGGCGGCATCACCGGCGCGCTCTTCCGCGAATTCGCCTTCTCGCTGGCGGGCTCGGTCATCGTCTCCGGCGTGATCGCGCTGACCTTGTCGCCGATGATGTGCGCGCTGCTGCTGAAGCGCGAGACGCTGGAAGGCCGCTTTTCCCGCGTGATCGAGCGCGGCTTCGCCGCCATCGCCAACTTCTATTCCCGGCTGCTGGCGAAGGCGCTCGCCTATCGGCCGGTGGTCTATGTCTTCGCGCTCGCCATCCTGGCGGCGATCGTCTTCCTCTTCCTCAACACCAAGGGCGAGCTCGCGCCCGAGGAGGATCAAGGGGTGCTGCTCGCTCTCTCCAAGGCGCCGCAATACGCCAACCTCGACTATATGGAGGCCTACAGCCAGCAGCTCAATTCCGCCTATACCTCGCTCCCCGAGACCGACGGCACCTTCATCATCAGCGGCTCGCAAGGACCGCAGCAGGGCTTCTCCGGCTTCATCCTCAAGCCCTGGGACCAGCGCAAGCGCTCGACGCTGCAACTCAAGCCGCTGATGCAGCAGGCGGTGAGCAAGCTCGACGGCATCAACACCTTCATCTTCTCGCCCTCGGCGCTGCCGACCTCGGTGCAGGGGCTGCCCTTCCAGATGGTGGTCGACGCGCCCACCGATTACGAGACGCTCTACAACGCCATGGAGAAACTGAAGCAGGCGGCGCGGCAGAGCGGGCTCTTCATCGTCACCGACAGCGATCTGCGCTTCGACAACCCGGTGATCCACGTCCATATCGACCGCTCGAAGGCGAACGATCTCGGCGTCACCATGCAGGGGATCGCCGATACGCTGGCGGTGCTGGTGGGCGAGAACTTCATCAACCGCTTCGACCTCTCCGGCCGCAGCTATTACGTCATCCCGCAAGTGCCGCGCGCCGACCGGCTGACGCCGGCGACGCTGGCCAATTACTACGTCACCACCGGCAGCGGCCAGCAGATCCCGCTCTCGACCGTGGTGTCGCTCGACCAGGGCACCGAGCCCAACGCGCTCACCCAGTACAACCAGCTCAACTCCGCCACCTTCCAGGCGGTGCTGGTGCCCGGCGTCACCATGGGCCAAGCGGTGGATTTCTTCGAGCAGGCGACCAAGTCGCTGCCCAAGGGCTTCTCGCATGATTATTTCGGCGATGCCCGGCAATTCACCCGCGAAGGCAACCAGCTCACCTATACCTTCGTCTTCGCGCTGGCGATCATCTATCTCGTGCTGGCGGCGCAGTTCGAGAGCCTGCGCGATCCCCTGGTCATCCTGGTGAGCGTGCCGATGTCGGTGTTCGGCGCGCTGCTGCCGCTGTTCTTCTGGGTGGCGAGCCTCAACATCTACACCCAGATCGGCCTCGTCACGCTCATCGGCCTCATCAGTAAGCACGGCATCCTCATGGTGTCGTTCGCCAACGAGCTGCAGCGCCACCAGAATCTCGACCGGCTGCAGGCCATCGCGCACGCCGCGCGTGTGCGGCTGCGCCCGATCCTGATGACCACGGCGGCGATGGTGGTGGGGCTGATCCCGCTGCTCATCGCCACCGGCGCGGGTGCGGCGAGCCGCTTCTCCATCGGCCTCGTCGTCGTCTCCGGCATGTCGATCGGCACGCTCTTCACCCTGTTCGTGCTGCCGGCGGTCTATTGCCTGCTCGGCAGCGACCACCGCGCCGCGGTCAGCGCCGCGCGCGAGGCGGAGATCGCGGCGGTGAGCTAGGGCGGGGATACTGGCCCTAGGGCTTCTCGAAGCTCATCGAGCAGCCGTCGACGCTCATAAGGCGGCAGGGGATTTTGGCGGGCCGGTTCCTGGTCACCCGGGCGATGCCACCCTCGAATTCGACCAAGACGGTCTTGCCGCCGGGAAGCGGCGCCGCGTCCTTGCCGGATTGGCTCATGGAACAGCCTCCAGGCCGCGTGTCCTTGTCGGTGGACGGCGAAGCAATTGGCCGCGCTTTCATCTTTCCCGGATCAGGCGATCCTGACAAGGGCGGGCGGCTACCGGGCGACGCAGGGGTTGGCAGCGGCTAAAAACCCATGCCATAGTTGCGCTTGGACAAGAACGAGTCGGGGAAACCGGCCTAATTTCGGGAGGCGGGGTCCGTTGCAGTTCTTGTTGGCGGTCAGCCGATTCATCGATCGCGTCAATGAGCGAGTCGGACGAACGGTCTATTGGCTGGTGCTGGGCGCGGTGCTGGTCAGTTCCGGCAACGCCATGGTGCGCTACCTCTTCGATTACAGCTCGAACGGCTGGCTCGAGCTGCAATGGTATCTCTATAGCGGCTTCTTCCTGATCGGCGCAGGCTACACCCTGCTCAGGAACGAGCACGTCCGCATCGACATCATCAGCAGCCGGCTCGAGCCCCGTACGCGCGCCTGGATTGATTTCTTGGGCGGGATCTTCTTCCTCATGCCCATGGCGATCATCATCATGGTGCTGTCCTGGCCGGTGTTCACCCAATCCTTTGCGCTCACAGAGTATTCGCCCAATGCCGGCGGCCTCTTGCGCTGGCCGGTGAAACTCATGATCCCGGTGGGCTTCTTCCTGCTGGCGATCCAGGGCGTGTCGGAAATCATTAAACGCGCGGCCTTCCTCAGGGGCCTCATCCCCGACCCGACGCCGCGCCACGCCCATGGCGCCGAAGAAATTCCGGCGATGGCGGATGACATGGTGATGAAGCCCGAGGGCGAGACATGACCGCGCTGTTCATCGCCAACATCGCGCCGCTCATGTTCGCGATGCTGATCGTCCTGCTGATGATCGGCTATCCCGTTGCGTTCTCGCTCTCCGCCAACGGCCTGCTCTTCGGCGCCATCGCCATCCATTACGGGCTGCTGGGTCCGGATCTGATCCAGGCGCTGCCGCAACGCGTCTTCGGCATCATGTCGAACGACACGCTCCTGGCCATCCCGTTCTTCACCTTCATGGGCCTGATCCTCGAACGCAGCGGCATGGCCGAGGATCTGCTCGACACCATCGGCCAGATGTTCGGGGCGATCCGCGGCGGCCTCGCCTATGCCGTGATCTTCGTCGGTGCTCTACTTGCAGCGACAACAGGCGTGGTGGCGGCCTCGGTGATCTCGATGGGCCTGATTTCGCTGCCGATCATGTTGCGCTACGGCTATGACCGGCGCGTCGCCGCCGGCGTGATCGCCGCCTCGGGCACGCTGGCGCAGATCATCCCGCCCAGCCTGGTGTTGATCGTGATGGCCGACCAATTGGGCCGCTCGGTGGGCGACATGTATCAGGGCGCCTTCATCCCCGGCCTCAGCCTCGCGGCGCTCTACGCGGTTTGGATGTTCATCGTCTCGATCGCCCGCCCGAAGCTTATGCCGGCTCTGCCGCTCGAGGCCATCACCGTGCGCGAGCCCTCGGGTAAAGCGGGCTACGCCTCGCTCGTCGTCGTCGTCGCGGCAGCCGTCGTCGTCGCCTATCTGCTCTCGGCCCACGACATCCTGCATCCGATCTGGGCCTGCGCGCTGGTCGGCGCGGTCGCCTATGTCGTGGCGCTGGCCGACAAGCATCTCAAGCTGCACGTCTTGAGCCTGCTCTCGCGCCGGGTCGTCATCGTCATGATGCCGCCTCTGGCACTCATCTTCCTCGTGCTCGGCACCATCTTCCTCGGCATCGCCACGCCCACCGAGGGCGGCGCCATGGGGTCGACGGGCGCGCTCATTCTGGCCTTCGCCAACCGCCGGCTCGACCTGAAGCTGATGAAGCAGGCGATGGACACGACGGCGAAGCTTTCCTCCTTCGTCATGTTCATCCTGATCGGCTCGACCGTGTTCAGCCTGGTGTTCCGCGGCGTCAACGGCGATTTGTGGGTCGAGCATCTGCTCACCAGCCTGCCGGGCGGCCAGGTCGGGTTCCTGATCGTGGTCAACGCGCTCGCTTTCTTCCTGGCCTTCTTCCTCGATTTTTTCGAGCTTGCCTTCATCATCGTGCCGCTGCTGGGCCCGGTGGCGGAGAAGCTCGGCATCGACCTGATCTGGTTCGGCGTGCTCTTGGGCGTCAACATGCAGACCTCGTTCATGCACCCGCCCTTCGGCTACGCGCTGTTCTATCTCCGCAGCGTCGCGCCCAGCGAGGAATACACCGACCGCGTCACCGGCAAGCGGGTGGCGCCGCTCACCACCGGGCAGATCTATTGGGGCGTCATTCCCTTCGTCCTGATCCAAATCATCATGGTCGGCCTCGTCATCGCCTTCCCGAGCCTGGTCACCGGCACGCTCGACAAGGGCACCGGGATCAATCCCAACAGCATCCATTTCGAGGCGCCGCCCGCCGAGGACAGCGGGCCCCCCGTCAACTTCAAGTAAGCCCGCCGCGCGCCTTGGCCGTGCGCCGCCGATCAGGTCTTGGTGCGGCCGACCTGCCCGTACATGAAGTTGTCGAACTGTTGTTCTTCGACCCGCATCCATTCGTCCTGCTGGGCGAGGTAGTCCGACCACGGCCCGTAGATCTTCTTGAATTTCGGGTTACGCGCCGACTCCTCGGTGTAAAGCTCGCGCGACGCCTTGAAGCAAGCCTCCATGATCGGCCGCGCGAAGTATCGCAGCTCCGTGCCGTTGGCGATCAGCCGCCTCAGCGCCTGCGGATTGAGGAAGTCGTAGGCCGCGAGGATGCGGCTGTTGGTATCGGCCGCGGCGGTCCGAACCATCGCCTGATAGGTCTTCGGCAGCTTGTTCCACTGGTCGAGGTTGACATAGAGCGACAGGTTGGTCTGACCCTCCCACCAGCCGGGCGCATAGTAGTACTTGCAGACCTTGTAGAAGCCCAGCTTCTCGTCGTCATAGGGGCCGACCCATTCGGCGGCGTCGATCGTGCCCTTCTCGAGCGCGGGATAGATGTCGGCACCGCCCAATTGCTGCGGCACCACGCCGAGCTTGACCAACACCGCGCCGCCCCAGCCGCCGATGCGGAATTTGCTGCCCTTCAAATCCTCGACGGTCTTGATTTCCGCTTTCCACCAGCCGCCCGCCTGGGTGCCGGTGTTGCCGCACGGGATCGGGAGGATGTTGTAGTCCCTGAAGAAGTCGTTGACCATATCCTGCCCGCCGGCCTCGCGCAGCCACGACGTCATGATGCGATAATTCATGCCGAAGGGCACCGTGCAGTCGAAGGTGAAGGTCGGGTCCTTGCCGACGTAGTAGTAGCTGGCACTGTGTCCCATCTCGACCGTGCCGTTCTGCACCGAGTCCAGGACCTGGAGCGGCGGCACGATCTCGCCGCCGGCGAAGACGCGGACCTGGAACTTCTGGTCGGTCATCTCGGCCAGGCGCTGGGCGAAATATTCGGCGCCGCCGAAGATGGTGTCGAGACTCTTCGGCCAGCTGGTTGCCATGCGCCAGTTGATCGTCGGTGACGATTGAGCGATCGCCGGCGCGGCGATGGCGCTGGCGGCCAACCCGACGCTGCCCGCAGTCAAAAACTTGCGTCGCTTCATGGATAATTCCTCCCCGACTTGATTTTTCCTTCGGCCCCGGTTTTTGGTCAATAGGCCGAGCTTGGGGCGATCATACAGGATCAAGCGCCAAGCCCAAGGTCAAATTGGCAGCATGGGTGAAAGGCGCATTTTTCGCGCCGATCGCGCTATTGATCGGCGTCGGACGGCGGCGGCAGCTGCCGAAGCAGGCGTTGCTCGATCTCCTGATCGGTCAGCTTGTGCTTCGGCAGGAATGCGACCGGCTCCGCCGGCAAGGCCAGATGCGCGAGCCGGGGAAAGAAAAAGGTGAGACCGAGCACGACGAGTTGGACCGCGAGGAACGGTAGCAAGGCCTTCACCAGCGCGTGGAAATCGACCCGGACCGGAGAGAGCGTGCGCGCCATCATGACGGCGTAACCGAGCGGCGGCAGCAGGAAGCTCGATTGGAGCGCGAGCAGCGTCAGGACCGAGACCCAGACCGGGTCGTCCACCCGCGTCAGCAGCGGCGGCATCACCAGCGGGACGATGACGAAGATGATCTCGAAGGCGTCGAGCGCGAAGGCGCACAGCCACAGGAGCAGCATGACGGCGAGCACCGAGCCCATGGCGCCGCCCGGAATGTGCTCGATGATGCCGGCGATGACCTGATCGGTGCCGAAGGCGCGGACCACCAGGGTGAAGGTGGTGGCGCCGACGAACAGCGCAAACAGCGCGCCGGTGATCGCCATCGTGTCCCGCAGCACCTGGCCGAGCACTTTCAAGGTGAGCGTGCGCGAGGCGAGGCCGATGACGAAGAGCGCCATGCCGCCGGCCGCCGCCGCCTCGACCGCGTAGACGTAGCCGGCGACCACCGCCGCCAGCAGGCCGACGACGAAAAACAGCGTCGCCGCGGCGATCGCCCATTCCCGCTTCTTCATACGCTCGCCGGGCGCGACGCCCGCGTCGGCCGGGCTCGCGCGGCGGCCCATCCGCCACGCCAGCGCCGCGGTCAGGACCAGAAAGATCGCCGCCGGCGGCAGCGCGCCGCGGAAAACATCCTGGGTGTTGATGGCGCGCGTGATGTGGCCGGTGACGTTCATGGCCACGGTGTGGGCGTTCAGCATGGCATCGCCGAGTAGGATCAGCACAAGCGACGGCGGCACGACCACGCCGAGGGTGCTGGCCACGCAGACCGCCGCGAGGCCTTGCGTGTTCGACACGTGATGCGCGCGAAGCCGCGGCAGGACGATGCGGGACAGCGTCGCGACGCTGGCGCCGACCGAGCCGTTCATCGGCGCCAGCATGGCGCCCAAGCCCAGCGCCGAGAGCAGCGGCGCCGCGGCGGTGCGTCTGAAGAGCGATGTCCCGGCGCGGAACAGGATGTCGGCGAGCGGCAGCCGGTTCAAGAGTGCTCCCATCAGCACGTAGAGCGGCAGAGCCTGCAGCAGATCGTTTTCCAGGAGCCCGATGATGCGCTGGGGCAAGGCCTGGAGCAGCGCGTAGGGCATCGCGCCCGTCATCACCCCGATCGCGGCGAACAGCGTCGACACCAGGATCAGGATCATGAAGGCGGGCAGTCCGGTCGCGATCAGCAGAACCGGAACGCAGGCGAGCATGTAGAAGCCGGCATTCGCCATGGGCGTCAGCTCCGCGCCTCGCTGCGCCGAACGCCGAGCACCGCCTGGGCGAGCGCGAGCAGCGCCAGAAGCCAGGTCGCGACCTTGATGATGAAATAGCCTGGGTCGTAGGTCTCGGGGAATTCCTCGAGCTCGTGGATCGACTGCCAGACCGCCGGCGCCGAAACCACGAGGATGAAGAGCGACCAGGGCGCGACGCAGAGAAATCCGCCGATCCCGGCGATCCGGCTGCGCGTTTGCGGCGAATAGCGCTGCGCGAAGGCGTCGGCGGCGAGATGCGCGCGCTCGCGTGTGGCAAAGGTCAAGGCCAGGCTGACATAGAGGGCGAACATCCACTGCGCCAGGTCGTTCGCCTGGGTCGCATAAGCGTGCGCCAGATCGCGCAACGGCCACTGCGCAAAGAGCAGGAAGCTCACCGGCAGCACCAGCCACTGCCCGCCCGATATGACCGCCGCAAGCGCATGATCCGCTCGTCGAAGCCAGCCCGTCACTCCGGTCACCTCGTTTCGATATCGCTCCTTGTCATTCGTTTCGCCGGCGCTAGCGGAAGAACACCACCATCGCCGCCAACAGCAGCGGCAGCAGGCAGAGGCCCGACCAGGCGATATAGGCGAAGAAGTTCGGCATCTTGACGCCATAGCTCTCGACGATCGACTTCACCATCAGATTGGGCGCGTTGCCGATATAGGTCATGGCGCCGAAATAGCTGGCGCCGGCCGAGATCGCGGTCAGCGTCAGCGCCATGGGGCCGGTGAGGAGCTTGGCGTCGTCGCCGGCCAGTCCGAAGAACACCAGATAGGCCGGCGCATTGTCGAGAACCGAGGAGAGCGCGCCGGGCAAGAGATAGAACAGCGGCACCACCGGCGCGCCGTGCACGAACATGGCGTTGAACAGCGCATATCCCGGCCCGGCCTGGCCCGCCGCCATGATGGCGTCGACCGGGATCAGCGTGACGAAGATCCCGGCGAACAAGATCGAGACTTCCGTCATCGGTGTCCAGACAAATTCATTCTCCTGCCGCGTCGCCGGATGGGTGAGACGCAACGACAGCGCGCCGAGGGCGAGGAACAGCGCATCGGCCAGGATATCGTCGAAGCTCCAACGGACGCCTGAGAGGTCGAGCGCGCCGGGCAAGGACCAGAAGCTGCGCAGCATCATCGTGAGTGCCGCGCCCAGCAGCAGCAGCAGATTGACGCCGCCGGCGACGCTCAGCTTCTCGATCTCGGTCAGCGTCTCGCCGGATTTCGGATGCCGCCGGTAGATATGACGGTCGACGGCGTAGAACACCGCCAGAACCGACGCTGCCACCGTCACCGTCGGCACGAACAGGTGCACCACCGGCCAAAAGAACGGCACGCCCCTGAGATAGCCGAGGAACAGCGGCGGATTGCCGAGCGGCGTCAGCGCGCCGCCGATGTTGCAGACCAGGAAGATATAGAACACATAGACATGCGCCGCGCGCCGGCGGTGGCGGTTGGCGCGCAGCAGTGGCCGTAGCATCAGCATCGAGGTGCCCGGCGTGCCGATGCAGCTCGACACCGCGGTGCTGATCGCCAAGAGCGCGGTGTTGACGCCAGGCGAGCCGTGTGGCGCGCCCCTGATCCGCAGGCCGCCGGTGATGACGAACAGCGCGCCCAGCAGCAGCAGGAAGGGCAGATAGGTGTTGAGCGCCATGTCGAGGAGCCGCCGGCCAGTCGCGCTGGCGCTCTCGTGCAGCAAATCGAACGCGACGTAGGCCAGCGCCCAGAACCCGACCAGCTTGCCGTAATGCCGGCCCCAGATACGGGGAACCGCCAGCGGCGCCACGGCGATGGTCAGCAGCAGTCCGATGAAGGGCAGCCCCCAGACGAGCGTCGTATAAGGCATTCCCCGCCATCCTCGTTTTTGGCCGCCGCTAGCATCGCCGGGGCGCGCTTGAAGTCAACGCCGGCAGCGATGGATCAGGCGGTTCGATCTGAGCGATGAGGAATGGGTCGGGGGTGCTGAACCAATTCCGCCGCAGGGACAAGCCGGTTATGCTCGGTTCCCGGCCTGCGCGGGAATCGGCCTCGGCGGTCGCCGTCGCTGGCCGCGCCGAACCAAAGGAAGATGTCCTGTCCCTGCAAGATAAGATGCCGCTAAGCCTCTTCGGCGGCCTTCGGCCTTTCAGCCGCGAGCGCGTGGCGCGCGACGTCCTGGCAGGCGTGACCCTGGCGTCGATCAACATTCCACAGGTGCTCGGCTATGCCCGCATCGCCGGCGCGCCCGTCGTCACCGGGCTCTATACCGTGCTGCTACCGCTCGTCGCGTTCGCGGCCTTCGGCTCGTCGCGCCATCTGGTGGTGGCCGCCGATTCGGCCACGGCCGCCATCTTCTCCAGCTCGCTCGCCCGCATGGCCACGCCCGCCAGCGCGCAGTACATGGCGCTGGTCGGCATGGTGGCGCTGCTGACCGCCGGGTTTCTGCTGGTGGCGCGGATCTTCAAGCTGGGGTTCCTCGCCGATTTCCTCTCGCGCACGGTGCTGGTCGGGTTTCTCGCCGGTGTCGGGGTTCAGGTCGGCATCGCGATGCTGAGCGACATGGCCGGTGTCGCGGTAAGCTCGCACTACACGCTGGTTCAGCTGTGGCAGATCCTGGAGCGCCTGCCACAGCCGAATCTTCCGACGCTGGCGCTGTCCACTGTGGTGGCGGGCAGCATCCTGCTCGGTCATCGCCTTGCCCCGCGATGGCCCCTGCCGCTGCTCGCCATCGCAGGGACGATCGCGGCGAGCGCGGCGTTCCACTTCGCCGAGCGCGGCATCGCGGTCATCGGTCCGGTCCCCGGCGGGCTGCCGTCGATCGGCCTGCCGGACGTCACCTGGAGCGAATTGCTGGCGCTGCTGCCGGTGTCCGCTTCCTGCTTCGTGACGATCATCGCGCAAAGTGCCGCGACATCGCGGGGATACGCGGTGCGTTATCACGAGAGCGTCGACACGGATGCAGACATTCTCGGCCTCGCGGCTGCGAACGCGGCTGCCGCGGTGAGCGGGGCGTTCGTGGTCAATGGGAGCCCGACGCAGACCGCGATGGCGGATCACGTGGGCGCGCGCAGCCAGGTCGCACAACTGGTCTTGGCAGGTGTCGTGCTGCTGGTGCTGCTGGTGCTGACCGGCCCGCTCCAGTACCTGCCGCGCTGCGTGTTGGCGGCCATCGTCTTCACGATCGCCGTCAGGATGATCGACGTGGCGCGTCTGCGCGACATCCGCCGCGAAAGCCCCGGCGAGTTCTATCTCGCCCTCGTCACCGCGGCGGCCGTCGTCGCGATCGGCGTCGAGCAAGGCATCCTGCTGGCGATCGCTCTGTCGCTCTTCCGGCACGTGCGCCACAGCTATCGCCCGCATACCATGATGCTGGCGCCGGACGCGACCGGGCGGTGGACGCCGGTGCCCGCGACGCCGGGCAAGGTGACGGAGCCGGGGCTTATCGTCTATCGTTTCGGCGCGGATCTCTTCTACGCGAACCAGAACCGCTTTGCCGACGAGGTGCGCGCGCTGGTGGCGCAGGCGCCAACGCCGGTCCGCTGGTTCATCGTCGATGCCGGCGCGATCACGGATATCGACTTCACAGCCGCGCAGTCGCTGCGCGATCTGCTCGACGAGCTCGCGCGCCAAAAGACCCGCATGATCTTCGGGCGCGTCAATCCGTACCTGCGGTCCGACATGGACCGGCACGGCATCACGGCGGTCCTCGGCGAGGCGCGGCTGTGCGCGACGCTCCACGAAGCCATCGCGGCGGCGCGCGGCGGCACGCCCGGGCCGCGTGAAGAATGGTGAAGAGATTGACCACGGAGACACGGAGGGCACGGAGAAGAAGAAGTATTGGGTGCGCGAAGCGCGCCATTCTTCGCTTCTCCGTGTCCTCCGTGTCTCCGTGGTGACCCCATATGCGCATTTGCGATAGCCCTGCCCTTGAGGGGAGGGGCGACGGGAAATGCCAATAGCCGCAAGCGGGCGGCGAGGGTTACGGCGTCGCGGTGATGGTGAAGGCGCCGCGGAGGTCGCCGAGCTTGAAGCCGGTGGCGGCGTCCTGCGGATAGAGCGCCTTGAGCCTCGCCGCGACCTCCGGCGTGAGCGCGTTGCCGTGGCAGCTCAGGCAGAGCTCGCCCGTCGGGATCGCTTTCATGTAGCGGAAGACGCGCTTGCCGTCCTTCTCGGCATACTCGCCGACCTCGAGCGTGGCGGGGCTCTCGCCCGCCGCCTTGCGCTGCTCGAAGCTCTGGAGCTGGCGCAGCTCCCAATCATCCGGCCGGTTTTGCGGCTGGCGCAGCTTGAGGCTGGTGCGGGCGATGGTCATTTTCCATTCGGTCGATTTCTGCGCCGCGATCACCGGCGCCGCCGTGTTGCAGACGCCGATGGCATTCACCGGCCCGCCTTCGGCGATCGCCTGCTGCAGCGCGGCGATGAGCGTCCTGCCGAAATCGCCTGCCGCGGCGCGGGCCGCCGCCATGCGCTGCGTGACGTCGTCCTCCGCCGCCGCCGTGCCGATCGAGGCCGGCAGCAGGGCGAGCACGATCAACCAGCCGATCCATTGCTTCATGCCCTTATCCTCCCTGTGGCGGACAGCATAGCCGATGCGGCGCGCTTGTCGGCAAGGCCCGGACGCTCGATACTGCCGGGCCTGCCGCAAGCCGGACCGCCGGATGACATGGACCTCTGCGCCGCTTCACCTTCTGCTCGGCCTGATGCTGATGAGCGGCCTCGCTTCTAGCGCCGGCGCCGAGGAGGCGGTCCATGTCGCGACCTATATCGAGGTCGCGCCGGCAAGCGCGGCGCAGGCCGCAGCGCTGCTGACGGAGCTCGGCGCGGCGAGCCGCGCGGCAGACGGCAATCTCGCGGCCCAGGCGCTACAGGAAGAGGAACGGAAGAACCGCTTCGTCTTCCTCGAAGCCTGGCGCGATCCGGCAGCGGTACCGGCTGCGCCGCGCCTGCAGCTCCTCGGCGAGATCGCCGCGCTGCGCATCGCCCCGCTCGACGAGCGCGTCCATGGTGCGCTGTCGCTCGGCGCGCCCGCGGCGCCGCCGGCAGGAGCGGTCTGGGTCGTCACCCATGTCGATGTCGTGCCGCCGCGCAAGGACGAGGCGGTGACGCTGCTGCGCCGCTGGGCCGAGGCGAGCCGCGGCGAGCCCGGCAATCGCCGTTTCGACATCCTGCAGCAATCGGGCCGGCCGAACCATTTCACCGTGGTCGAGGCCTGGGCGGATGCGGCGGCGCTGACCGCGCATCTGCTCGCCGATCCCACGCGACAGTTCCGCGAGACGCTGGGGCCGATGAGCGGTGCGCTTTATGACGAGCGGCTCTACCGCGCGCTGGACTAGGAGCGGCACGGTGATATGACGCTTCTCCTCCCCTCGCCGCGCCAGGACCAGATCCCGCGAGGCATCTTCTACATGATCGGCTCGACGGTGGTGTTCGCCGGGGTCAATGCGGTGGTGAAGTGGGAGGTGGCGCTCTATCCGGTGGGCGAGGTCGCGTTCTTCCGCTCGCTCTTCGCCCTCATCCCCTGCTACCTGCTGATCCTGCCGCGCGCCGGGCTCGGCGTGCTGCGCACCCAGCGCTGGCCCGACCATGTGAAGCGCGCGCTGTCGCAGCTCTGCTCGATGATGAGCATTTTCCTCGCCTTCCAGTTGATGCCGCTGGCCGGCGCCGTCGCCATCAGCTTCTCGGCGCCGCTCTTCACCACCCTGCTGTCGATCCTCATCCTCAAAGAGCGGGTCGGGCCGCATCGCTGGACGGCGCTGGCGGTGGGCTTTCTCGGCGTGCTCTTCGTCACCAAGCCCGGCGCCGGCACGCTGCAGCTCGGCGCGGCCTTCGCGCTGGCGAACGCGGTGCTGATCTCCACCGTGGCGATCGCCATCCGCCGCATGAGCCTTACCGAATCGACGGAGACGCTGACGATCTATCAGCTCAGCCTGATCACGCTCTTCACCGCCTTGCTGCTGCCCTTCGGCTTCGCCGTGCCGGCACGGCAGGATGCGCTGCTGCTGGCGGGTGCCGGCATCGGCAACGGCGTCGCGCAATATTGGTGGACGCGCTCGCTGCATCTGGCGCCGCCCTCGGCGGTGGTGCCGTTCAACTACCTGTCGCTGGTCTGGGCGATGATCATCGGCTTTGTCGTCTGGAACGACCAGCCGACGCTGGATCTGCTGATCGGCGCGGCGGTGGTGGTGGGCTCGGGCCTCTATATCTTCTGGCGCGAGGCGCTGCGGCGGCGCGAGCGGCTGCCGGCGCCGACCCGGCTCGGCGCGGGCGAGCAATAACCAGAATATATTGTGTAACAGACATTATTGACATTTGATCTGTGGAAATTATCGTCCCTCCCCCGACCGCGGAGAGACTGAGCCATGTGCGAGCTGCTCGGCATGAGCGCCAATGTGCCGACCGATCTGCGCTTCAGCTTCAGCGGCCTGTTCCGCCGCGCCGGCGAGACCGGGCGGCACACCGACGGGTTCGGCGTCGCCTTCCATGACGGCGAGGGCTTGCGCGTGTTCCAGGACGCGGCGCCGGGCGCGCGGTCGCCGCTGGCGCATTTCCTGCGCGCGCAGCCGATCCGCAGCCGCATCGCGCTGGCGCATATCCGCCGCGCCAATCGCGGCCGGGTGGCAGTGGCGAACACCCACCCGTTCCAGCGCGAGCTGTGGGGACGCTGGTGGGTGTTCGCGCATAACGGCCAGCTGCGCGGCGTCAAGCGCTGGCCGCTCAGGCATTACCAGCCGGTCGGCACCACCGACAGCGAGCACGCCTTCTGCTGGCTCATGGGCGAGCTGCGCGCCGCCTTCCCGCGCCCGCCGGGCGAGAAGGCGCTGTGCCGCGCGGTCGACGCGCTGTGCCAGCGTCTCGCCGCGCTCGGCACCTTCAACACGCTGTTGAGCGACGGCGAGCGGCTCTACGCCTATTGCAGCAACCGGCTGGCCATGTTGACGCGGCGCGCGCCGTTCGGCCGGGCGCGGCTGGTCGATGACGACATGAGCGTGGATTTCGCCGCCGAGACGACGCCGCACGATGTCGTCACCGTGCTGGCGACGCGGCCGCTCACCGCCGACGAGGCCTGGACGCCGCTGCCGCGCGGTGCGCTCAGCGTGTTCCGCGGCGGCGAGCGCATCGTCTACGCGCCGGCGCGCCCGCGCGGCGCGGCGAAGGCGGCACAAGCATAGGGCAAGTTTCCGCTGCATGAGGACCGTGCGTCCTTCGAGACGCCCGCTTCGCGGGCTCCTCAGGATGAGGCGAGATTGGATCGGGCATCGTCGTCCGGTG
>JBKQTR010000109.1:0-7600 GCA_052143095.1 Allostellaceae bacterium
TTCAGGGTGGTCTTGTAATGGTCGCAAGCCCAGATGTGGTGGACGCCCCCCTTTCCGTCGATGAGAAGCGCGTCGACGTAGGGAGCGGGACGCGGGCCAGGATAGTCGGGCCGCACGTAGCCCTCCTGATGGCCGCCGAGGCGAACGACGCCGCCGCCCAGTTGGCCGACGTTGCCCGTGGCGAGCGCCACGTTCACCATTGCCCCGTTGGTGCGGTAGTTGTCGTTTCCCCAAATAATGCCTTTCTCGTAACCGAACATCACCCGGCGGCGCTTGCCGTCGCCCTTGGGGGACGCAATCCATTCGGCCGCCTTGACGATATCGGCGGGGTTCAAGCCAGTGATCTTGGCCGCGTCGTCAACCGAAATTCTGCATCCTTCGACGGCGCCTTCGAACGACGTCAAATGACCGGGGACTGCAGGCGAATCGCCGCGCGCCGGGTATAGTGGCGGACGGTTCTGAGCGGTGCGCAAAGTGCTCTTCTCTATGAAGTCCTTTTGCGTCCACCCCTTGTCGGCGATGTAGGTGAACAGGGCGTTGAAGAGAGCCAGATCCGTGCCGGAATTGATCTCCAAGTGAAGCACGTTCTGCTTGCCCGCCTCGACCTCGCAAGCGTTCACCGTGACGGTGCGGCGCGGATCGATGATGATGATGCGGGCCGCGGCGTGCTCCTCGTTCGGCATGAGCTTCTTCTTCTTGTCGAGCGTCGCGCCGCGCAGGTTCGGAACCCAATGGTTGAGGAAATAGTTGGTCTGCGTCTCCAAGGCGTTTGTGCCCACCGCGACGATCGTGTCGGCGAGCTCCGCGTCCTCGTAGCAATTGTTGAGTTCGCCGACCCCCATGTCGCGCGTCGCGTGAACCTCGGAATTGTACGCTGGGCGATTATGGATGCGGATGTTCTTGATCTTCATCGCGCCGAAATAGAGCTTGCCCGTGCCCCATGTGTTCTCATACCCGCCGCCTGCGCCGCCGTGATCGAAGGCGGAAACGAACAAGCTGTCCTCCCCCTGGTCGGCGATGACCGCGGCAGTCACGCGCGCGACGAGGTCGAGCGCGTCGTCCCAGCTTGTCGGCTGCATCTGGCCGTAGCGCCAAACCATTGGCTCGGTGAGGCGCTGCTGTTGGGTCGAGCGAGCCTCGGAGAATGATTCCTCGGCCATGCGCGCGCCGCGGATCGAGCCCAGGCCCGAATTCACGCTGCAAGCCGGGTCGGGCTTGATGACCAGGTGAACGTCTTTCCCGTCCTGCTTGACGATGTTATACATGGCGGGGGAGTACCAATTTGCGGTCATCGCCTCCTGCTGCTTCGAGAGATCGACCCCGAACTTGTTTTTCGATGGGGCTGGGCCGCCCTGCTGGTTGATGTCCCAGGTATAGGCGTGGTAGCCGCAGCCGACGATGCAGAACTGGCAGACGACGTTGTGTTCCTTGGCGTCGGGCGGAATGATCGGCAGACGATCGATATGACGCTTGAAAGTCATGGTTCAGCCCTCCAGAACGTTCGAAAGGCGGCCGTAAAGCAGCTCATCGATGCCCTCGGCGTAGATATCGCCCTTGGCGTCGATCCGCAGTTGATATTGGGGAAGGTTGGCCGTCGCTTGTCCCCAAATCTGCTGACCGCCGTTTTCGCAATCAAATCGCGAATAGTGGCCGGGACAGTTGAGCGTCTTGTCGGAAGAATTGTAGGCGAGCGGAAACCCCTTGTGCGGGCAAACGGTGGTAAAGCCGACAATGTCGCCGTCGGGTCCGACTCCGCCCGGAACTTTGCTGCCGAGCTTCAGCAGGACGCCGGGCGCCTCCGAGTCCGGGTAGGCGACCTGCAACGGCGTGTTGGGCTTGAGATCGCCGATGCTCGCGAGCCGGTTTGAGGGGTAGGTGAGGCGGGCAAGCTGCGGGCCGGCCTCCGCGCGCGGCGGAACGACGGCTGCAGCGGCGGCGCCGGCCGCGGCGATCCCCGCCCCGCTCAGGAATTTTCGACGGCCAACATCAATCATTGTCGGGCAAGACTTCATGGGCTTCCTCCTCCCTCACTGGCGGCGCTGTTTCGATCCCGAACCGCGAACGCGTGCGGAGCGGGAACCGGCCCTTCACCGCCTGTCATCACACTGTCATATAGGGCCGTTATGTCGACCCATATATGTCGAGACTTATCGACATATGGAGTCGTAATGGAACTTGTCCTAGGTGTCATCTAGAAATCGGCGTGAACCCTGAGTCACGCGAGAGGCTATCGCATGCCGAGGAATTCGTTGGCGGTCGTCGGCCACATCGGGCCGGTCTCACACGGAGACGGTTTGTCGCCCCAGCACGCCCTGGCGGCGCTGGCCGCGCTCGGTCAGCCGACGCGGCTCGAGATCTTCCGGCTGCTTATTCGACGCGAGCCAGAAGGCCTTGCCGCCGGCGCCATTGCGGAGGCGGTCGGCGCGCCGCACAACACGCTCTCGACGCATCTCGCGATCCTTGCGCGCACGGGTCTGGTGAAAGGCGCCAGGGACGGGCGCTCGATTGTCTATCGCGCAGATATCGAGGGCATGCGCGATCTCATCTCCTTCCTGGTCGACGACTGCTGCGACGGGCGCCCCGAACTCTGCGATCGCAAACGATTCTCAGCGCGCCGGCGTGCAACTGCAAGCCGGAGGCCCAAGAGCGGCAAACGCGGGAAGTAGGTCGTGAACGTCCGCCGAGTTTCTCCCGGCGTTCGGGCGATGGCGCTCACGAACCCGCGCCCGCTTGACATTCCATCATTCCATCTTTATGGAAATATAGAACTCGCTACTTTCGCATGAAGAGCACAACATGATTGCGGCGTCTCCGGAAGACCAGATCGCCCGCTACGCCGATATGCTCGCCGCCCTCGGCACGGAGACGCGGCTGAGGATCGTGCGCCTGCTGCTATCGGCCCATCCTGAAGGTCTGGTCGTGGGCGAAATCGGAGCCGAACTCGGCATTCCGCCCTCGACCCTCTCGCATCACCTGGACAAGCTGAAGAACGAAGGGCTCGTGTCGGTGCGCCGCGAAAGCACGTTCCTTCGCTGCACCGCCAACACGCAGGCGCTCCAGGACGTCGTCGGGTTCCTGTTCGCCGAGTGCTGCACCCGCAACCAGGCGATCCGACCCGAGGCGATCACCTGCGCCTGCCCATGAGGAGAAATGCCATGCCGGATATCGACATCAAAGAAGTCGTACGCGAACGCTATGCCGAAGCCGCGCGCAACGTGCGTGCGCCCGGTTCGTGTTGCGGCGGCGCTTCCTGCGGCGCCGACGCCGCGCTCATCGGCGAAAGCGTCATCAGCTCCAACCTTTACGCCGAGGACGAGACCGGCACGCTGCCGGAAGCGGCCGTTGTGGCGTCGCTCGGCTGCGGCAACCCGACCGCGCTGGCCGAACTGAAAGAGGGCGAGACAGTTCTCGACCTCGGATCCGGCGGCGGCATCGACGTGCTGCTCTCGGCCCGACGTGTCGGCCCGTCCGGCAAGGCCTATGGCCTCGACATGACCGACGACATGCTGACCCTTGCACGTGAAAACCAGGAGAAGGCGGGAGCGAGGAACGTCGAATTCCTCAAGGGGGAAATCGAACATATCCCGCTGCCCAACAATTCGGTCGACGTCATCATCTCCAATTGCGTGATCAACCTGTCGGCCGACAAGGATCGCGTGCTTGGCGAGGCGTTCCGGGTGTTGAAGCCGGGCGGGCGCTTCGCCGTCTCCGACGTCGTCACCCGCGGGGCGATCCCCGAACAGATTCGCCGCGACATTCTGCTCTGGGTCGGCTGCATCGCCGGCGCCCTCGACGAGAGAGACTACCGCATGAAGCTCGCCGCAGCGGGATTCGAGGCGATCGGCGTCGAGCCGACACGCGTCTACAAGGTCGACGACGCGCGCGCGTTTCTCGTCGGCAAGGGCGTCGACGTCGACGCGATCGCGCCCCTCGTCGACGACAAGTTCATGAGCGCCTTCGTGCGCGCCAAAAAACCGGGCCGAAGCCCGACGCAAGAGGCCGCGGCGTGCTGCGCGCCGGCCTGCTGCGAGCCTTAAGGAGGAAACGATGAGCGATCGACAATTCAACGTCCTGTTTCTCTGCACCGGCAACTCCGCGCGGTCGATCATCGCCGAAAGCATCCTGCGAAAGGTGGGCGAAGTGCGCTTTCGGGCATTCTCGGCCGGAAGCCACCCCAAGGGCGCGGTCAATCCCTTCGCCCTCAAAGTGCTTGAAGATGACAAATACCCGACCGGGGGGCTGAGGTCGAAGAGCTGGGACGAGTTCGCGAAACCCGGCGCTCCGGTCATGGATTTCGTCTTCACGGTTTGCGATACCGCGGCCGCCGAGACCTGTCCGGTTTGGCCCGGCCAGCCGATGACGGCCCATTGGGGCATCGAGGATCCCGCCGCAGTCGAGGGAACCAACATTCAGAAGGAAGCGGCGTTCGTTCTGGCGGCTCGCTATCTCAGGAATCGGATCATGATCTTCATCAATCTGCCGATCCGGAGCCTCGACAGGATGGCGCTGAACGCGAAGCTGCGCGAAATCGGGCGGCTCGAGGGCGCGACAAAGCCGAGGCCGGAGGTCGCCTGATGGACGTCATCATCTATCATAATCCGGCATGCGGCACGTCGCGCAACGTGCTGGCGATGATCCGCAATTCCGGGGTCGAGCCGCACGTCATCGAATATCTCAAATGCCCGCCGACGCGGCTCTTGCTCACGCAATTGCTCGCTCGCGCCGGACTGAACGTGCGGCAAATCCTGCGCGAGAAGGGCACACCGTATCAGGAGCTCGGCCTTGGCGATCCGTCGCTGTCCGATGACGCGATGCTCGACGCCATCCGCGCGCATCCGATACTCATGAATCGCCCTCTGGTCGTCACTCCGGAGGGCGTCCGCCTCTGCCGCCCCTCGGAAGCGGTTCTCGATATGCTGCCGTCGCAACGCGGTCAATTCATCAAGGAAGACGGCGAGCGCGTGATCGACGATCACGGACGGCGCGCCGCAGGCGCATAGGATTCTCTCAATGTCCCTCTTCGAACGCTATCTGACTGTGTGGGTCGCCCTGTGCATCGTCGCAGGCGTCGTCCTCGGCCACCTCGCGCCGAGCGTCTTTCATGCGATCGGCGCCATGCAAGTCGCGAAGGTCAATCTACCGGTGGCGGTCCTGATCTGGCTCATGATTGTTCCCATGCTGATCAAGGTCGACTTTGCCGCGCTCGGCGAGGTTCGCCAGCATTGGCGCGGCATTGGCGTGACCCTGTTCATCAATTGGGCCGTCAAGCCGTTCTCGATGGCGGCGCTCGGCGCATTCTTCATCGGCCATCTGTTCCGGCCCTATCTGCCGGCCGATCAGATCAATTCTTATATCGCTGGCTTGATCATCCTCGCCGCAGCGCCGTGTACGGCGATGGTGTTCGTCTGGTCGAACCTGACCCGAGGCGAACCGCATTTCACGCTCACTCAGGTCGCGCTGAACGACACCATCATGGTGTTCGCGTTCGCGCCGATCGTCGGCCTGCTGCTTGGCCTCTCGGCGATAACCGTTCCGTGGAATACGCTGGTGCTTTCGGTGGTCCTCTATATCGTCGTGCCGGTGATCGTGGCTCAACTCATCCGTCGCAACGTGCTGGCGAACGGCGGGCCGGAGGCGCTCTCACGGCTGCTCGCGACATTGCAACCCGTATCGCTGGTCGCCCTGCTGGCGACGTTGGTGCTCCTGTTCGGGTTCCAGGGCGAGGAGATTATCGCCCAGCCGCTCATCATTCTGATGCTGGCGATTCCGATCCTGATCCAGGTTTATTTCAACGCGGGGTTCGCCTATCTGCTGAACCGCTTCATGGGCGAACAGCATTGCGTCGCCGGACCGTCGGCGCTGATCGGGGCCAGCAATTTCTTTGAATTGGCGGTGGCCGCCGCGATCAGCCTGTTCGGGTTCAACTCGGGCGCAGCGCTCGCGACCGTCGTCGGCGTGCTCATCGAAGTGCCCGTCATGCTGTCGGTTGTGTGGACCGTCAACCGGTCGAAGGATTGGTACGAAATCGGCGCGAAGCCGGCCGCGCGCTCGCTGCCAGTCGTGGTCAAGCGGTAGTTTGTGAAAGGGTCAAAGCGGAGTAAGGGTTTTCACGTTCTTAACCGAACTCTTGTTGGAAGCGCGGATGTCACGGCCGCTCCGAAAGCCGAGTTACGATTGCTGCGACGAGGACGCCGACGATCGCCGTTTGAGCTGATCGCCGCCCTTCGCGTCAAAGCAATCCCCTCCGGAGTTCGCCGCATGCGCTATCCCGACCGAGCGCCTCCCAGCGAATTCCTGATCCTCGCCTGTGCCTTTTGGGGCGCGGGGACCGTTCTCAACAAAGCCCTGCTCGCTTCGCTTCCCCCCGTCACCCTGCTCTTCCTGCTGCTTGCGCCAAGCGCGGCGGCCTTATGGGCGGCGACGCTTCTTACTCGCGTCCCGCTGCCGAAGGCGGCGTTGCTCGCGCCGATCGCGATGCTCGGACTTCTCAATCCGGGCATTGTCTACACCTTGAGCCTCATGGGCCTTTCCCGGGTCTCTGCGAGCGTCACCACGCTCTTGTGGACCTCCGAGCCGTTGATGATCCTCCTCCTCGCCGCCGCGCTGCTGCGGGAGCCTTTGACCTGGCGACTTTCTGCCCTCATGGCGGTCGGCGCCGTCGGCGCCGTCCTCGTCGCGGATCTCTCGCGCACGGTTTTCCAAGCGCGGGGGCCGAGCCGATCGGAGTCCTGCTCGTGCTGGCGGGCGTGTGCTGCTGCGCCCTCTACACGGTGTTGTCCCGCGGCCTGAGCGGCAGGGCCGATCCCCTCTCTCTCGTCGCGATTCAGCAGACGGCGGGGCTCGCTTGGACCGCGGCGCTTCTCTCGGCTGGGACTCGCTACGGCGATTGGACCGACCTTACGAACATCGCTCCCGCCCAACTGGCGCCGGCGGCCTTGTCGGGGCTCATCTATTACGCGGCGGCCTACTGGCTTTTTCTCGCCGCTTTGCGGTCCGTTCCGGCCGGCGTCGCGGGGGCCTATTTCAACGCCATTCCGGTCTTCGGGATCGGCCTCGCCATGGTTTTTCTCGGCGAGACGCTGACTGCCGTCCAATGGGCTGGCGTCGCGGCGATCATGCTGTCCGTGACCGGGCTCGCCCCTCTCACGCGATGACAGTGCGCGACACAGCTCAGAAGACTCCATTTCCGCATCGCGGAATCGTCCGCATTGGTGAGTTGGCCCGTTCGCCACGTCGTCTGGGAACGACCGCTACTTGCGCACTCCGGCCGTCCCGAGTGACGGCTTTGAATGATCGCAGTCCTCCCTTCGCATGTTCTGGCGGCACCTCGATCAATGCCCGCTCAGGGCGGAGACCGCGGTTAGAGCCAAGGGCCGCTTACCTGCCCACTTGCGCCGTTCAAGATCGCGATCCGCAACGGTAGCAATACGTCGACTCCAGTCGTTCCGTTCGCGCAAAGAGCGTTCATTCGCGAGAGCGCGGCTGCATGCCACGCCAGCAGTCCTCGATCTCGAATGGAAGGCCGATGCTGGCCGCCTTCAGCATCGCCGTCAGCCGACGCGCCGGCGGCGGTCCTGTTGGCGGTCCGAGCTTGCCGGGC
>JBKQTR010000110.1:0-29741 GCA_052143095.1 Allostellaceae bacterium
GGCGCTGCTCAAGATCGAGGCCAAGGAGCCGCTTCCCGCCGTAGGCTGGGGCGACCGCGACAGGCTCGAGGTCGGCGATTGGGTGATGGCCGTGGGCAATCCGTTCGGCCTCGGCGGCACCATCAGCTTCGGCGTCGTTTCCGCCCGCGGCCGCGACATTCATTCCGGGCCCTATGACGATTTTCTGCAGATCGACGCCTCGCTCAACCGCGGGAACTCCGGCGGTCCGACGGTAAATCTCGCCGGCGAGGTGATCGGCATCAACACGGCGATCTATTCGCCCAGCGGCGGCTCCGTTGGCGTCGGCTTTGCCATCCCATCGACTCAGGCGCGGCCGGTCATCGCGCAGCTGCGCGACCGCGGCAAGGTCGAGCGCGGCTGGCTCGGCGTCGACATTCAAGAGGTGACCCCCGAGATCGCCAGAAGCTTCGGCTTGAGCGAAGCTGTCGGCGCGCTCGTGGTTGACATGGTCGAGGGCGGGCCGGCCGCCAAGGCCGGTGTCCGGCAGGGCGATGTCATCCTGTCGTGCAACGGCCGCGCCATCACCAAGCTGCGCGATCTGCAGCGCGCCGTCGCCGAGACCGCGGCTGGAAGCGCGGTCACGCTCGAGATCTGGCGTGAGCGCAAAGCGCTCTCGCTCCCGGTGGCCATCGGCCCGCAGCCCGAGACGCGGCAGACGGCTGAGGCCGCCAAGGCGCCCAGGCGGCCGGCCGAACGCGCTAGCGCGCTGGGCCTCGGCCTGACGCCGCTCACCGACGAGTTGCGCGAGGGCCTCGACCTGCCCAAGACCGCCGAGGGCGTGATGGTGACCGAGATTGCCGATGACAGCCCTTTTGCCGAGCTCGACCTGCTGCCGGGCGACGTCATCCAGTCCATCGACAACCAACCGGCGGCGACGCCGCAGCAAGTGGCGAAGAAACTGCGCGACGCGACGCCGGGGAAGGGCGGCAGCGTGGTGCTGCTGATCAACCGGGGCGGCAAGCGGCACTACGTCGTCTTGGCGCCAGGCGCCGACGCGGACGGCGAGCACAGCCGCGGCTGAGCGGCAGATGAGAGATGCTGCATGGTTGTAACGCCGGCTCGAGCGCGAGAGCGCGCCGTTCAGGTCGCGTGTGAGCCCAGAGGCCTGCGACAGGCTTTCGGTGGCGCCGCATAAGGGCGCGGTCGCATGTTGACGTGTATCAATGCCCCGCCGCATTGGCGATGCTTCGATGGCGATCATCAGGTCCTTGTGAGGAGGCAAGCCATGGCCCCAACACAGTCCCCGAAGCGACCGGTCGCACGGCGTAAGAAGCGCCGCCCCGGCGCCGAAGGGCGCGCGCTACCGCCGCCGCTCGCGGCGCAGACGGTCTTTGACGAGCCGGCGACGCCGCCGGCAAAGCCCAACCCGTCGATCGAGGAGGCGATCCCGCCGTTGTCGTCGGGTGAGCCGGAGGCTTGCGGTCTGCCGGACGCGGCGAGAACGACGCCGGCGGATCTGCACTGAAACACCGGGCGAGCATTGGCCTTGCCGCTATCCGCCATCGCCTGCCCATTTATCGGCGAGGCTCCGAAGACCTTGGAGAATTAGCGGACCGATAACGCAACAGTGGCGGCGCCATCGGCTTCCATCGGCGTTCGCAACGGCCACCGATCGAAGCCGATCCGACCCTCGAGCAGGTCATCCGCGAAATTCCCGATGCGCTTCAGCTGCGCCCCCGCAATTTCCTCGATGCGCGGGCGTAGCCGCGCTACGGAAGCGCCGGGGGCCGGCCGCACGCGGAGGTCGACGATCCCAGGCTGATCGATCGGCTGCCCGATCTGGCTGACGAGATAGCACTCTGCCGCTGTGACCTCGTCGACTACTCGGATGATATCATCGACGATGAGGCCCGCCGCGAGACTATAGAGCTTGCCGACATGATTGACAGGATTCTTCCCGGCGACAGACTCCATGGTCATCGGGCGATAGGGCGTGATCAGGCCATTGGCGCGATTGCCGCGACCCGCCTCGCCATCGTCTCCCGCCTCTGCCGACGTCCCTGTCACGGTCAGATAAAGGCTGTCGGGCGGAGCGTCGGCGGTATTGATCTCCACCGACACTTGCGAACCAAGAAATTTACCCGCGACTGCCGTCGCCTCGTCGCGCAGGGCCGCTTTCTTGGCGAGATAATCCTCGACATTGCCGATCTGCGCGTCGACAAAAGCCAGCGCGACCGTGAGATGCGACGCGTGATGGCGGCGCACGCCCATGACCTTGATATCCTCGCCGACCTCCGGGTGGGCGGCTTTGAGACCCGGACCATTAAGATGGCGCTCCACAGCATAGACGGCCCTTTCCAAAGGGCTCAACGGTGCGTAGCCGACGCCACAAGAGGTGTCGTTTGCCAGCGCAACCCCCGCCCCTTGCCGTCTCAGAAACAGCTCGACGAGCGCGTCCGAGGAGGGGCGCAGCAGCAAGTGGAGCCTTACATGCGCATCGGCATCAAGGTAGCGGAGGTGATTGTGAAGCCATGACCGGCACGCCTGCTCGACGCGCTGGTCGATCGGCAGGTCGGTACCCCTGAAGCGGCGCGTGGCGCGCCCGGCGAGGAATATCTCGATCGGCGCGATCACTTGGCCGCCACCGAAAGTCGGCCGCGCCTCGCCGCCCCGAAGCAGCACCTTGTCGACATTGTGATGGAGGATCATGCCTGCGCTGTCGCGATAAAGGTGGCACAGCGCTTGGCTGGCCGCCTCGGCAAGGGCGTCGCAGATAGTATCGGGATGACCGGTTCCCTTTCGCTCGACGATCTCGACGGAAGCGACATCTGCACCCGGCAGCGTTCTGATTTCGGTCCGGCGATCGGGCTGTGGCATGGCTGCCTCCCGCGCGAAACTGGCCAGGGTTCGCCCGTCTCCCGCGCCAAGCAGTCTATGGCGCAAGAGGCGACCCGGCGTTGATCCACGTCAACGGCGCCGTTCGCCAAAACGGTCGGCGGCCGATCCATGATCGATGCCTTGACGACTTACATCCGACGCAGCCTGCAAGGGCATCGCTTCGGCCGTTTCGAGGTGGTCGATGAATCGGCGGAGTTCGAAGGCGATGTCGCCGAAATCATCGGCGACAGCGCAGCACCCTCGAGCGGAAGCCGTGATCCCCGAGCCTGCCCGGCACGGCGCAGGGCGGCGGCGTTTGGAGCGCCGATGCCGCAGAGAGGGCGCGCCGCCGCCGGTGGCTCAGCGCTCTTCAGGCGGCGCTATCTCCGCCTCGAGAAGGTCGCACAGCCGGGCGATCATCCCGTGCGGCGCGCGATGGAGGCGGTGGCGCTGGGCGTCGTCGGCCGTGAGCCACGCATAGGCTTCGAGCAGCTCGTCCCTGCTGGCTCCCGTCGCTATGATGGCGGCTGTCGCGGCATCGTCGAGCCGGCCGACGATTTCATCGATGTCCTTCTTGGTGACGATGCGCTGCTCCCCGGTCGGGCCCATCATGGATGCCATATCAGCCGCTCCTTTGCATGTCATAGTCCTTCGGCGCGTCGGTTTGCTCCGTCACGGGCATCTCGTCCGGGCGCTCCGGCGCGGGTTCGGGCATATAGGGCGCTTCTTCGGGGCTCCGGCACGAGCGGCGCTCCGTCGGACCGTCCTGGCTCCAATTTCGTGCCCGTCGCGCCGCCCGGGCCAGCGCAGCGATACGCTTGGCGTGATCTGCTGTAAGATTCTCGAGCATTTCAGCCTCCCGATTTTCGTCAGGCGCAAAGACCGCTCGCCCGGCCGCCACAGCGCAATCATTGCCGACGATGGCGGGGCTTGCGGCGACGCGGACTCTCCGGCGGGCCTTCGTCCTCGGGGCGGCCGGGGAGCGATTTCCAGCCCGTGAGCATCGCCGAGACCAGATCCCCTCCCTCCCGCAGCTCGGTCGTGATCACCGCGACGACATGCTGGATCACGGCGATCACGAGCAGGTAGAAGCCGTAGAGGTGAATGGCGCGCAGCGGGGCCCGCAACGACTCGGCATCCGCCGCGCTCCAGGCAATCGCCCAGGGCAATTGCGGAACCGGGGTGGGAATAGGTGACGTCTCGCTTGGAGCGCCGAGCGAGGGCCCCGATGGCGGGGCAACTTGATCGATGCCGACAAGGATCAGTCCGCTCAAGCTCTGCGCCGCGAGCAGGATGAACAACAGGGTCACGCCGAGCCGGGCCAGCGGATTATGTCCGATATAGTATCTGGGATGTCCGGCGACGAACGCCGATAAATAGGCCCTGAGATTTTTCCAATAGCCAGGGCCGCCCGGGAGGATCGCATGCCATTGAGCAGAACGGCCGCCGCGAAACGCCCAGTAGCAGCGCCAGAGAAGATTGAGGGTCAAGGCCGCGCCCAGCGCGACGTGGATGGTCTGCAGCTGATGGCGTCCCTCGTCGCCGACCCCGAACCGGCGGCCGGTGAGCATTGCGACGCCGAGCACCAGCAGCGCGACGAGCAGTATCGCGTTGATCCAGTGGAACCAACGTGTCGGCATGTCCCAGGCGCGATAGGCACGCAGCCGCTGCCGCGCGGCACCGGTGGACAGCTGGTTCCCATTGGGCTTTCGGCTGACCATTGAAGAATAGAGATCCGAATGCCAGGCGGCTGCTTTGATACAGATCAATCGGATAGTGGCGGCAAAATCCTGAGCGTCGAATGCCTGCATCGCAGCGGCGGCATCGTGACGGCGGCGCACACCGGCCTCCGAGACACAAGACAGTCTGCTGACATCCAAAACCGAACCTCGCTCGCGCCGTCACACATCGATCCGACGGCGGGGGTATGCCGCGCTTGATCGATCTTCTCGCCCCAGGCGCGACCGCGGAGATGCCCGTTCTCAGTCGTCACTTCGAACCGCCCGAATACCATGTGCCGCACCGCCATCTCGTAGATCACTCGGTTGAGCCAGTCGGCCAGGAGCACGCCGTCACTCGGCGCCGCGCAGTCCATCTCAACCACCTCCCGCGGGAGAATGCTTGTGACCTCCGTGACGATTTCCGTCAGCGCCAGCGCCACCTGCTCAAAAGCCTGCTCCTTCGTGTGACCTATTCCACGCACGCCGATATCGGCTCCATGCGGGAAATGCTCGGCACCAGCCTGGAAGGCCATCTCTTCGTCCGATCGCCGCCTTGTCGGCGACGCTGCCGCGGCGACACTTGAGGGTCCTGAGCCCATGCAATACCTCGCGGCTAGCATCGAGCGATGGGTGCAGCACAGGCTTATAGCTATACCAGAGCGCTGCCATCTCCCTTGATACAGATCAACGACATGCGCGCGGCCTTGGCTAGGATGCCTTCGCCTCGCGGAATGACGATAGTCGGAGGTGCGCCGTGCCGATCATCCCAGTCGATGAAGCCTTCATCCTTCTTGTGCAGGCGTCCGGGGTCGAGATGCCGCGGTTGGGCGACTCTGCTGAAAACGAAGCCATAACCGAAGCCTACAAAGCCTGAAGCGAGGACTCTCAATGGCCCATAAGCAGGTCCTCTTCCGTTCCGCGGCCCGTGAGAAGATCCTACGCGGCGCCACGCTGTTGTGCGACGCCGTTCGTGTCACCTTGGGCCCAAAATCAAAATCGGTGCTCATCCAGAAGAACTGGGGACGCCCATCGTTTGCAACGACGGCATGACGATCGCCAAGGAATTCGATCTGAGGGATCCCGAAGAGAACCTCGGCGCGCAGATGCTCCGACAGGCGGCTGAGAAGACCGGAGATAGCGTTGGCGACGGCACCAGCACATCGACCGTCCTGGCGCATGCGATCTTCGCCGAAGGCCTCCGCAACGTCGTCGCAGGCGCCAGCGCGATCGACCTCAAGCGCGGTATGGATGTCGCCGCAAAGGTTGCCATCGATGCTTTGCGGACGATGTCTCGCCCAGTCAAGACGCGCAAAGAGAAGGCGCAGGTGGCGACGATCTCGGCGCACAATGATCCGACGATCGGCGACCTCGTTGCGGAAGCGATGGAAAAAGTCGGCGGGGAGGGCGTGATCACCGTCGAGGAATCAAAAACGACAGAAACGGTTCTCGACGTGGTCGAGGGCATGCAGTTCGACCGTGGATATATTTCACCCTATTTCGTGACCAACGTGGAAAAGATGATCGCCGAGCTCGAGGATCCCTACATTCTGATTCACGAGAAGAGGCTGTCAGGACTTCAGGCAATGCTGCCATTGCTGGAAGCCGTCGTGCAATCTGGTCGGCCGCTGCTCATTGTGGCGGAGGATGTCGAAGGCGAGGCGCTCGCTGCGCTCGTGGTGAACAAGCTACGCGGCGGCCTGAAGGTCGCCGCCGTGAAGGCGCCCGGCTTCGGCGATCGGCGTAAGGCGATGCTAGAGGACATCGCTGTGCTGACGGGCGGCCAGATGATCTGCGAGGAGCTCGGCATCAAGCTCGAGAATGTCGCGATCGACATGCTCGGCAAGGCCAAGAAGGTGGTCATCACCAAAGAAGAGACCACCATTGTGAGCGGCGCCGGGAAGAAGGAGGAGATTGACGGGCGTTGCAAGCAGATCCGACAGCAGATCGAGGAGACAACGTCGGATTACGACCGCGAAAAGCTGCAAGAGCGTTTGGCCAAGCTCGCCGGCGGCGTCGCCGTGATCCGCGTAGGCGCGCCTTCCGAGGCCGAAATGAAAGCAAGAAAGGAAGCGCTCGACGACGCGATCAGCGCCACCAAGGCGGCGGTCGCAGAAGGCATCGTTCCCGGCGGCGGCTTGGCGCTGCTACGCTGCATCGATGCGGTCGCGCGGGAGGAGGCAAAGTGCAGCGGCGACGAGCGGACGGGCGTTCAGATCCTGAAGCGCGCGCTCGAAGCGCCGACCCGCCAGATCGCCGAAAACTCGGCCGTCGATGGCGGCGTTGTCGTTGCGCGCATGCTCGTCGGCACCGGCAACCTTGGTTTCGATGCCGCGCGGAACGAGTATGTCGATCTGGTCGAAGCCGGCATCGTCGATCCGACCAAGGTGGTGCGCATCGGGCTCGAGAACGCAGTGTCTGTAGCCAGCGTCTTGCTGCTTACCGAGGTAACGATGACCGAGATTCCCGAAAGCAAGAAGGAGCAAGCGCTTGGGCCGGAGCTGGGAATGTAGCGCGGACTGGCACCCAAGAGACCGCGCGCTGCGTGATGAGCGTAGGCGCCCGACGGCATGCGACGACCGGCTGGAGAGCAGCGGTGCTGCAAGCGAGCGGCGCCAGGAGACCGACCATAATCACGCGAAATAGACCCGCTCTCGATCAACTGCTTTCGGCGATCATCGACCCGGCCAGCTTCGCCTCCTCGTCCTGCAACAGCCTTTCGATGGTGCTCCGCTGCGCCGCATCGGGCGCTTGGGTGAGCATGCGTCGATAGCGCTCGACATTCGATTCGGCCACGAACTTGTCTCGTTTGATCCTCTCGGCAAGTTGGGCCAACGCGAGCGCGTGACTGGCCAGCCTACGCTTGATCTCCAGCGTGGCTTCCTTCTCTGCCGCTTGTCGGTACAGGTCCGATTGCTCGCGCAATTCCGCTGGTGTTAGCAGCATGTTACCTCCTCCCAAGGCCACTGGGCGGGAGGCACGCATCGGCCTCTCTTGCTGGATGCAAACCTGCATCTCAACCGGCAGCACCGAGGGATCTGGTCGCCGGTGAATTAATCTACACCTGAAATAGCTACAGTTGGAAGTCCGGCTTTCATCTTGTGGATAAGTCCCACCGCCGGGTTTCTTGATCCGGCGCTTGCCCGTGTTGTGGATGTGACGATGGCGTGTCCGACAATCACATTCCTTTGATCTGCGTCATAGCCGCGACCGTCCCCAGAGCACCAGATAGCGATTGCTGGCGGCCTGCTCTGGAGGATCTGCCATGGATGACCAACGGGAGGTCGTCTCTTTTCTCTCTGATGGGGCAAACTACGGCGGACCCGGTCTCGCTGTGGAACGAATCGAGACGCATATATCGATCGTCTTCCTCGTCGGCGATCGAGCTTACAAGCTGAAGCGCGCCGTCTCCTTCTCTTATCTCGATTTTTCCACGACCGCGCTGCGCGAGCGGTTTTGTCGGGCGGAACTCGAGCTCAATCAGCGGACGGCTCCAGGGCTCTACCTGCGACTTCGCGCGATCACCCGCGGATCGGATGGCACTCTCGCCTTCGATGGCAACGGCACCGCCGTCGATTGGGTGCTGGAGATGCGCCGTTTCTCCCAGACCGACCTCTTCGATCGCCTTGCCGAAGCGCACAAGCTTACTCCTGGGCTGATACGCGACCTGGCGGATGTTATCGTCTCGTTTCACGCTGCCGCCGAAGTAACTCCCCGTCATGGCGGGCGCGCAGGTGTCGAGGTGGCGATCGCCGGCAATGACGCCAACCTGCTTCAATCATGCCCGCCCCTCGATAAGCACCCGGTCGAAGAGCTTTGTGCCGCGTCAATGGCGAAGCTCTCGACGATCGGAAATCTTCTTGATGCGCGCCGCGAGCGAGGTCGCGTTCGGCGTTGCCACGGCGATCTTCATCTTCGCAACATTTGTCTTTTCCAAAACCATCCGACGCTTTTCGACTGCATCGAGTTCAGCGATGCGCTTTCCTGCATCGACGTGCTTTATGATCTGGCTTTCCTGCTGATGGATCTGACTCATCGGCGCCTCGTCGATCTCGCTAATGTCGCGTTCAACCGGTACCTAGACCTCACAGCGGACATCGATGGCCTGCCCGCGCTGCCGCTCTTCATGTCCGTAAGAGCGGCCGTCCGCACGCACGTTCTGGTTGCTCTGAACCAGCGGAACCCGTCGGCGGAAACGCTGGGTGAGGCACAGTCGTACCTGTCCCTTGCCAGCCTGCTCCTGCGTCCGCATCCGCCCCGCCTCCTCGCAATCGGTGGTCTGAGTGGCACGGGAAAATCCTCCTTGGCACAAGCGCTTGCCGGCAGCTTCCCGCCTGCGCCCGGGGCACGGGTCATCCGCAGCGATGTTCTCCGCAAGCGCTTGTTCGATGTCGCGCCGGAGACAAGGCTGCCACCTTCCGCCTATGGAGCGGCGGTCACGGAGCGCGTCTATTGCGGCTTGCACGATCAGGCCGAGGCGTCGCTGGCGGCCGGCTATACGGCAATCGTCGATGCAACGTTTCTCCGGGAGGAAGAGCGGAAGCGAATTGCCGCTATGGCAGAGCGGACCGGTGTGCCGTTCCTGGGACTATGGCTCGATGCGCCCAGCGAACTGCTGGTTGCACGCGTCGGCGCCCGCGGTCGCGACGCATCGGACGCGGACATGCCGGTTCTCCAGCGGCAGCTCACGGCCGACACCGGAGTGCTGGACTGGCATCGCATCGACGCGACGCGCGACATAGCCGCGAACTCGCCGTCGTGCGGGCTTTGATCGACCTTTCTGTCCGTCGAGCCCGATCAGCGCGCTGGCGGACAGCCCCCGGCTGAAGCCAAGCCCCTCCGTTCGCCGGCGGCAGGAACATCTGGATGCCCGCGCATGGCAGAGTACCGCCGCGCTGAGCGAACCATACCCGGAACTGCGCGGCTTGGTTACTTGCGCAGGGACCGCTGGAACATCCGGTCGGCCTTCTCATTGGCGGCTTTGGCATCGGCGGCGGCCTGTGCCGCGCTGGCTTCAGCGGCCTGCGCCGCCGCCTGGGCGGCCTGCGCTGTCGCCAGCGCCTGCGCGGATTGCTGCTTGGCCTGCTCGGCATTCTGGCTCGCCGCGGTCAGCGACGCGCGGTCCTGGTCGCTGAGCGTCGTGCAGGCACCGACAATGACCAGCGGCAGCAAGGCAAGCATCAAGTTTCGCAAAGACCGCATGTTCTCCTCCTCAAAGCGTTGCCGACAACGCCCTCAGCTCTACGTCGGGGCGGGCGACAGACACGCTGACGTTTCACTGGCTTGAGGCATTGATGTGCATCAACACGTGGACGTCGCCGCATCGGCTCGCTTCATGGCGGCGCGAGCTCGATGCGGTCTTCGACCTAGGTCACTCCCGGCGCCGACCAAGCGGCTCGCTCGGCGGCTTCGCGTTCGGTCCAAGCGCTCACCTTGCCGCCAAGCGTCACCCGGCCCCCGGAAACGGCTACGGTGATGTTGTCGGCATCGAGCTCGGCATTGCGCTCGATCGCGGCACGTATTTTGGCGCGGACATCCGCAGTGCGCGGCTTTGGCGCAACCGTGATGTCGTTCACGATGCCACGCACGCCGCCGAGCTTGCGCACGTCATACTCGGCTTCAACACGCTGGAAATGCCAGTCCACCGCACCCGAGAGCGTCACGATCCCGTGCTCCACCTTGACGGAAATGCGATCAGCAGGGATTGCGACATCCCATTGCAAGAGCCTGACAGCACGGAGCGCGATCTCATCGTCGGCCAGTTTCTTGTCCGATGGGAGCCGGACCTCGAGCTCCTCGGCCATGGCTTCCACGCCTTTCACCCGACGAGCAGTCCGCTCGGCGGCAAATTTCTCGGCGTAGCTGCCGACATGACCGGACAGCATGACGACGCCGTCTCGGGCGCTCACGCCGATATGCGCGGCATCGATGCTAGGCTCGAATTCGAGTGCGTCGATGACCTGCCGCTGCAGGTAGAGGTCGCGATTCATTCCCTCCTCCCACTCTGGTCCGCCGCTCGGACTAAACGTTACGCACGGGAATTGGCGCGACATTGATCTGGATCAACCGCCGGGCCGCGCATGGCGAGGCAAGCTTGAGCGCAAGCCCTATCGGTTTCAATCGCATTGCTCGGCACGGAGCATCGGCTCAGCGACTGCCTCCCGTCCGGCGGTCGCATTCATCGGCAAGCTGCCGCAGGGCCTCACTTACGGTGACGGCGTAAGTCATCGGCTCCAATCGCTGGAGCGCTGCTGGCAAGTGCCGGAGCTGTTCCGCCGCGTAGGCGCGGACGGCGCTTAGGCCCGGCGTCGCGGCAAGGCTTCGCCCGTTCCGCATCACCGGCCGCAACAGCGGCTCGCCCTCATGCGTTTCGTCCTGCAGCCCAAGAATGTCGCCGGTATAGCCTCCATCCGCGGCATAACGGCGCCAGACCTGCTTGCGGCCCGGCCAGGTCGCCTTTCCCTCCGATCGCTTGCGCCGCGCCACCCCGTCATATTCCTGGAGCTTGTAGGCGCAATCGAGAGCGGGTGAATCCGAGGACGTGGTAAGGCTCGTGCCGATCCCATAGCCGTCGATGGGAGCGCGCTCGCGCGTGAGCGCGACGAGTGCGTCCTCATCGAGCCCGCCGCTTGCGAAGATGGTGATGTCCTGCAAGCCATGCGCATCGAGGATGGCACGCACGCGGCGCGCATGCTCGCCGAGATCGCCGCTGTCGAGGCGCACACCGCGAATCCGGATGTGTTCGCGCGCAAGCCGATGGGCGAGTTCCGCCACCTTTTCGGCGCCCCGCTCGGTGTCGTACGTGTCGATCAGGAGCACGACGCCCTCGGGTCGGCTGCGCGCGAAATTCTCGAAAGCGTGGCTCTCGTCGTCATGCGCCTGGATGAACGAATGTGCCATGGTGCCGTAGGCGGGCATGCCGAAGCGAAGCGCCGCTTCCAATGTTGCCGTGCCGGCGAAGCCCGCGAGATAGCTGGCGCGCGCCGCGAGCAGCCCTGCCTCTGCGCCATGCGCCCGTCTCAGGCCGAAATCGACGAGCTGCTTGCCGGGCGCCGCCAGCACCATGCGCGCCGCCTTCGAGGCAATGACCGTCTGGAAATGCAGTAGGTTGATGAGGCGGGTCTCGACCAGCTGCGCCTGAGGCAAGGGCGCGACCACGCGCAGCAGGGGCTCATCTGGGAAGAAAATGGTTCCCTCCGGCAGCGCGTCAACATCGCCGGCGAAGCGGAAATCGGACAGTGAGTCGACGAATGCCGGCGGAAATTGGCCCAGGCGACGCAGCGCATCGCGTTCTGAATCGGTAAAACGCGCCCCCTCCAGGAATTGGACAGCCTGCTGGAGGCCCGCAGCCATGAGGAAGCCGCGCCGCAACGGCAGCTTGCGCACGAAAAACTCGAATACGGCCGTGCCGGCAAAGCCGTGCTCCCAATAGGCCTGCAGCATCGCCAGCTCGTAGAGATCCGTATGGATATGGCTTTCGCTTTGCGAAATGCGGGCGAGATCCTGCCGGGTTAAGCGACCGCACGCCTGAGCAGCGAGCGCAGTTCCGCAAGTGGCCGCGCATTCAACACATTTTCCGGACCAAGCCAGCCGCGCCGCGCCTGTCCGACGCCGAAGCGCAGGAAGGAGAGGTCGGTGTCTCGGTGCGCGTCGGAAGCGATGCTGACAAGCACCCCCGCCTCCTTGGCCATGCGGCAATGGATGTCGGTGAGATCGAGGCGGTCCGGATGCGCGTTGAGCTCAAGGAAGCAGCCGCGCTCGCGCGCCGCTGTGATGAGGCGCGGCATGTCGACGTCATAGGGCTCGCGCTCGCCGATCAGGCGGCCGGTGGGGTGGGCAAGAATGGTGAAATGCGGTCGCTCCATGGCGCGAAGGATGCGTTCCGTCTGCTGCTCGCGCGAGAGGTTGAAACGGCTATGGACGGCCGCGACGACCAGGTCGAGCTCGGCCAGCACCGAATCCGGCAGATCGAGCTTGCCCTCCTCGAGGATATCGACCTCGATACCCCTAAGCACCGTGAAACCGCCGCGGCGCGCGTTGAGCCGGTCGATCTCGGCCATTTGACGGCGCAGGCGCGCAGGATCGAGCCCATGCGCCATACTGAGACGCCGCGAATGCTCGGTGATAGCGATATAGTCGAGCCCGAGGGCGCGCGCCGCATCGGCCATCTCTTCGATGGTGTTATGGCCGTCGGTGGCCGTGCTGTGTACATGGAGATCGCCGCGGAGATCGGTAAGCTCGATCAGCTTCGGTAGCTTATGTGCAGCCGCTGCCTCGATCTCGCCGCGATTCTCGCGCAGCTCCGGCGGGATGAAGGGAAGGTTGACGGCCTTATACACCTCGGCCTCGGTATCTCCGCCGACGCGTCGGCGCCCGCGAAAGACGCCATACTCGTTGATCTTGAGTCCCCTCTCCTGGCCAAGCCGACGGATGGCGATATTGTGCGCCTTGCTGCCGGTAAAATAATGGAGCGCCGCGCCATAGCTCTCCGTCGGCACGATGCGAAGGTCCACCTGCAATCCCGAGCGCAGCACTACGGTTGCGCGCGTGTCGCCGGCGGCAGCGACGCGCTCGACCTCCGGATATTGCGTGAACCAATTGGCCACGGGCGGTCCCTTTGTAGCGATGGCGACGATGTCGATGTCGCCCACCGTCTCCTGGCAGCGGCGATAGCTGCCGGCGATCGTCACTTGGCCGACGCCCGGTGCCTTCCTCAGGTAGTCGATCAGCGGGGCAACCAGGCCCTCGACCGCCGCAAGCTTGAAGCGGGACGGGCCATGCGGTCTCTCTTCGATCGCTTGGAGCAGTTTCTTCTCCATGCCCGCGCCGAATCCCGACAACTTGCGCACGCGGCCATCCAGCAGCGCCCGGTGCAGCTGCTCGACGCTATGGATGTGGAGCTTCTCACAGAGCAGCTTGACGCGCTTGGGCCCGAGATTGGGCAGCCGCAGCAGCTCGAGCGCGACCGCGGGCACTTGGCGGCGCAGCTCGTCGAGCAGCGGCAGCCGCTCGCTGGCCGCCAGCTCCTTGATCTTGCCGGCAAGGTCGGCGCCAATGCCCCGCACTTTCGGCAGCTCCTCGCCCCGCGCGAACAGGCTCGACACTTCCGTGCCGAATCCGCGCATGACGCGCGCAGCGTTGCGATAGGCGCGGATGCGAAAGGGGTTTCCCTGTTCCAGCTCGAGCAGATCGGCGACCTGGTCGAGCGCGTCGGCAATCTCCGTGTTGTGAGCAGGCATGACCCGGCCGCTGCGAAAAATAATGCGAAGTATCGCAAGCGTGCCACCGATCCACCTTGATCCACATCAAGGTGGCCCGGGCGAGGTAGATCGCCAATATTGGCCTTGATAGGTTCATAGCGAGGGCTCGAGAAAATGTCGTCGCCAGCCATCACCGGCCTGTCGCCGTTCCGGTCGCTCTACCGCCATGGTTTCTTCCGAGTGGCCATCGCCACGCCCGTGGTGTCGCTTGCCTCACCGGCCGAGAACGCGCGGGAGACGGTTCGATTGGCCAATGCCGCGGCCGAACGCCAGGCCGGGCTCGTCGTGTTTCCGGAGCTTGGCATCACCGGCTACGCCAATGACGACCTCTTTTTCCAGCATGCGCTGCTCGATGCGGCTGAGACAGCACTGGCCGAGATCTTGGCGGCAAGCATCAACCTGCCGCTCGTTATCATCGTCGGCGTGCCGGTCCGCGCCGAGGCGAAGCTCTTCAACTGCGCCGCCGTCATCCATGGCGGCGCCATGCTTGGCGTTGCGCCGAAAAGCTATCTGCCGAATTACCGCGAGTTCTACGAGAAGCGGCAGTTCTGCGCGGCGGGCCAGGCGCTATTGCCGTCGATCTCTCTGCTGGGCCAGGACGTGTCGTTTGGCGCCAATCTCATCTTCGCGGCGCGGGCTTGTCCCGGCTTTGCGCTCCATGTCGAAATCTGCGAAGACCTGTGGGCCCCCATACCACCCAGCAGCTATGCCGCGTTGGCCGGTGCCACGGTGCTGGCCAATATCTCCGCCAGCAATGCGACCATCGGCAAGGCCGACTACCGACGCCTGCTTTGCGCCTCCCAATCGGGACGCTGCGTCGCTGCCTATCTCTATGCCGCCGCTGGGTTCGGCGAGTCGACGACCGATCTCGCCTGGGACGGCCAAGCGCTCGCCTATGAGAATGGCGAGCTGCTCGCCGAAGGAGAGAGATTCGGCACGTCGTCGCGCCTCATCTTCGCCGATATCGATCTCGACCGCCTCGTGCAGGAGCGCGCGCGACTCACCAGCTTCAATGACGGCACCGTTGCCCATTACGACGCCCTGGCGTCGATGCGCCGGATCCCCATCGCCTTCGTCCCGCCGGCCGGCGAGATTCCCCTTTCCCGCACGATCTCCCGCTTTCCTTACGTTCCCAGTGATCATCGGCGTCGCGATGAACGCTGTCGTGAAGTCTATGAGATCCAGGTGCAGGGCCTGGCGCAGCGCCTCAGGTCGACGAAGCTGCAAAGAGCGGTAATCGGAGTCTCGGGCGGGCTCGATTCGGCTCAAGGGCTGCTGGTCATCGCCCGCGCCTTCGATCGCCTGGGCCTCCCGCGCACGCAGATCCTCGCCTACAGCCTCCCCGGCTTCGCGACGGGTGAGCACACACGCCAGAATGCTCTGCGGCTCATGCACGGCCTTGGCGTCAGCGCGGCGGAGATCGACATTCGGCCGGCCGCGCGCCGGATGCTTGAGGATATCGGTCATCCCTTCGCGCGCGGCGAGCTTCTCTATGACAAGACGTTCGAGAATGTTCAGGCTGGCGAGCGCACCTCTCACCTCTTTCGCCTTGCCAATCGCCACTCCGCGCTGGTGATTGGCACGAGCGATTTGTCCGAGCTGGCGCTGGGCTACACGACCTATGGCGTCGGCGATCACATGGCGCACTACAGCGTCAACGCGTCGGTGCCGAAGACCCTGCTTCGCTACCTCGTCGGCTGGGTCATCGAGGCCGGGGAACTGCCGGAGGCGGCGGCGGCGGCGCTTGCCGCAATTCTCGCCACCCCTGTATCGCCGGAGCTTGTGCCCGCGAGAGACGGGGCCGTCCAGCGCGCGGAAGACGAGATCGGGCCCTACGAGCTGCAGGATTTCAATCTCTATTATATCAGCCGGTACGGCTATCGCCCGAGCAAGATCGCATTTCTCGCGGATCACGCCTGGGGCGCAACCGAGCGCGGCGACTGGCCGGACCCGGTTACGACGCTCGAGCGAAACGCCTATGACCTGCCGGCGATCAAGAAATGGCTAGAGAGATTTTTCTCTTCCGTTTCATTGAGCAGAGCCAGTTCAAGCGGTCGGCTTTGCCGAATGGCCCGAAGGTCGGCTCGGGCGGGTCGCTGTCCCCCCGCAGCGACTGGCGCGCGCCGAGCGATGCGAACGCTCAAGCGTGGATCGACGAGTTACGCCGGAACGTGCCGTAGAGAGCCGCTCTATGCTTTTCCGATCAGCAGCAAGTCGCACCACGTTGTCGTGACCAGCGCCTGCACGCCCTCCTGCCCCAACGCGGAGGTCTCGATCACCACGAGCCGAGGGTTCAGCTGGGTGATACGATTGCGCACATCCGCAAGGTCGCCCGACACACGCTCGACCGAGAGATTCGGCAGGCCCACAACCTTTCCTCGATTGACCAGCGCCTCGCGGAAGGCGGCCTCGGCAGCAAAACCGCCGGGCGCCAACACATGCACCTGATCTTGCGCGTTCGCAAGTGCCCGAATCGCCCCCAAGGCTCTGTCGTGATCGACAGCGCTCCCCTCCAGCACGAAGACAATGCAAGGGCGCTGCCCTCCCTCATTGCGGCGCAGCAGCACCATCGCCCCGAGATCTCCCGCGGCGCCCTCCCACGGCGAGCGCAGTCGCCAGGATCCCGAGAACGGACGCACGCCGGCATCGATCACCAGAATATCGCCCTCTGCGACCGCGCCGGACGCGGCACTCGGCAAGTTGCGCAGCTCGGTGAAGGACCAATCGACGCCCTCGCGCTTCGCTGCGCCTTCGATCGCGCGTCGCATGGCAGCCGCGAGCGCCGAAAGCAGGCTCTGCAATTCGTCGAGCTCGAATGCTCCCGACAGCTCCGGCGCAGACAGGCTCACCTGGCGGCTGAACGGCAGCTCGGCGAGACGCAGAAGATTCTCGTCCTTGAGGAAGACCCCGTGAAGCGGAACCTGCCACCGCGCGGCCAGCACCGCCGCCTCGCGCACGGCGATGTCGATATCGCCCTGCGCGTCGCAGGCGATGACGACCCGCTTTATCTCCAACTCATTCATCGTTCTCACGCGAAGCAAGGCGCGACCGCTGCGGTGCCCTAGGCAAAGGCGCGCGGACACTCCGACGCGCGAAAGCCGCCAACCTCACCGCGACGGCGCGGTTGATCGTTCCTTCCGAATAGCTCCCGCCTGCATCCGGTACGCCCGCCGGCAATCCGGTCAGAATCTCAATTCCCTGGTCGATGGTCTCGAACGGAATGATCGAGAAGAGACCGGCGGCCGCGGCATCGACCACCTCGCGCCTCAGCATGAGGTGTTGCACATTGGCAGCAGGGATGAGGACAGCCTGACCGCCGGCGAGGCCGCGCGCCGAGCAGATGTCGAAGAAGCCCTCGATCTTCTCGTTGACGCCGCCGATTGCCTGGGTGTTGCCATGCTGGTCGACCGAGCCGGTTACGGCCAGGGACTGCCGGATTGGCGCTCCCGACAAGGCGGAAAGCAGGGCGAAAAGCTCTGCCGCGGAAGCGCTGTCGCCCTCGACGGGCCCGTAGGACTGCTCGAATACCAGGCTCGCGGTGAGCGATAGCGGCCCGTTCCGCCCGAAACGGCCGCCGAGAAACCCCGACAGGATGAGGATACCCTTTGAATGAATGGGCCCACCCAGCGCGACCTCGCGCTCGATGTCTATCACCTCGCCCTTGCCAAGCCTCACCTGCGCGGTGATACGGCTCGGGCGGCCGAAACTCACGCCGCCCACGGTGACGACGGATAGACCGTTCACCTGCCCGATGCGCTCCCCGGCCGTCTCGACGCGCAGCGTGTTCCGGCCGACCTCCTCTTGGAAGCGGCGATGGATACGATCGGCGCGGCGCCGGCGGGCGTCGATCGCAGCCTCGATCTCGGCGCCGCCGACCAGGGCATTCCCGGCCACCTCCGCCAAGTGATCCGCCTCCTGGAGGAGGTCAACGAGCCCGCGGATTTCCGCGGTGAGCTTTGCCGCATCGCCGCTCATGCGCGCCGCTTCCTCGATCGTTCGTGTGACCGCCGCCCGGTCGAGCGGTCGCAGCTTCTCGCGGCGCGCGGCCGAGGCGATGAGCCGGGCATAAAGCTCCGTCGTCTCTGCTGAGCGGTCGATGCGATCGTCGAAATCGCCGGCAATCTTGAAAAGCTCGGGGAAGTCCGGATCGAGCTCGGAAAGGAGATAATAGAGCAGCGGCGATCCCACGAGGACGACCTTGACCTCGAGCGGTATCGGCTCGGGATCGAGCGACACCGTACTGGCGAGGCTGAGCAGCTGCTCGAGCGACACGGTGCGGATCTCGCCCGATCGCAAGGCGCGTTTCAAAGTGTCCCACCCGAAATTGGCGGCCAGGAGCCGCTGAACGTCGAGCACGAGATAGCCGCCATTGGCGCGGTGCAGTGCGCCCGGGACGATCAGGTTGAAATCGGTGACGAGAGCGCCAAAGCGGGCGAGATGCTCGATGCGACCGATCAGGTTCTGATGCGTCGGATGATCCTCGTAGACGATCGGCGCGCCTTTTTGACCGGCATTGTCGACGAGGACATTGACCTGGTAGCGGCGGAAAGATGGCATCTCGGCAACCGGACCTTCCGACTGTGTCCCTTCGCGATCATGTCCGGTGAACTCTTCGGCATGCTCGAGGATGTCGCTCTCGACCTCGCCGAGATAGGCCACGACCTCCGGCAGGTCGGTGAAGGCGGCACGCACCTCTTGCAGCAAGTGCCGCACGACCACCGCCGTCGTGTCGCGGTTAAGCCGACGAACCGCATCCCGATGCTCGCGCTCCCAATCGGGGATCTTGCGCACGATGGCTTCGAGCTCGGCCTGCAGGGCTTCGATCTCGGTCCTCATCCGCTCGCGATCCTCCGCGGGAAGCCTTTGGAAGACGTCGGGCGGGATGACTTCGCCATTGCGGATGGGGGCGAGCGCAAGCCCCATCGGCGTGCGAAGCAGGCCGACGCTCTTCAGCTCGGCTTTGCGCTGCAGGGCGCCAAACGCCTCCTCGTGACGGTGCTTGAACTGCTGGTCGATCACCTCGCGGCGAGTCCGATAGTCTTCGCGCTCGAAGGCAGCCGGAAGCGCCACGCGCAGCTCCGCAACGAGATGCTTCATCGCATCACGAAGCGTGGTCGCACGCCCTGTTGGCAACACCAGCCGCCGCGGCCGATGCGGATCGGCAAAGTCGTTGACGTAGCACCAGTCGGGCGGCGTCGGCGCGGCGGCGGCTTGATCCTGCAGAAGCTGGTCGATCATCGTATGTTTGCCTGCGCCGGGGGGCCGAAGGCAAAGACGTTGAAGCCCTTGCGGCGGATGCCGATGCCGGTCCGGATCGCCTCGAGCGCCCGCTCCTGGCCCACAAGGCCCGGCAGGTCCGCGAGCTCCTCCGTCGTATTGAAGGCGAGGCTGCCCAACTCGCAGACGCTGCGCAAGCGCGACACCGGCAGCGCCCGTCCCGGCGTAAGCGGCGCCGCAGGCGGCGCCCTCTCGGCCGGGGCCGACCTTTCAAACCTTGCAATGACCGCATCGTCGCTCATCGGCCGGCCTCCCTCCCGTTGTTGTAATTTTATTTCTAGTCCCGGGTCGTGCGAAGCGCTTTGAGGCAAATCAAGGGGGGACCGCGCTTGAGCTATGTCAATGCCGGCGACTGGCTGCTTGCCTTAATATGCAGCACATTCCAGGGGAGGAGAGTTTTGATGCCCAGGCACCGAACTACCTGGATCGTCATCGCCGATGGCAGCCGCGCGCGGGTTCTGGTGGCGCGCGAGGGAGGGGTTGGCTTCGATGTCGTGTCCGAGAGCGCCTCGGAAGCGGCCCACACGCCGTCGCGCGACATCTGGGCCGACCGGCCGGGTCGGACACAGGAGAGCGGGTATTCCGCGCATCACAGCATCGAGTCGCGGCATGATCCGCATGACGAGCTGAAGGCGGCTTTTGTCCGTGGCTTGGCCGGCCAGTTGAACCAGGCGGCGGCGGAAAAGCGCTTCGACAACCTTATCCTGTTTGCCCCGCCGCGTTGCCTGGGTGAATTGCGCGATGCGCTCGATGACGCTGCACGCGGCAAGATCAAGGCCGCAGCCCCGAAGGATCTCACGAAACTGCCGCTTGACGAGCTTCCGCGCCATCTCGAAGCCCTCGATCAGCGCTGAGACCGGCATTCCTACCGTCGCTTGCGGGACAGAGCCCTCATCGCGCGCCCCCTCGGCGCGGGACCGGTTGGCAATTTGGGCAATAATAAGCCGTCCGGCCGGAAAACTTGATCGCGGCGATCGCGCCGCCGCAGCGGGGACAGCGCCCGCCTTTCTTGCGCTGGTGAATGAGAAAGCCGCGTGGGAGGCGCTCCAACATCTGCCCCGAGCCGCCGCCGCGACGGATCGCCGTGCGCAAGACGCTTCGCGTCTTGCTGAATAGCCGCTTGAGCGCACCACGATCCAGGTGATCGGCACGACTGCGCGGATGAAGCCGCGCTTGAAAAAGGATTTCGTCGGAATAGATGTTGCCGATGCCGGCCACGATCGTCTGATCCATCAGCGGATTTGCTTTCGGACCCGATCGTACAGGCTCACATGCGGGCCGATCGTGTCACGATCAAAGATGTTATTACGGCAATTGGCGGGTTCAACCGCCGTCCGGAGCCATCTCCATTCGATCCGCCGATCCGACCAGCCCCTGCCTCGACGCTCCGGCAAAAAGACACAGGCGAGGAAGACGCACCATCTCGCGCCGCGCTTCGCGAACACTACGGTTTTGGCGAATGGACTTGATCAGGGGACGAGGTGCGGCTTGGCTCACGAGACCAACACTGGGCGGCTCATTGATGGACGAGCTCGTCGGTCTCATGGTGACGATGGCGACAGATGATGCTTCCCTATCGGCGTCACCGCACTTGCCTGAGACCCCTTCTCGCCCTCGCCCGCATGCACGACGAACCGCACTTCATCGCCTACACGCAGCTTGTCGAAGACTCCGCCGACAACGCTGTTGCGATGCATATAGATCTCCTGCCCGTCGGCGGACGTGATGAACCCGTAGTCTTCAGCGGGAAAGAGCCGCGCCACCCTGCCATGCTCCGCGGCCTCATGCATCTTGCTCTGGCCGCGTGTGCGCCTGACGTGATCTTCGAGCTGCCGGCGCACAGCGTCGAAGGAATCGCGTATCGCCACATACACGTCCTCATGCGCATGATGTTCGGAGGGATCGCGCTTCACGACAATTTCGCTTCCGGGAACGGCGAGGTTCACGCGCACGTGATAAAGCCGGCCCTTGTGATGATGGTGGTGACCGGATTCCACGACGACGTGGCAGCGCGTGATGCGATCGTAGAATCGGGTGAGCTCTTCGGCCCTTTCGCGAATACGCGCCTCGATCGCCTCGGAAGGCCCCATGCCGCGGAAGGTGATCTGAATCGGTGACTCCATGGGATTTCCCCCTCGCGAAAGCGGTGCCGTTACTCGCCCGTGGATGATTTAAACGGTTCCAATGGAACATTCCACGCACATGCTATGATCGCCGATGATCCGCAGGCCGCCTTGATCTAGATCAGAGCCGAGATAGGCCGGCAACGGACTGCCGCCGTGCACGACATCGGACGCGCCGCGGCGCGAAAGAGCTCGGCCCCTATTCCAATATCTGTGCCGTGGGATTGATCGTGACACTGAGCGGTGCTGCCCGAGACACGGCTTCCAGCAACTCCACTGTCAGTCGACTTGGAACCCATCGCACCAGGTCGGTCAGGGAAAGCACGCCGACGAGGTGCTCTTGACGGTCGACGACCGGGAGGCGGCGGATGCGATTTTGCTGCATCAACTGAGCGGCAGCTTCCAGAGTGTCATCATCGAAGCAGCATGCAACGCCCTTCGACATGACATCGTGGACCTTTGTGACCACCGGGTCGCGGCCATCGGCGACAAGGCGGCAGGTGATGTCGCGATCAGTGATGATCCCGACCAGACGCCCCCGGTCGCAGACTGGGAAGTAGCCGATGCCCTGACGATCCATGCGCGCGGCGACCTCTTGGATCGTCTGGCTGGAACGCACTGTTTCCGCGTCCCTGGACATTGCGTCGCGTACTTTCATCGCGCTCTCCACCTGTCAGTTCCAAAGCGCGGGCGTCCCCTCGGCTCGCGCCTTGCGATCACGATAGAGGGCGGGGCGATGGTACAAAGGTCCCATCGCCCCGGCTCGGCTATTTCGCCTTCACCTCGATTTTCTTCTGCTGCTGCACCAATTCCGCGGTCTTCGGCACGGTGAGCGTGAGCACGCCTGCAGCAAAGGAGGCCTCGATCTTGTTGCGGTCGATGCCGTCGGGCAAAGTGAACGAGCGCTGGAACGAGCCGTAACTACGCTCCGACAGGTAATAGTTCTTCGCTTTCTCTTCCTTTTCGTCGCGTTTTTCTCCTTTGATCGTCAGCGTGTCACCGGATAGGCTGACGTCGATGTCCTTCTCGCTCATGCCTGGCAGCTCCGCCGTGATGTGGTATGCCTTGTCATCTTCGGCAAAATCCACCGCCGGCGAAGCGAAACCGGCGGAGGGCCAGTAACGTCGCATCGGTTCGACATCGAACATGCGGGGCAGCGCCGGCGAAAAGCCGCGGTTCCAGAATTGATCGAAGAGGCGCTGCATGTCATTGCGGAACGATTGCCACATATCAACCCCTGCAGTCGGCACGGGAGCGGGCGCCATCGTTCTCTGACTTCTCTTCACTTCAACCGTCTGGGCCATGAGGTCGCACTCCATTATTGAGGTCGAGCACCGCGCGCCGTCTGAGGAGGCGCGTCGATCAATGACGCACCCTACGTCCAAGGAGGTGGCGATGCCTTGATCCAGATCAGCCTCGATGCGATGGAGAGTTGCCGGCGCGGCAAGCCGTGCGTTCAGCGTGCCGCAACCGGCCGTTGATCTCGGCTGCGCTCACCGGACAATGCCTGCTCTGCGCGGGAAAAGCGCGCCGATGAGCGGCACATCGCGACGATGGACGTCTTCTCTAAGCGCCACTTCGCCACCGGATCCAGCATCGCCGTGATGCGCTCCGTCCAGCGACACCAATTGGCGAAGGGCGGCTCACTTCCATCCATGGCACCGGACCTAAAATTGTAGTAGTCTTGAAAATAATATCGCGCGGCAGCGTGCTTATTGATGGGTATGTCATAGATCCCCGAAGCTGCTGGCGGCTATTGCAGGGAGGATTATCATGCCGCACAAGACCAACCCGAAGGCGAGGATGGCCAAGCGGAGGACGGCGACGGCAAAGCGGCCGGCGAAGCGTTCGAGCCGAGGCCCCTCCCGCAAGGCCTCCATCGAGAAAGCCGCGCGACCTCACTCGTTCCTTTCGCCGCGCCTGAGCCGCGAGGTCGTCGAGGAGGTTCTCGTGCATTCGGCCAGATCATCCTCAGACGAGCGGCTGAGTGACACAGCCCTTTCTGAAATAGCCATCTGTGCCGACCTTGAGCCGTCGAGAGTATTGGAGGCACATCGCCAACTGTGCGAGGCAGCTGACGATTCGGATGTGACGGTGCTTCGCGTGGTCGAGCTTTGGGATCCCTGCGAATAGTTCGCGGCCCGTCGCAAAAGCTAGACCCGGTCTCGCCTGGTGCGAGAGGAGTACCGGAACTGCCATCGTCGTCAGAAGAGTTCGGGTGACACCACCAGCTCGCGCGTCCGGGAGTGATCATAGCCGCCTGCAACACTGCGATCCGCGCGCTCCATGTCACGTTCCAGATGGCCGAGGCCGCGATGCCGAAGAAATTGTCTGGGGAGTTTTGCGCCTGATTGCGCGACTGCGCCGCCAGCGCCAGCGTGAGGGGGTCTGAGACGACGAGCGAAGTTACAGACAGCGGAGGTGTGGTTTGATGACACAAAGCAACCTGCCGAGGCGCGGATGGAGAGCAGATGCGTCAGCCTCGACGCCTTGTCGGCAAAGCCAGCACAATTTTGGTTTACATGGGAAGCTAGTCATCCGGGGGATCCCGGCTGATACATGTGCCGCACAGGACATCCGTTCATGACCACGCTGAGCCAGTTCAAGAAGGGGGATATCCTGTTCCGGCAGGGCGACGCAAGTGACCGTGTGCTGCGGGTAAGGCGCGGTGAGATCGAAGTCTTGCGCGAGGTCGGCGCCGCCTCTGTGTTGCTCGGCCATGTACGAGACGGCGAGTGGCTGGGCGAGATGGGCGTCATCGAATGCCGTAGCCGCAGCGCGACGGCGCGCGCCGTCGCGGACGGCGAAGTCGAGGTCCTTACCGCGCGACAGTTCTTGGAGCGGATGAGCGGCGATCCCACGCTGGCATGCGACCTGATCCTGCGGCTCAGCGTCAGACTGAGAGGGATCGAGGACAAGATTGCCGGCGACCTGCTGCCCTTCGCGCATGACCGTTCCCAGGACGGGATGCGTGAAACGGCGTCGGACGCGGTTATCGCCCGCGACGCCACGATTTCGCTCGCGGCTCAAAGCGATGCGTTGCGCGCTCGGATCGGCGCAGTGCCCATTCATGTCGCCACATTGCCCTTCATGGTTGGCCGGACCCCAGTCGAGGGTGAAGCCAAGCCTTCGCGACGCCCCGATCTCATGATCGAGGATGAGGAGCCTTTCCGCCTCTCGCGCCAACATTTCATGATCGCGCGGAGCGCCGACCGGCTCCTTGTATCAGACCTGGGGAGTACGCTCGGGACGATAGTGAATGGGCGGGCGATCGGCCACCATTTCATGAAGGACGCAGCACCGCTGCACAGCGGCGAAAATCACATTATAGCGGGCGGCTTGGATTCGCCCTTCGAATTCTTGGTATCCGTCGGTCAGGAGGCGCTATCCGCGAGCCGGTGAGCATCTCTGTCGCCGAGTATCGGATCGACAGCGGATGCGTAAGGGCGCCGCTGATCATACCGCTGATAAAGGAAACCGTCGCCTTCAGACGGGTCAGCCCCGAAAGAAGAACCCGGGAACGCCGATTGCTTCTCGCCGGGCAAGAACATCTCCATGGCTGCGAGCGTCGCGACGCAACGAAGTCGGCGCCTCATCGATAGCGGCTACGTCAACGATTCGATATTGCGGTATGCTGATGCTGCGATGCTTGCATTCGAACCGATCGGATATTGCCAGCGTCCGGAACAACGCTTCGGCTTGGTGGCTGTTTTCGGCTTCGAGCTCGATCTCCCCGTAGGATGTGCGAGCGTAGGTGATGGAGAATTTTTGCTTCATAACTCGCCCCCCTGGATTGCTGTTGTTGGTTCGGTCTAATGGGACCGGCCGACCGGCAGCATTGACGCAAATCAGCGGGCCCGCGTCCCCTCGCGCGTCACGGCTCCGCCCTGATGCGGGCGGCGGGCCCGGTCAGCTCGTCTTTGATCTCAAACGGGCTGAATATTCGTAACCGCGCGGATCGGTGACATCGATCTCGTGCTCCGTTCCGGACGGTCAGCGGCGCAGATAGGCGATGGCGCCGTCCAACGTGAACAGCTTTGGATAATCCGCCTCGGGAATGTCGATCCTGGTACGCTCATGCAGCGCAGCAATGAAGTTGAGAAAGTCCATCGAGTCGAGATCGAGCTCGTCGCGCAGCAACGCGTTGCCCAGGAGACCCGCGAAATCAGCTTCCGGGGCGATCCCGGACAGCACGTCGAGCACTAGGCTCTTCGCCTCGGCTTTGTTCATAACGTCTCCGCCTCCCGCAAAAGACGATCAATCTCGGTAAGCAGAATGCCGCCACGATGGCCATCGCTCGCGCGGTGATCGCCAGCCAGCGTCATTGTCACGATCGGACGCGGCCCGATTGTGCCGTCCACTACCCAGGGGCGCGTGACGATCCGGCCGATGCCGATCATCGCCACCTGCGGCGGATAGATGATCGGCAACACGGTCTCTGCGCCGCGATCGCCGAGGCTGGTCACAGTGACCGTCGGATCGCTCAACTCGGAGCTGCGCAATCCTGAGCTGCGCGCCCGCAGAACGAGATCGCGCATCGCGGCCATCAGCTCGTCGAGGGAGCGGCGGTCGGCGTCGTGGATCGCCGGCGCCACCAGGCCGCCGCCACGCAGCGCGATCGCCCAACCGATATGCACGCCATCGCCCAGACGGAACCGCCCTTCCTCCCAGAACCCGTTCAGCTCCGGTGTCTTCACGATCGCCAATGCGATGGCACGCAAGAAAAGTGCCGCCGGCAAGATGCGTTCGGGCGGAGGCCGTTCGCGATTCAACCGTTCCAGTCGTGCCAGCGGGTCGGAGACCTCGATCGTCTGACTCAGGTAGTAGTGCGGGATTTCCCGCTTCGACCGGCTCATCGCGGCTGCGATGGCTTGGCGCATCGCAGCGCGATCGAAGCCAGCCCGCCGTTGGGCCGTCTCGCCACCCGGAGCCTTGGGCGTGGCCGCTTCGATGTCTGCCGCGGTGACCGCGCCGCCAGGCCCGGTGCCTCGCAGTCGCTGGACATCGATGCCCCGCTCGGCGGCAAGGCGGCGGGCTGCCGGTGAAATATGCCGGCGGCCTGGTGTGGCCGGAGGGATGGGCACAATGGGCGCTGGCGGTAAGACAGCCACGGCGGGTGCAGACGGGAAAGACGGCGGGGCCGCCGGCGTCGGTGCGGTCGCCGCGCTATCAAGGCGCGCGAGAACGGTACCGACCGGAACGCGTCCACCCACCGGCACGACGATCTCCGACAGCAAGCCTTCGTTGAAGATCTCGATCTCGATTGCGCCCTTCTCCGTCTCCACGATGGCGACGACGTCGCCGCGCTTCACTCTCACGCCGGGTTTGACCAACCACTCGACCAGCGTGCCGGCCTCCATGTCGGCGCCGAGCGAGGGCATGCGGAAGTCGGTCATCCCCCCTTCACCAGCCCTCGCGCCATGGCGACGATAGCCGGTGCCTGTGGCAGCGCCGCTTGTTCGAGGTGCGCGGCATAGGGGATCGGCACTTCGCGCGAGCAGACCCGGCGGATCGGCGCGTCGAGCTCGAAGAACGCCTCCTCGACGATGCGGGCCGCGATCTCGGCCGATAGCGATCCCGATTTCCAGCCTTCGTCGACGATCACCACCCGCCGGGTGCGGGCCACCGAGCCAAGTATTGTCGCCATGTCCAGCGGACGCAGGACACGCAGGTCGATCACCTCCGCTTCGATGCCTTCTTCGTGCAACGCCGCAGCTGCCTCAAGCGTCTTGAACAGGGTTCCGCCATAGGTTACCAGCGTGATGTCGCGCCCCCGCCGGCGGATCTTTGCCGAGACGATGTCCACGCCGGTGATGTCAGGACTGAGTTCGTCCTCTCGGCTATAGAGCATCACGTGCTCGAAGATCAGCACTGGGTTGGGATCGTCCAGCGCAGGCTGCAGCATGTGCCGCGCATCCTCGACTGTCGCCGGCGCCAGAATCTTCAGACCAGGGATGTGCGCGTACCACCCTTCCAAGCTGTGCGAGTGCTGCGCGGCAAGCTGCCGCCCGGCGCCGGTTGCCATGCGGATCACCAACGGCACGGCAAACTGTCCGCCCGACATGTGCGGGATGGTCGCGGCGCTGTTGACAATCTGGTCCAGGGCAAGAAGGCTGAAATTCACCGTCATGATCTCGACGATCGGCCGCATGCCCGCGATCGCCGCACCAATCCCGGCCCCGACATAGCCGGCCTCGGAGAGCGGCGTGTCGCGAATCCGCTCCTCGCCCAACTCCTCGGCGAGCCCCTTGGTCACTGCGTAGCAGCCGCCATAACGCGCAACGTCCTCGCCCATCAGGAACACGCGTGGATCGGCGAGAATGGCGGCTCGGATGGCCTGCTTGCACGCCTCGCGGTAGGTCATGCGTTGCGGCGCGGCCATGCTTGCGGCGGCACTCATTGCGGCACCCGGTCCATGATGGTGAAGCGCTCCAACTCTTCTATCGGCTCCCACGTGCCAGCCTCGGCAAAGGCAACAGCCGCGTCGACCTCGGCTGCGATGTCAGCCTCGATCCGGCCGATCTCGTCCGAATGCAGCAGCCCGGTTTGCTCCAGCCAAGACTGAAGTTGCCGAACCGGGTCCTTCTTGCGCCAGGTCTCGATCTCCTGCTTGCTGCGATAGAGCTGTGCGTCGAACATCGAATGCGCGCGGAAGCGGTAGGTACGACACTCCAGCAGATAGGGCGCGCTCATCCTGCGGATTTCCGCGATCGCGCGTCTCGCTGCGACCTCGACGGCAACGACGTCCATGCCATCCACTGCTGCGCTCGCCACGCGATACCCGGCAGCCTTGCGTTCGATATCGGTCTCCGCCTCGGCGCGTTTCAAAGCCATGCCCATCGCATAGAGGTTGTTCTCGCACACAAAGAGCACCGGCAGCTGCCATAGCGAGGCGAGGTTCATGCTCTCGTGAAATGAGCCCTCATCCACCGCGCCGTCGCCAAAAAAGCAGGCGGTAATCGCGTTGCGTCCGAGCATCTTGTCGCCCATTGCGGTGCCGACAGCCAGTGGCAGGCCGCCGCCCACGATGGCGTTGCCACCATAGAAGCGCCTTGCGCGATCGAAGACATGCATCGAGCCGCCACGCCCGCGGCAGCAGCCTTCCTGCTTGCCGTAGAGCTCGGCCATCAGCACGTTCATTCCGATACCGCGCGCCAGCGCCTGGCCGTGTTCGCGGTAGGTGGCGACGATCGCATCCTCCGGCTGCAACGCCTCGATGACACCGACCGAAACCGCCTCTTCGCCATCGTAGAGATGCATGAAGCCACGAATCTTCTCGCTCTGATAGAGCTCGAAGCACTTCTCCTCGAATCGGCGGATACGCAGCATAGACGTGAGAAGATGACGCACATGCGCGTGGTCGAGACGCACCTTGTCGTTCATCGCACGTCACCTTCCAGTGTAGAAAGATCGCCCTCCGGCAGGCCGAGCTCGCGCGCTTTGAGCAGGCGGCGCATGATCTTGCCGCTGCGCGTGCGTGGCAGACCGGGACTGAAGTCGATCTCCTTCGGGGCGACCGCGGCACCGAGCCGTTTGCGGCCATGGCCGAGCAGCTCGCGGCGTAATGCCTCGGAGGGCGAGAAGCCGGGGTTCAGCGCAACGAACGCCTTGACGATCTCGCCCGCCATCGGGTCCGGCTTGCCGATCACCCCTGCCTCGGCGACAGCGGGATGCTCCATCAGCGCGCTCTCGACCTCGAACGGGCCGATCAGATGGCCGGCCGATTTGATCACGTCGTCCGCGCGGCCGACGAACCAGAAGTAACCGTCGGCGTCGCGCATCGCGAGATCGCCGGTCAAGTACCAGCCCGCGGCAAAGCACTTCGCATAGCGCTCGGGTTCGCCCAAATAACCGCGGAACATCGACGGCCAGCCGGGGCGCAGGGCGAGTTCACCCGCGGTCATCGGCGCCTCGATAGCCTGCACCGTGCCGTCGGCTCGGCGGGAGACGATTGCCGCATCGATGCCGGGCAGCTCGCGGCCCATCGACCCGGGCTTGATGTCCATCGCCGCGAAATTGGCGATCATGATGCCGCCGGTCTCGGTCTGCCACCAATTGTCGTGAAACGGCCGGCCGTAGACCCGGTTGCTCCATACCACCGCCTCGGGGTTGAGCGGCTCGCCGACGCTGGCCAGAAACCGCAGCCGCGACAGATCGTATTTGCGCGCCACCTCTTCGCCGGTCTTCATTAGCATGCGGATCGCCGTCGGCGCGGTGTACCAAACGGTGACCCGCTCCTCCTGCAGGATGCGATACCAGCGCTCTACGTCGAACTCGGCCTCGTCGACGATCATCGTCACACCATTGGTCAGCGGCGCGATGATGCCGTAGGAGGTACCGGTCACCCAGCCGGGATCGGCAGTGCACCAGAACACGTCATCGGGATGCAGATCGAGCGCGTATCGCCCGGTCATATGATGAGCGAGGACCGCTTCATGAACGTGCATTGCGCCCTTTGGCCGGCCGGTGGTGCCGCTGGTAAAGTGCAGCAGCGCGAGGTCCTCCGGTCCGGTGGCGGCCAGGTG